>PLHC01000038.1 GCA_003138795.1 Granulicella sp. | reverse complement strand
GCGCTGGCGACGCTGCCGGTGCCGCTGCCGGACCAGATGAGCGTGTCGGCGATTGGCGATGCGAAGCAGATTCTGGTGACGCTGAAGACAGGCAGTCATGAAGAGGATGTGGAGTTTTATCCGTATGACGCGGAGCAGATTGACAATGCGGCGGATCAACGGGTTGAGTCGCTGCCGGATGGGGTGAAGGTTTGGCTGCAGAGGTCGCCGGATTCGACGAGTCTGCCGAAGACACTGCATGGCGTGGTGGAGCTGAGCTCGACCGAGGCGTATGACGTAACCACGACGGTGACGCCGGGAGTGGTGCCCGCGCCGCCACTCGCGGCAAGGCAGGTTGCGGATACGAGCTCCGGACCGGACCTGAATGCGTTCAGCGCGATTGGGCTGGCGTTTCTGGGTGGGCTGCTGCTGAACCTGATGCCGTGCGTGTTTCCGGTGCTGTTCCTGAAGGGGCTGGCGCTGGTGAACTCGTCGAACGAGGAACGCAGCCGGCAGCGGGCGCATGGCCTGGTGTACACGCTGGGGATCGTCGTGAGCTTCTGGATGATCGTCGCAGCGCTGCTGATTCTGCGGGCGGGCGGGCGCGAGCTGGGCTGGGGGTTCCAGTTGCAGTCGCCGGGGTTTGTGGCGGTGCTGGCGGCGCTGGTGTTCTTCCTGGGGCTGAGCCTGGCGGGGCAGTTTGAGCTGGGGCTCTCGCTGACGAGCGCGGGCGGCGAACTCGCAAAGAAGCGGGGGCTGGCAGGGAGTTTCTTTACGGGCGTGCTGGCGACGGTGGTCGCGACGCCGTGCATGGCTCCGTTGATGGGAGCAGCCGTGGGCTTTGCGCTGGCGCAGGCGGCGTGGCTGACGTTTGTGGTGTTTACGGCGCTGGCCGTGGGGCTCGCGCTGCCGTATCTCGCGCTGAGCATGCAGCCGCAGTGGACGCGGTTTCTGCCGCGGCCGGGAGCGTGGATGGAGACGCTGAAACACTTGACTGCGGTGCCACTGTTTGCGACCGCCATCTGGCTGACATGGGTGTATGCGCAGCTCTATACGCCTGTGGGTGCCGACCGC
This sequence comes from Granulicella sp., assembly GCA_003138795.1. Lineage (GTDB taxonomy): Bacteria > Acidobacteriota > Terriglobia > Terriglobales > Acidobacteriaceae > Granulicella. Next base: position 4,651 of record PLHC01000038.1, on the reverse strand, counting down.
ATGGTCTGGCTGCTGAGCTGCTTCCTGGTGCTGGCGATTGCGGGATGGGTGCTGGGACGGTGGCCCGCACGGTGGGGCTCGGCGGCCGCCGCGGTGTTGCTGATTGTGATCGCGCTGGCGCTGCCGCTGCGCAAACCGCCGGTCGAGACGCTGCTGTGGCAACCCTATACGGAGGCGAACTTTGAGGCGGCAAGGGCTTCGGGCGATCCCGTGTTCATCGACTTTACGGCGGCGTGGTGTTTGAGTTGCCAGGTGAATGAGCGTGCGGTGCTGAAGGCGAAGGACGTAGAGAAGGCGCTCGAGAAGAACCATGTGAAGCTGCTGAAGGCCGACTGGACGCAGTACGACCCGGCGATTACCCGGGAGCTGGCGGCGGTGGGACGGAGTGGCGTTCCGACGTATGTGATCTATCCGCCGGGGAAGATTTCCAATGCGGATGTGCTGCCGGAGTTCTTGACGAAGGATGTGGTGCTGAAGGCGATCGAGAAGGACGCGAAGCCGATGGGGACGGAGTAGAGGCAGGTAGAGACGGGTAGAGGCGGAAGGACAAGAGGCGAAGCGCGCTGCCGGGTGGGTTTGTGCGGACGTCCGCCGGGGAATACCTTGGATGCGCCCTGCTGTGCGGGGAAAACCCGTACCTGGAAAACACTGTGGGGGAAACCCCGAGATGTACAACCCGTATCTGTACAACCCAGTTCCATGGAGGAAAGAATGCAGTACGACCTGATCGAGACACGGAAGGAAGGAAGGTTTGGGTGGATTACGCTGAACCGTCCTAAAGAGATGAACACCTTTACCATTCCCTTTGCCCAGCAGCTTGACGCTGCGTTATGGGAGATGGAAGACGATCCGGAGGTGATGGTCGTGATCGTGGAAGGTGCAGGGAGGAACTTCTGCACCGGCATCTCGCTGAACGAGTTTGTTCCCAGGACACAGATGGAGTATCGGGAGTTTCTGTACCAGATCGATGCTTTTTATCACACGCTGGCGCGGATGAAGAAGGTGACGATTGCATCGGTGCAGGGCTATGCCCTGGCCAATGGCGCAGGCCTGGCCTTTGGCTGCGACTTGACGGTTGCGGCGGAGACTGCGATGTTCGGCACCACCGCCATCAACGTGGGATTGATCTGCCTGGGACCGGCTGCTCCGATGATGCGCACGCTGGGACGCAAGAAGGTGCTGGAGATGGTGTTGACTGGCGACATGATCAGCGCGGCGGATGCGATGGCTCTGGGTCTGGTCAATAAGGTGGTTCCCGAGCAGGAGCTCAAAGCGGCGGTGCTGGAACTTGCGAACAAGCTCGCGGCGAAGAGTCCGCTCGCGCTGCGGATCGGCAAGGAAGGGCTGAACCGGTTGCAGGATATTCCCTATCATCAGGGGCTGGATGTCATGGATGATCTGTTTGCGACGCTGGCTTCGACGGAAGATGCGGTCGAAGGTGTCGGCGCATTTCTGGCCAAGCGTAAACCAGTGTGGAAGGAAAAATAAGACAGTAATCGCGGCGGAATGCGAGTAGCTCCCGGAAGTTGGTTGGCTGTCGATCAGATCGAATGATAAGACCGCATGCTGTTGCTAAGGCAGCACACAGGCAGCACACAGTGGGTACTTCGCTGCGCTGAGGGTAGGTTTCTGTCTTTTATTTTCGGTTGGCTTCTATTTCCGTTTGGCTTCGCGCAAACGGGCGATCTCTTCCATGCGCTGGGCCAGGAGTTTTTCACGGCCTTCGTGGGTGGGATGGTAGTAGCGGCGGTCGGCCAGGCTGGGCGGCAGGCATTCCATGGCGGCGACTTTGCCCTCGACGTCGTGGGCGTATTGGTAGTCCTTGCCGTAGTCGAGCTCCTTCATGAGCTTCGTCGGGGCGTTGCGCAGGTGGAGAGGGACGGGCTCGGCGGGGCGGGATTCGATGTCGGAGAGGACGGCGCCGTAGGCCGTGTAGACGGCGTTCGATTTGGGTGCGAGCGCAAGATAGACGACGGCCTGGGCGAGCGCGAGGTCGCCCTCGGGAGAGCCGAGGAAGTGCATCGCGTCGCGCGCGGAGAGGCAGAGGTTGAGGGCTTCGGGGGCGGCAAGGCCGATGTCTTCGACCGCCATGCGGACGATGCGGCGGGCAACGTACATCGCGTCTTCTCCGGCGGCGAGCATTCGGCCGAGCCAGTAGAGTGCGGCATCGGCATCGGAGTTGCGAACGGACTTGTGCAGGGCGGAGATGACGTCGTAGTGCTGCTCGCCCTTCTTGTCGTAGAGCAGGACGCGCTGCTGCAGCGCTTCGCCTGCGACGGCCTTGGTGAGGGTCTTGTCACCACGGCCTTCGGCTAGTTTGGCAGCGACTTCGAGGGCGTTGAGGGCGTTGCGCGCATCGCCGGAGGAGTAGGAGGCGATGGTTTCGAGAACACCTTCGTCGGCGGAGAGGTGGAGGGTGCCGAGGCCACGTTCGGTGTCGGTGAGGGCGCGCTGGAGGAGGGCGACGATCTCAGGCTGCTCGAGGGCGCGGAGGGTGTAGACGCGGCAGCGGGAGAGCAGCGCGGCGTTGATCTCGAAGGAGGGATTCTCGGTGGTGGCGCCGATGAGGCGGATGCTGCCGCGCTCGACGTAGGGCAGGAATGCGTCCTGCTGGGCCTTGTTGAAGCGATGGATCTCGTCGACGAAGAGGATGGTGCGGGAGCCGAAGTCGGCGGCTTTTTCGGCCTCGACCATGACCTGCTTGATCTCCTTGATACCGGAGAGGACGGCGGAGAACTCGATGAAGCTGGCGGAGGTGACGTTGGCGATGATCTTGGCGAGGGTGGTTTTGCCCACGCCGGGAGGGCCCCAGAAGATGAGCGAGGCGGAGTCGTCGTGCTCGATTTGCAGCCGCAGCGGCTTCCCTGCGCCGAGCAGGTGCGACTGACCGAAGAACTCGTCGAGCGAGCGCGGACGCATGCGCTCGGCCAGCGGGGCGCGCTGACGCGGGGAGTTGGCGGAGGTGATGTCGGGCGCGAAGAGGCTCATGGTACTGCCTCAGTAGGAGGCTGCTGCGTTCGCTGGGATTCAGCGCGCTGAGGCTGGGTCTTCAAGCGTCGGCGCTGGGATTCCGAGCGCTGCCGCATGGCCTCGTAGAGCAGCGTGGAGCCGGCGACGGCGGCGTTGAGCGACTCGACGGAGCAGGGGATGCGGATGCGGTGATGCGCGAGGGCGAGGGCATCGGCCGAGAGACCTGCGCCCTCGTTGCCGATCAGCAGGGCGCAGTTGGGGGCGAGATGGGTGTCGAGCAGCGAGGTGGAGTTGAGTTGTTGCGCGACCGCTGCGTAGATTGCAGTTCCCTGCTGCGTGAGCTGGGCTGCGATCTGTTGCAGTGGTGCGCGAACGATGGGAACGCGAAAGACCGAGCCGGCGGAGGCGCGGACGACCTTGGGGTTCCACTGGTTTACGGTGTCGGGTGTGACAAAGATCTGCTGCGCGCCGAAGGCTTCGGTGGAGCGAATGAGGGTGCCGAGGTTGCCGGGGTCCTGGAGGCTTTCGAGGATGAGAACGATGCTGTCCGGCTGCAATCTGGACGTTTGGGGTGGGTGCGCCTCGGGTGCGCGAAGAAGGATGGTTGCGGCGATGCCCTGCGGGGATGCGGTTTCGACAGCGCTGGCGAAGACATCGCGGGTGAGGGTGAGGGTGCTGTTGGCCTCGAGGCCGGAGAGCGATGGGCGGTCGAGGACGCTCTCGCTGCCCTCGCGAATGAAGAGGGTTTCCAGGGTGAGGCCGGAGCGGATGGCCTCGGCGATGAGGTGCTCGCCTTCGATTCCGAGGAGATCGCCGGGTTGCGACGCCTTGCCGCTGAACGATGCACGCAGGGCTTTGACACGGGCGTTCGACTTGCTCGTAATGGGCGCGGTTGGGGTCATTGTGGGCGAGGTGTACCCGTCGAAACCCAGTGTACGCGTAGAGTCGCCGTGGGCTGTGCAGGGCGACGGCGTCGCCGCGGTGGGGGCCGATGGGATAAAGTCATTTTGGGGGAAGACTTTCCTTGAGCGCTGAAGTGCTTCGCATTCATCCGGACGAGCCGGAGCCTCATTTAATCGCGCAGGTCGTCGAGTCGCTACGACGCGGCGACGTGGTCGCGCTGCCGACGGATACGTTCTATGGTTTGGCAGTGGATCCGGTAAACCTGCGCGCGGTGGAACATATCTACGAGTTGAAGTCGCGTGCGCGGCATAAGCCGCTATCGCTGCTGATCGCCGATGTGGCGCAGGCGTATGAGCTGGCCCGGTCGATTGATAGCACCTTCGATAAGCTGGCGGAACGGTTCTGGCCAGGGCCGCTGACGATTGTCGTGAAGGCCGGGAGCAAGCTGCCGCTGCGCGTGACTGCCAATACGGGCAACGTCGCGCTGCGCGTGCCGGAGGCGGCGATCTGCAGGGCCGTGGTGAGCGCGCTGGGGTTGCCGATTACCGCGACGTCGGCGAATCTGCGCGGCCTGCCGGAGTGCACGTATGCGGGTTGCGTGCGCGAACAGTTCGGCGAAAAGATTCCTCTGATTGTGGATGGTGGACCGACGGCGCGTACGGTGGCGACGACGATTGTCGACCTGAGCGGCGGCGCAAACTCGTGGATGATTTTGCGCGAGGGAGCGATTCCTACGTATGAGATCGCGCTTGCGTTGCAACGATGAAGCAAGAAGCAG
>PLHC01000132.1 GCA_003138795.1 Granulicella sp. | reverse complement strand
ACTCTATTTAGTTTGGTTTGTTGGGTTTATGGGTCGAGGGGGGTTGACAGGTCCTGCGCGGACGGCGGGCGATGCTTCGTGGAGGGGCGGAGGAGGGCAGGTCAGTCGTTCCGGCTGCGCCTTCACTCCAGCCTTCGGCAGAGCGGAACCCACTCATCCGCATGAAGCCGCGCATGAATGGGGCACCCGGCAGTCACCACCCAGCGATTCTCCCCTTCCTATAATGGGATCATGTCGAAACGTGAATTCCAGACCGAAGTCAGTCAACTCCTCCAACTGATCGTCCACTCGCTCTACTCGCATCCTGAGATCTTCCTGCGCGAGCTCATCTCCAACGCCTCCGACGCGCTCGATAAGCTCCGCCATCTCACCCTCACCGACGCCGCCTACAAGGCCCTCCCCTTCAACCCCCGCATCGACCTCGAGCTCGACGAGCAGAACCACACCCTCACCATCGCCGACACCGGCATCGGCATGAACGAGGAAGACCTTATCTCGCACCTCGGCACCATCGCCCGCTCCGGCACCAAAAACTTCCTCGCGCAACTCTCCGGCGACGCCAAAAAAGATTCCAACCTCATCGGCCAATTCGGCGTCGGCTTCTACAGCGCCTTCATGGTCGCCGACCGCATCGAAGTCGTCTCCCGCAAGGTCGGCGAAGACAAGGCCTGGCGCTGGATCAGCGACGGCAAGACCGGCTTCGACATCGAGCCCGCCGAGCGCGACGTCGCCGGCACCACCATCCTTCTTCACTTCAACGAGGAGGGCAAGCAGTACGCCAACAGCTGGCGCCTGCAGCAGGTGGTGAAGAAGTACTCCAACCACATCGCCTTCCCCATCTTCCTCACCTACGACAAGAGCGAGTGGAACGAAGCCGAGAAGAAGTCCGACAAGGTCCGCACCACCGAGCAGGTCAACGCCGCCAGCGCCCTCTGGCGTCGCCCCAAGAGCGAGCTCACCGACGACGACTACAAGGAGCTCTACAAGTCCATCTCCGGCGACTCCCAGGACCCCCTCTTCTGGTTCCACACCCGCGCCGAAGGCAACCTCGACTACACCACCCTCTTCTACATCCCCGCCAAAGCCCCCCTCGATCTCTATCAGCCCGAGTATAAGGTGGGCGTCAAGCTCTACGTCAAACGCGTCTTCATCATGGACGACGCCCGCGAGCTCCTCCCCCAGTATCTCCGCTTCGTCCGCGGCATCATCGACAGCGAAGACCTTCCCCTCAACGTCAGCCGCGAGATCCTGCAGCAGAACCGCGTCCTCGCCAGCATCCGCACCGCCAGCGTCAAAAAAATTCTCGCCGAACTCAAGAGCATCGCCGCTAACCAGCGCGAGAAGTATCTCGAGTTCATCGCGCAGTACAACCGCCTGCTCAAAGAGGGCGTCTACAGCGACTTCGCCAATCGCGAAATCCTCCTCGACCTCATCCGCTTCAAGAGCACCAAGGTTGAAGGCCTCACCAGCCTCGCCGACGTCAAAACCCGCATGAACGCCGGCCAGAAGAGCATCTACTACATCACCGGCGGCCCCGAGTCCCTGCTCCGCACCTCGCCATTGCTCGAGATCTACAAGAAGAAAGACATCGAAGTCCTCATCCTCGACGACGAGGTCGATGAGATCGTCTTCTCTGGCGTCGACAAGTACGACGACATCGATCTCAAGGCCATCAACAAAGCCTCCACCAGCGACGACCTCAAGGACGACACCACTCCCGAAGCCGACACCGCCGAATCCCTCAAGCCCCTCCTCGACCACCTCAAGGCCGCGCTCGGCGATCGCGTCAAAGACGTCCGCCCCTCCGTCCGCCTCGCCGACAGCCCCTCCTGCATCGTCTTCGACGAAGAGGAACCCTCCCTCCAGATGCAGCAGATGCTTCGCGCCATGGGCCAGAAGGACATCCCCGCCCCCAAGCCCACCCTCGAGATCAACCCCGATCACGAGATCGTCAAAAAACTCCTCGCGCGCAGCAACGGCGCCCTCACACCGGACGACGCACTCACCCAGGACGCCGCCTGGATGCTCTTCGACCAAGCACTCCTCCTGGAAGGCGTCCCCCTCCAGGACCCCGCCGCCTTCGTCCAGCGCCTCAACCGCGTCCTAACCCACTCCATCTAGAAAAACCAGCGGCGGCTGCACCAGCAGCCGTCGCACCCGAGTCCTGCGCGGACGGAGAGATTTTCTACGACAACACGAAGATCGCGGTGGCGCGGATATTGGGCGGAGAGGAACGACAGAAGACGAAGGCCTTCTCCGAGTTGCAGAGTTACTATCTCTTCGCTGATAAGTTCGGACGACCGGCCAGCTTGCGGAGAGTGGCGCGGCGGACTCAACCATCATGGCGATTGCCGGACACGTCAGCCACCGGATGCTCGAAAGGCACTCGCACGTCCGCATGGAAGCGAAGCGTACAGCGATGGAAGCCCTCTCAAAAAGCAGCGAAAATGGGGGTTATGACATAAACGATGACACAACCGCTCTACCCCAGAGCGTCCGCATTGTCTAAGTTGTTGAATTTATTGGTGGACCTGATCGGGATCGAACCGATGACCTCTTCCATGCCATGGAAGCGCGCTCCCAGCTGCGCCACAGGCCCACTCTCGAGGAAGGACTTCCTTATTCTCGCGGATGCGCGCCGGCAAGTCAAACTGAGCTTGCGGAACAAAGGCCGATGGAACGGTGCCTAAGGTTGACAGCGTGAGCAAGTACTGGATCACCTGTGGCGCGGCACCTTTTCTCGGGCTCGAGGAGTTAGCGGATAGTACGCAGGGATTGGCTGGAGAAAACTGGACAGAGAGTATTGTCAGCGCCTACGTTAGTTAATAGTATTCAAGGGCTGGGAGGCACTCCAGCTTCGGGCGGGGACAGCGATGAGTGATCTGGCGAGTGCGATCGGAATCCGGGCAGAGGAGCAGGACCTCGTCGCGGAACTGAAGGCCGGGTCGGAGCAGGCCTTCGCACTATTGCTGGCGCAGTACAGCCATCCGATCTATTCGCTGATTGCACGCAGCCTGCGCGATCCGGGCGATGCCGCCGATGTGACGCAGGAGGTCTTCGTCAAAGTCTTCCGCAATATCTCAAGCTTTCACGGCGAGGCGAGCCTTCGGACGTGGATCTACAGGATTGCGTTACATGAGGCGAGCAACCATCGACGCTGGTGGAGTCGCCACAAACGGCAGGAATTGACCATCGACGCGCGGTTCGAAAATGACGAGGGCGAGACCCCCTGCATGGCCGACGCGCTGGCCGCAAGTGATGCTTCACCCTATGAATGTGCCGCGCATGCACAGCTTGGAGAACGCGTTATCGCGGCGCTGCGTACTCTTCCTGAGGCATTTCGCGAAGTGGTTGTGCTGCGGGAGATTGAAGGCTTTGGGTACGAGGAGATCGCCGAGATGCTTGACGTGAATCTCGGCACCGTGAAGAGTCGGCTGATGCGCGGACGCGCTGCATTGCGCGAGGCATTGCGCGACGATGCGGAGGCCGTGAAACGTTCGGGTTTCCGCAAAATAGAGAGTATGCAAGCGGTGACACGATGACCCGATGTACGCACAATTCGAAGCGGTCCAGCGAAGCTCAGGGCAGCGAGTGCGCGGTTGTGCGCTCGGGGTTTTCGGCCTATCTGGATGGTGCGATCAGTGGGGTTGAGATGGCTGCGATCTCGGCTCATCTGCAGAACTGCAATGAGTGCGCTACAGATTTCAACGTGTGGCGCGAGGTACAGCGGTCGCTGGGTGAGCTTGGTCCGGCACAACCGCCGGTGAGGTTGCAGGCGCAATTGCAGGCGGCCATTGCCGCGGAGCGAGAACGCGGAGCCCACCTGCCATTCCACCACAGGGCTCTTTTGCAATGGAAGAGTTCGATTGCGCCGCTGGCCCTGCGGCTCAGTGGAGGCCTGGCAGCAACTGTAATCCTGACAGGCTGCTTGATCTGGATGTTTAGCGCGCCGATTGCGGTACAGGCCAATGACGACGCGATGGCCCACCTGGTGGCGCCGCGCTATCTGTACTCGCAGGTGCCGCCAGAGCCGATCAACACGCTGCGCGATGTGCCAATCGTCGTTGAGGCCATGGTGGATATCAAGGGTCGCGTGTATGACTACTCTATTCTCGAAGGCCCGCAGGACCCGCAAGTCAAGGTGAGGGTCGAGAACAACCTGCTGGGTAGCATTTTCAGGCCCGCGACGGTCTTCGGTGTTCCGGTACGTGGCCATGTGGTGATGACCTACACCGGGGTCTCGGTGCGGGGATAAGCTGCTGCGGTTGTGGGCCGTCGCATTGCGCCGGCTACTCACGCTTCCATAGACTGTTCCAGTGCGTCGAATCAGTATCGTGAAATTCCGGCCTCCTTTCGTCTTTCGGCAGATACCGCCGCCAGGACTGCGTTTACTCGGCGCTGTGCTGCTGAGCCTTTCAGCGTTTTTTTCTGGAACTGCGCTTGCACAGAGCTCTTCGTCTTCGGCAGCGCCTGAGAACCAGGCCGTCGACACGATGAATCCGACGAACCGCCCGCGCGCAGCGCAGATCGAGCGCGGTGGCGCTGCGGTGACGCTGGAGGTGAGCGAGCCGCTGTTTCAGGTTGCTTCCGCGCTCAACGCCTGCGGCTACGATGCAGACCTGGAAAAATCTTCGCCAGTGCGCGCGAAGGTGCGCGAGGAGATGAACGAGGCGTTGGCGGCTTCAGAGTCTGCGCGCGACAGCCGTGACAAGCTATGCGCCTACATCACGCTGCATCATTTGAATGACCTTGGGCTGGACGTGGGACAGTACGTGTCGCTGGCGCTGTATCTCTCGCCACCACCGGAGCTGACACCCAACGTCGACTTGACGCAGCTGCCGCCGCAAGCTGCTGCCGTGGTGAACGTGCTTCCCCTGCTGCGCGCCTTCGCCGACGAGATTCATCTGCACTTTATCTGGCTGAGGCATCGCGCAGAGTATGAGACTTTGATCGCGCAAGTGCATGATCCGATGACGCAGATGATTCTCGGCACAAACATCTATCTGCATCAACCGGTGAGCAGCTATGACGGCCGGCGTTTTCTGGTGCTGCTGGAACCCATGCTGTCGCCGAACCTGACGAACGCGCGTGTCTACGGCTTCGACTACATCATCGTCATATCCCCGGACAACACTTCTGGTGATCCGGTGAGCATGGACCAGATTCGCCACATCTACCTGCACTACGTGGTGGAACCGCTGGTGTACAGCCGCGGCCAGGCGATGGAGCGCATGCAGCCTCTGCTGAAGAGCGTGCAGGACGCACCTCTGGAGTTCTTCTACAAGAGCGACATTGTGGCCCTGATGACCGAGTGCATGATCAAGGCCATTGAGGCGCATATGTATGTGATCGCGGAGCCGCCGCCGCAGAGGGTGCTGGGCACGAGGTCACGCGAGGTACTGGCGCAGTACGACATCGAGAAGGCTGCGTACGACGCCAAGACGGCGGTAGCCCGCGACAACCTGGTCACGCTGGATGAGCGCCAGGGTTGGGTGCTGACGCGATATTTCTACGATGGGCTGACCACAATGCAGCACAATGGCGATGGCTTGCGTGAAGAGATTGCGCCGATGATCTACGGCATGGATGTCGACCGGCAGCGAAGAGCTGCTGAGCAGATTCTGTTCGTCAAGGATGTGCCACCCGACCCGCTGCGGCCGGCGCAGCAGCCACGCAAGATCCAGGGTATGGACCTGGCGGAGCTCGACCTGATGAGGGGCGATAGCGGCGACGCGGCGGACCTGGCGGAGCAGGCACTTGCCGACCCCGCCGGCGATCATGCCCGCGCCACCTACCTGCTGGCACGTATCAACCTGATGGAAGGCGACCCGGAGAAGGCGTCGCAAGGCTTCCGGAAGACGCTGGCACTGAGCAAAGACCCGCGCACAATGGCGTGGAGCCACATCTATCTCGGCCGGCTGTATGACACGATGAACCCTCCCGATCGCGCGAAGGCTGTGGCAGAGTACAAGGCGGCGCTCACGGTGCGGGACAGCCGTCCGGATACGAAGCAGGCTGCGGAGAGCGGCATTGCCAAGCGGTTTGCGCTGCCGGAACGGGCCAAGCCCACAGACAACGACAAGGACTTCGACCCGACGGGCAAGGCAGAGAAGGAAGCCTACAAGCCGCCTGCGCCGCAGTAGATTCCGTGCGTGTTTCCGCCTGAGGTTCACCTGCGCTCGCACAGAGTCTCGATCAGCCGCGCAGCCGCGTAAAGTAGAGGTCTACATCCGCGAATCAGTATCCGAGGATTAAGGGGGCCGATGACCACGACACGCACAAAGCATAGCGCGGAGAGCGATAGGGCTGCTGTGCGCCGCGAGCTCGAGGGCAGGCTTGGCCGTCGCTTTCTCCGGCCGGAGCTGCTGGAGCTGGCGCTGACGCATCGCTCGCATACGTATGAGGCACGCAACGGCGTCCCCGCCGTGATCCTTCCGGCGCATCCTGAGCAGCGCGACCAGCGCAATGCGCCGGGCACGGACAATGAGCAGCTCGAGTTCCTGGGCGATGCGGTGCTCGGGATGGTGGTGACCGAGGCGCTGTTCCGCGAGTTCCCGCAGTGCAGCGAGGGCGAGCTAACGCGGCTAAGGTCGAACCTTGTGAGCCGCAAGCGGATGGCCGAGATGGGCATCGAGCTGGGGCTCGGCGAGGCGCTGCTGATGGGTAAGAGTGCAGAGCAGAATGGTGGGCGACGCAAGCCGGCGCTGCTGGCTAATGCGGCTGAGGCGGTGCTCGCGGCGGTGTATCTGGACGCGGGTAAAGATGGTTTGGCTAGGCTGCAGGCGATCGCCGAGCGCTACCTGGTGAAGCCGGAGCTCGAGGCCATGCATGCGGCCCTGGCGGAAGATGCGGGGCGCGGCGCGATGCGCGACCACAAGACGTTGCTGCAGGAGCGCGTGCAGGCTGAGGGTGCCGGGAAGCTGCGGTATATCGATACGGCGCAGAGCGGACCGGCGCACCAGCGGGTGTTTGCGGTGGAGGCACGCCTGGAGAACGAGGCGGGCGAGCGTGTGCTTGCCGCGGCAGAGGGCTCCAGCAAGAAGGAGGCGCAGCAACGCGCGGCGGAGCTGGCGCTGATGAGCTGGAGCGAGGTGAGTCAGTCTAAGACGCGGGGCGAGCGTTGATTTCGCCACACCACGAGCCGATGCAGCGCGATGGCGTGCTCACCGCGGTAAAGACGATCGTGGAGATTATCGTTTGCGCTCTGTTTGTTGTGACGTTCGCTGTACAGCCGTTCCGGATTCCGTCGGCGTCCATGGAACCGACGCTGCGGGTGGGAGATTTTCTACTGGTGGATAAGCAGTCGTTTGCGCCATCGGGGGCGCTCGATCGGCTGCTGCCGCCTACGCGGATCAAGCGCGGCGACCTGGTGGTCTTCCATTACCCGGTGGACCCGGCGCTGCACCTGGTGAAGCGTGTCGTGGGTCTGCCAGGCGACCGGTTGCGGCTGCGCAGTGGACGCGTGCTGCTGAATGGGCGTCCGCTGCGTGAGCCGTATGCGTTCTACTCGCCGTCGCGGCCGAACGGGTTTCGCGACGACTTCCCTTCCCTGCTGGAGGCCGATCCGAACGTCGACCTGCGCTGGTGGATCGAGCTGCGGCAGTCGGTTCGGGACGGCGAGGTCGTCGTTCCGCCGGGAGAGTACTTTGTGCTGGGAGACAATCGCAACGATAGCGAGGATAGCCGCTATTGGGGGTTTGTGCCGCGCAGTGCGATTGTCGGACGGCCGCTGCTGGTGTACTTCACGCTGCCTCTGGCCGAGGATACGAGCGGCGACTCGCCGCTCGAACGAGTGCGCGATACGTTCAAGGCGGGAGTGCGGA
>PLHC01000120.1 GCA_003138795.1 Granulicella sp. | reverse complement strand
GCAAGCTGCTGGCGTATCACGACCGCAGTGATGGTGGGCTGTTTGTAACGCTGGTGGAGATGGCATTTGCCGGGCGGATGGGGCTGGAGATTGATCTACGGGTTGCCGGTCTAGGACAGTTGTTCAGCGAAGAGCTTGGCGCTGTGGTGCAGATTGCGACGAAGGATGTCACTGAAGTGCTTGCGCGGTTGAATGATGCGGGTGTTGCGGCGCAGGTGGTTGGGCGTAGTGCGCCCGGCAATGAGATTGTGTTGCGTAGCGGTGAGCGGCAAGTCTTTCGCAACACGCGCACGGCGTTGCAGAAGATGTGGACGGAGACGAGCTTTCATATTCAGTCGCTGCGCGATAACCCTGAGAGCGCGCAGCAGGAGTTCTCATTGCTGGAGGATGCTGAGCGGCCCGGGCTGTCGGTCAGCGTGCCATTCGATCTCGCGGAGCGAGTGAGCTCGCCGTTTGTGCATACAGCGCGGCCGCGGGTTGCTGTTCTGCGCGAGCAGGGCGTCAACGGGCAGGTGGAGATGGCGGCGGCATTGGATCGCGCGGGCTTCGCTGCGGTCGATGTGCATATGAGCGACCTGCTGGCAGGGCGCGTGGACCTTGCGGAGTTCAGAGGGCTGGCGGCATGCGGCGGATTTTCCTATGGCGACGTGCTGGGCGCGGGGAGTGGGTGGGCGAAGACGATTCTCTTCAACGATCGGCTGAAGGAGATGTTCACGGAGTTCTTTGAGCGCACGGATAGCTTTGCGCTGGGCGTCTGCAATGGCTGCCAGATGATGGCGCAACTGCGCGAGATTATCCCAGGAGCTGCAAGTTGGCCGCGCTTTGTGCGTAACGTGTCGGCGCGGTTTGAGGCGCGGCTGTGCATGGTGGAGATTCAGGAGTCACCGTCGCTGTTCTTCGATGGCATGGCCGGAGCGCGCGTTCCGATTGTGGTTGCGCATGGCGAGGGCCACGTGAGCTGCGTCGCGCCGGACGCGCTGGTTGGGCTGCGCTACATTGATACGTATGGCAAGGTGACGGAGCAGTATCCGCTGAACCCGAGTGGGTCGGTGCAGGGCATTGCGGGATTGAGCAGCGCGGATGGACGTGCGCTGATTGTGATGCCGCATCCGGAGCGCGTCTTTCTGGGCGTGCAACACACATGGATACGGGACAAGACGAGCGAACTGAAGGATAGTCCGTGGCAACGTATGTTTGACAACGCACGCAAGTGGGTTGGGTAGGAGAGAGCGTGAGTTCGAAGGTAGATTACAAGTCCGCGGGAGTGGACATCGAGGCTGGCAATGAGGCTGTGCGGCGGATCAAGTCGCATGTGGCGCAGACGCATTCATCGGCGGTCCTGACGGGGTTGGGCTCGTTTGGAGCCCTGTTTTCGCTAGGCGATGCGTTGCAGGGGCTGAAAGAGCCGGTGATGGTGCAGAGTACCGACGGCGTCGGCACAAAGAGCAAGGTCACGGTGATGGCTGGACGTTATGAAGATCTGGGACACGACCTGGTCTCTGCGGTCGCGGGCGACATCGTGGTGATGGGAGCGACGCCGCTGACGTTTCTGGACTACCTTGGCTTCCACAAGATTGAGCCGGAGATCGTCGAGGCGCTGGTGCGCGGGATGAGCGCTGCGTGTCTTGAGGCTGGCATCGCGCTGGTGGGCGGTGAGACCGCTGAGATGCCCGCAGTGTACGCGGAGGGCGATCTGGATGTGGTTGGCTTTGTGACCGGTGTGGTCGATCGTGAGAAGTTGCTGACCGGCGCGAATATCGTGGCGGGTGATGTTCTGTATGCGATCAACTCCAGTGGCCTGCATACGAATGGATTCTCGCTGGCGCGCAAGCTGATCTTCGAGATCGGCGGCTATGCGATCGATGCACAGCCGGAGGAGCTAGCAGGGAAGTCGATGGCGGATGTGCTGCTCGCGCCACATGCGAATTATGTTGCACCGGTGAAGAGCATTCTAAGTAGAGGGATAGCGGTGAAGGGCATGGCGCATATCACCGGCGGTGGGCTGGTGGAGAATGTGCCGCGAGTTTTGCCGGACGGTTTGGGCGCGGTGATCGATTGTGCGACGTGGACGCCGCAGCCGATCTTTGCGCTGATGCAACGCCTGGGGAATATCGATGATCTCGAGATGCATCGCGCGTTCAATATGGGCGTTGGGCTGGTGCTGATTGGGCCGCCGGGCTTGCAGAGTGAGTTGGCTGCTGCGATCAAGAGTTTTCCTGCGCTACGTGTCTGGGAGGTGGGGCGCGTGGAGGCGGATGCATCGGGTGTGCGCTTTGGTGAGGTGAATTGAGATGGAACGACAGATGCTACTTGATGCGATTCCGCACTGCCTGACGGCGACCAATTTGCCGCTGCCGGCGAAGTATCCGGGTAAGGTACGCGACACCTACGAGGTGGGCGATGGACGTTTACTCCTGGTGACGACAGACCGGCAGAGCGGTTTCGACCGCTTGCTGGGCGCGATTCCCTATAAGGGACAGGTGCTGAATCGCACGTCGTTGTACTGGTTTGAGCAGACCCGCGGAATTATCGGCAACCATGTGATTTCCAGCCCGCATGCGAATGCGCTGATTGCGCGCAAGTGCACGGTGCTGCCGATCGAGTTTGTGGTGCGCGGGTATCTGACGGGGTCGACCGATACGTCGATCTGGACGCAGTACCAGAAGGGCGTGCGGAAGTATTGCGGCCATGCGTTGCCCGAGGGCATGAAGAAGAACGAGCCGCTGCCGAAGAACATCGTCACGCCAACGACGAAGGAGAAGGCCCACGACCGGCCGATCACGGCGGAAGAGATCGTCGCTGAGGGCTGGATGACAGCGGAGCAGTGGGAGTTTACTTCGACGAAGGCGCTTGAGTTATTTGCGTTCGGGCAGAAGATCGCTGCCGAGCGTGGGCTGATCCTGGCGGATACAAAGTATGAATTTGGCGTGGCGCAGGATGGCGAAATTTTGTTGGTTGATGAGATTCATACGCCGGATTCGAGCCGGTACTGGCTGTCCGACAGCTATGCGGAACGGCTGACGGCGGGACAGGAGCCCAACATGATCGACAAGGAGTTCTTTCGGCTGTGGTTCCGCAACCGCTGCGATCCATACAAGGACGCGGTGCTGCCGGTTCCGCCGGACGATCTGATCGCCGAGCTTGCGGCGAGATACATTCAGCTGTTTGAAAAGATTACGGGAAACACGTTTGAGCCGGACCTGCGGCCGTTGGAAGCAACCGTGTTGGCGAGCCTGGGGAGATGAGCGAGACGATTCTCATCGTTGGTTCGGGAGCGCGGGAGCATGCGATTGCCGTTGCGCTGGCGCGCTCGCCGCAACAGCCGAAGCTGGGGTGCTTCAGTGGCGCGCGCAATCCTGGCATCGCGGCGCTGTGCTCCGCCTATGGTCGTGGGAGCATTACGGACCCAGCAGCCGTGGTTGCGTTCGCTCGCGAGCAGCATGCAACGATGGCCGTGCTCGGTCCGGAGGCTCCACTCGCGGCGGGTGTTGCGGACGCGCTGTGGGCGGCGAAGGTTCCTGTCGTCGGCCCGACGCAGAGCCTGGCGCGGATTGAATCGAGCAAGGGCTTTGCGCGGGAGTTGCTGGCGAAGTACAAGATTCCGGGCAATCCATTTTTTCAACGCTTCGCGTCTCTCGATGGAGTCGAGGAGGTGCTCGGGCGTTATGCGAATCAGCATGTCATCAAGGATGATGGACTCGCCGGTGGCAAGGGCGTAAAGGTGTGCGGCGACCATCTGCTGTCGCTCGAGGACAGCCTTGCGTTCTGCCGGGAGCTTGTTGCCCATGGGCATCCGTTTGTCGTCGAAGAGAAGNNACTGGCGGCATGGGAACGTACACCGACGCAGACCACAAGTTGCCATTTCTGAAAGATGCTGACATTGCGGCAGCGCAGGAGATCAATCAACGGGTCGCCGCTGCATTGGCTGAGGAGTGCGGTGCACCGTATCGGGGCATTCTTTATGGCGGGTTCATGGCAACGAAGGATGGCGTGAAGCTGATCGAGTACAACGCACGCTTCGGTGACCCTGAATCGCTCAATCTGTTGACGCTGCTTGAGACGGATTTCGTAGAGATCTGTCGCGCGATCGTGGACACGACACTGGATGATCTCGTTGTGAGTTTTTCTCCTAAAGCCAGCGTCTGCAAGTACGTGGTGCCGGAGGGATATCCGGACAATCCACGCAAGGGCGATGTGGTACTGCTGCCGACGGAGTTGCCGGAGGGAGTGACGATGTTCCTGAGCGCTGTCGATGTGAAGGATGGTGCATTGATTGCGACGGGCTCGCGCACGGTTGCGGTGGTGGGAACAGCCGCGACGATTGGCGAGGCGGAAGCGGTGTGCGAGCGCGTTGTACGGCAGATCCCCGGGCCGTTCTTCCATCGCACAGATATTGGGACGGAGCCCGCAATTGCCCGGCGCGTGGAGCATATGAAGGCGGTGCGATCGGCATGAGCTTGAAGGTGGGTGTTCTTGGGTCAACTCGCGGGACGGCGCTGCAAGGGATTCTCGATGCGATCGCGGCGGGCACGCTCGATGTCGAGATCGTGCTGGTGGTTTCCGACAAGCAGACTGCGCCGATCCTTGAGCGGGCGGCGAAGCATGGAGTTCGCGCGCTGTTTCTCGATCCGGCAGGGTTGAAGCGCGAGGCGTACGACGATCAAGTGAGCAAGGCGCTGCACGAAGCCGGAGCGGAACTGGTGCTGCTGATTGGCTACATGCGGATCGTGTCCGCGAAGTTTGTCGAGACATGGCGCGGAAGACTGTTGAATGTTCATCCGTCGCTGCTGCCGGCGTTCGGTGGGCTGATGAATCAGCGAGTGCATGAGGCGGTGCTGGCCGCGGGCGTAAGCGAGACCGGATGCACGATTCACCAGGTAACGGAAGAGGTGGACGGTGGCCCGATTGTGCTGCAGAAGCGGTGCCCGGTGCTGCCGGGCGATACAGCGGAGACGTTGAAGGACCGCGTACAGGCGCTGGAACAGGCGGGGTTCGTAGAGGTATTGCAGGGATGGAGGGCGTGATGGCGAAGGCGAAGAAGATGATCGACGTCGGAATCATTATGGGTTCGAAGTCCGATTGGCCGACGATGGAAGCGGCGGCGAAGGTGCTCGACGAGTTTGGAATCGGATATGAAGCTGAGGTCGTTTCGGCGCACCGCACTCCAGACAAGATGATGAAGTATGCAGAGAGCGCAAAGGAGCGTGGGCTGCGCGTGATTATTGCGGGCGCAGGCGGCGCGGCGCACCTGCCGGGAATGGTGGCGGCCAAGACGAGTCTGCCGGTGCTGGGCGTGCCGGTGAAGAGCCGCGCGCTGAATGGCCTCGACTCGCTGCTGTCGATTGCGCAGATGCCCGCGGGAATTCCAGTGGCGACGTTTGCGATCGGCGAGGCGGGCGCGAAGAATGCGGGACTGTTTGCGGCGTCGATCCTGGCGCTGGAGAACAAGGCGATCGCGCAAAAGTTGGAGAAGTTTCGTAGCACGCAGACAAAGACGGTGTTGAAGGGGCCCGACCCACGTAAATGATGACAGGATCGAGGCCACGAATTGGGATTCTCGGCGCTGGGCAACTGGCGCTGATGCTGGCGCAAGCCAGTAAGCCGTTGGACGTCGAGGTGGTTTGCGCGGGGCAGCCGGGAGATTGTGCCGAGCAGGTTGCGGAGGTGATGCCAGTCGATTTGGATGACGCCACCGCCGTCGCTGCGTTTGCGGCACAAGTCGACCTGGTGACGATTGAGAGTGAAAACATCCATGTGGATGTTCTGCAGGGGTTAAATCTCTATCCCAATGCGCGAGCTATTGGGATTGCGCAAGACCGCTTGCTGGAGAAGCGCTTCTTTCAGGAGTGCGGCATCGGCACGGCTCCGTTTGCTCCGGTGGATAGCCTGGAAGATCTCAAGAAGGCAATCGCAGTCACCGGGCTGCCAGCGATCCTGAAGACGCGGCGTATGGGCTACGACGGTAAGGGGCAGGTGCGACTGCGTGACCTTGAGGACGCGGCGGCGGCGTGGGAGGAGGTCGGCGGCGTGCCCTGCATCCTTGAGGGGATGGTGAGCTTCGACGCGGAGGTGTCGCTGATTGCGGCGCGCGGCCGGACAGGGAAGATCGTATTTTATCCGCTGATCGAAAATCACCATTGCGAAGGCATTCTCCGCACGTCCATCGCTCCGTTTGTCGATGAAAATCTGCAGCGCCAGGCAGAGAGATATCTGGTGGTGTTGCTGGAGAAACTCGAGTACGTCGGCGTGCTGGCGGTGGAGTTCTTTGCGGTTAATGGCACGCTGCTGGCCAATGAGATGGCGCCGCGCGTGCATAACTCCGGTCATTGGACGATTGAAGGTTCGGAGACATCACAATTCGAGAATCATCTGCGGGCGATTGCGGGGATGGAGCTTGGCAGCACTGAGAGCCGTCCTACGGTGATGCTCAACTGCATTGGGACGATGCCAACGGAGAAAGAGACAGCGGCGTTCCCGCGGCTGTTTCGTCACGACTATGGCAAGGAGGCGCGACCAGGACGTAAGGTCGGGCATCTCACGTTTCCTGCAACGGAGCGCGCGGCGATTGAAGAATGGCAGAGGCGCCTGCAGGCGGACTGCTAGCGATCTCCTACCAGCCGCCGCCGAGTGCGTTGTAAAGCTGAACGAGCGACAAGGCCTCTTGCTGCTGCGCCGACTCGAGTGTGAGCTGCGAGCCATAGAGATTGGCGTCGGTGGTGAGCACTTCCAGGTAGCTGGTGTACCCGCCGTTATAGCGCAGGCGCGCAAGCCGCACAGCGTCCGCGGATGCGGCCGTCTGCTTCTCCTGCTGCTCCCGGTATTCGCGGGTTTTGTTATACGCAACGAGTGCGTTGGAGACGTCGCGCAGGGCACCGGCGATGGTCTGCTGATAGGTGTCGAGCAACTCTTTGTGATTGGCCTGGGCAAGGTGATAGTTGTTGCGAATCTTACCGGCGTCGAAGACGGGCTGTGAAAGACTGCCGATCGCGTAGTAGTACGCATTCGACGCCTCGGCCAGGCCCTTGAGCTGGTTGCTGGAGACGCCGCCCGTGCCCGAGAGGGAAAGCTGAGGAAAGTACTGCGCGCGAGCGACACCGATGTTGGCGTTGGCCTGGACGAGCAACTCTTCCGCGCGGCGAACGTCGGGGCGGCGCTCGAGCAGGTCAGACGGCAGACCAACCGGGACCTCCGCTGGGTGCGGCGCGTCCGTGATCGAGTCGCCGCGAGCGATGGGCCCGGGAGCGCGGCCGAGAAGGAGCCCGAGGTTGTTCTCCTGCTGCTCAATCTGGCGCTCGAGGTCGGGAATCTGCGCCTGGGCAGCGTAGTAGAGCTCCTCGGCCTGACGGACGTCGGCCAGGGAGTCGGAGCCACCCAGCTCAAGCTTCTGCGTGAGTTCGAGCGATTGCTTGCGCGCGGCGAGCGTATCTTTGGTGATCGCGAGCTCGGCGTCGAGCGTGCGCAGTTGATAGTAGGAGGTGGCGACACTCTCGATCAGCGTGCTGTAGGTGGTCTGCTGGGCCCACTCGGTGGCCCTCAGATAGGCGCGTGCGGCTTCGGTTTGGCGGCGGTAGTAGCCCCAGAAGTCGAGATTCCACGCTACGGACGCAGTGAGACCGCCGGCGTAGTAGTGCGTTTGCGAGCTGGTAGAGCTGCTATTGGAGTTGTTTTCGAGGCCGTTGAGCAGACCGCTGGGCAACCCGATGGCATCGTATGTTCCGCCGACGCTGACGGTTGGGTACTGGCCGGCCTTTGTGACGCCCAGCTGAGCTTGCTCCTCGAGCACTCGGTCAGCGGCGATCTTCACGTCGTAGTTGTTCTTGAGCGCCTCGGCGATGAGCCCCTGAAGTACCGGGTCGGTGAAGACGGTATTCCACTTTTGCGTTCCGAGCGGTGGTGTCGTGGCGCTGGTTGCGATATCCGGCGCAAGGGCTCCGCGATAGCTGGCGGGCGTGTCGACGACAGGCCGCTTATAGTTCGGACCTACCTTGCATCCGGCCATGGTGCTGACGATCGCTAGTGTGAAGAGGGTTCGTGCGAGACGGTTCATGCTTGTCCTCCCTGCTGTGGCGGCGCGGTTGGGTGCGCGGTTGGATGGCCGGGTGCAGGTATCTCATCCTGCGGGTGCAACTCGTG
>PLHC01000039.1 GCA_003138795.1 Granulicella sp. | reverse complement strand
GTGCACACCGTCGAAGTTGCCGATGGTGACCACGGAGGGAGAGGTGGAGGAGCCGAGTTCAGCGAGCGAGCGGACGATCTGCATCAGGTGATATCTGTGGCATCAGCAATCTTGAATGTAAGTCTAAGCCCATCGTGCGACAGACGGATGTGAGCGGGCAACGAGGCGTTGGTGGTGTCGTGATCGAGGTCGTGGCTGATGTGTGTGAAGAAGGCGCGTTTCGGCGCAATCCTTTCGACCAGCTCGATCGACTTTGCAAGGTGCGAGTGGCTTGGGTGGGGCTTGTGGCGCAGCGCATCGAGCACGAGAATATCGAGGTCTTTCAGCAGCGGGAAGCTCTCTTCCGGGATGTCGCTCATGTCCGTGAGGTAGGCGGCGGAGCCGAAGCGGTAGCCCGCGATGGTGTTGGGACCATGTGTGACCGGCACCCGCACGAACTTCGCTCCGAAGAGCGGGATCTCGGTTCCGGCGGCGGTCGGAGTGCGGTGCAGTATGACGTGCGCGCTGGTCGGATAGCGGTCGACCTTGCGGAAGGTGTACTCGAAGATGCGCTCGATGACATCCGCGGTGGCGTCGTCGGCGTAGAGCGGAAGGCCCTTGGGATTGGCGAAGCTCAGCGGGCGGAGATCATCCATTCCAAGAACATGGTCGGCGTGGCCGTGGGTGTAGAGGATGGCATGGACCGAGCGAAGCCTCTCGCGGACGGCCTGCACGTGGAAGTCCTGCCCGGTATCGATAACGACGTTATGCCCTCCGTAGGAGATCAGCACGGACGGTCGTGTACGGCGGTTCGGCGAGGCAGGATCGTAGGCAGACTCGCAGACCGCACATGGGCAGCCGAGTGTGGGAACCCCCATTGAGGTTCCACTTCCGAGAAAGGTGAGTGTGGCATCCATGCAGGCTTCCCTATCGAACGATGCTCGGGCCGCCTGCTGGCGGAGGAAAGCCGGAAGCGCCCGGGGTTCCCGCCTGGCGTCCGACAGCTTGCCGTGAGAGCGCCTGCGTCACCTCGAGAAAACCCATGTGGAGCTCGAACAGTGCCGTATCCAGCAGCTTGGACTCGACGTCGGAGAGATTGCCCTTCGTCTTCGCGGCCAGGACGCCGAGCATGTTGATGGTCTGGCGCGCTCCGAGGATGTCCACCTGCGTCTCCTGGCCGGGAGCCACGGCACCGCCAAGCTGCATCAGCGCCTGCATATAAAGCGACTGGATGATGCGCTCAAAGGTCAGCTCCGGAGGGTGCTCCATGCCCGGATTGGTGGCACGAATTGCCGTATCCAGGCGATCCACCGTGGCATCGAAGGCACGCTTCGCCTGATTGCCCTGCTCGGCGGTTGGCGGCGGTGGAAGGAGTTCCTCGCTTTCGCTTGCGGTTGACGCGGCGGCCCCCGGCTGCGCGGGACCCGGCGGCGGAACCGCCTGCGGCCCCTGGTGCTCGAAGTGCTCAATCAGCCGTGCGGAGGACTCGGTGTCTTCGGGCCGCTGCAGCGTCTCGGGCCGTGGCGGCTTCGGTTCGGAGGGTGGGGCGTCAGGGCGAATCTCGCCCTCTGCGGTGAACTTGCGACGGTCGTTGACGACGAACTCTTTGATGTCTGCCATGTTGGTTCTCAGTTCTCAGTTATCAGTTCTCAGATTACGTTGGATGCGGGACAGCGACGCCGCCAGGGTAGGTCAGGGACTGCCTGGTGTCGAGAGCCTCTTGTCGAGCATAGCCCAGAGCAAGCAGCGTTGGCCCCTCGGGGAGCGGAACCAGCGCTGCGCTGGTAAGCTCGCCGGCGGGTTTGCCAGCGGCTTCGAGCGGTGCTGGCAGCGTTGCCGGCAGATTGCCCGTAAGGCGAAACGCCATAAAGTGGCGATGAACCTGCCCGCGGGACCGGATGCGCTCGACGATCTCCTGTCCGAGATAGCAGCCCTTGGCAAAGTGCAGAGCATGGTTCTGGGCGGTCTCCTGGGGCAGATCGCGATCGCGGATGTCCTGGCCGAAGAGCGGCGTCGCCTCCAGCAGTCGGAGGTATTCGAGGGCCTCCGCAGAGACCTCGGGAATGGCCAGAGCCTTGCGCAGGCCGTCGATGGTTGCGGTTGCCGCGCGAAGTTCATACTTCGGCACGGAGCCCGCCACAGGCGTTAGCAGCAGGACAGGGCCGTGCTCCGTGTCGGCATGGGCAAGGCGAAGTGCTTCAAGCGCAGGCAGTCCGACCTCACCAAGGACCGCACGCGCGTCTTCGCCGAGAATCAGCAGCCCGGATTCGGCGCCATACGCCGGCGTCAGTTCGACGTCGTCCATGATGATGAAGTGGTTGAGATGCTGCTGGATCGCCTCGACTTGCGCAGCGGTTGTCGCCAGGAGGAACTCCGCGGGATCTGCGCTGGATTCACGGTAGACCGTGCAATCCCCCTGGATGCGGCCCTGCGCGTTGAGCAGTAAGTTGTAGTTGCCTTCTCCGGGCGCAAGCGATTGGATGGAGTTGGTAACCATTCCATTCAGCCAGCGCGCGGCATCCGACCCGGTAATGCGCAGGAAGGCGCGGTCGGTGATCGGGGCAAAGCCAGCGGCTTCGCGAAGGACGACAAGGTCATTCTGTGAATCGTTGGGCATAAATTCGCGTCTCTAACTCCATATCCAAGCTCGTTATCCAAGGATATCGCGGATGCTTCTGGATGCTTATCTTTGGATGCTCGCATCCCCTTTGGGTAACATCCGCTGCGTACACTAAGTCTTAGATGTAGCTTGTTTGGAGGCAGTTTGACCTGGCAGAGAGTATTGGCAGCATGGATGTTGGTGGGTATTGGTGCGGTAACCGCCGGAGCACAGGCGAACTCTGGCAGTGGGAAGGTGACGCCGCCCGTTCTCCAGCCGGGGAACACGACGGTTACGGCCGAAACCATCCTCACGCCCCGGCAGGAGAAGACCCTGCTCAGCGATGAGGACGAGATTCTGCACTTCGTCAGCAAGGACACGCTTCTGCCGATCAAGTCTCCCGTAAAATGCCGCTTCATCTCGCGCGATGCCGTAGCGAAAGAGCTGCGCAAGAAGTTCGATGAGGACAAAGGCGCCAAGCGCTTGGAACGCAGCGAACTGGTGCTCAAGAAGTTCGGCCTGCTTGATCCCGACTTCAAGATGCGCCCATTTCTGCTGAGTCTTCTCACCGAGCAGATCGCTGGCTTCTACGACAACAAAACCAAGCAGATGAACTTGCTCGATTGGGTGCCCATCGACGAGCAAAAGCCCGTGATGGCCCATGAGCTGACCCACGCCCTGCAGGACCAGAAGGTTGGCTTGGAGAAGTGGGGCGATCAGGAGATCGAGGGCGTCGCGAAGAACGTCAGCGAGGACAACCGGCACATCGCGACCGACGACACCGACACGGCGCGAGAGGCTGTGCTCGAAGGTCAGGCGATGGTGAGCTTCGCCGACTACCTGCTCGCGGAGAATGGCCATCCCGGCGAGACGCTCAAGGACTTTCCGCAGATGGCCCAGGAGCTGGAGGCCAATGCCGGCGATATGTCCGACTCCCCGGTGTTGTCGCGAGCACCGCTCGTGCTGCAGGAGTCGCTGCTCTTTCCGTACACGTCGGGCCTGGCCTTTGAGCAGACGATCCTGCTAAAGAACGGAACGGAGCGCGCGTTCGCGGGTGTGCTGGAGGCGCCACCGAGTTCGAGCTACGAGATCATGACGCCACAGGCCTATCTCCACAACCAGCCGGTTCCTTTAATGACGCTGCCGGACATCCATCCGATGCTCAAGGACGCAGGATATGAGCCCTATGACGTGGGCGTGATGGGTGAGCTCGACGTGCGCATGACAGCCGAACTCTTCGGCGGGCGGCCTCTCGCCGAGGCGCTTGCTCCCGAGTGGGATGGGGGCATCTACTACGCCGCCCAGCGCAGGAACGCTACCTCGGCCGAGAAGGATACGACCGCATCGCTGGCGCTGCTGTACAGCTCGCGATGGAAGAACGAGGACTCAGCCCGGAGCTTCTTTGAGGTCTTCGAGCAGGAGCTGCCACGGCAATACGACGGGCTGAAGCGTCGCCAGTCCGACGAGAAGGACGAGAATGAACGCGTGTACTCGACGCGCGAGGGCGACATTATTCTTTCCCTCGAGGGCAGGACGGTCTGGGTGAGCGAGGGCTTCCATCTCGCGATGGCACGCAAGCTGCGCAATGCAGTGAACGCCGCAAATGTCTCCCTGGGAACAGGGCCGGTCATGCAGGCTCGCATATCCCGCGCGGATCATGATCTGGTGGGCGGCCTGGTCGACACGATCGGGCACTTCGGAATAATGAAGGCGGCCCTCCGGTAGACAATTGTCGCCCGGTTTCCCGATTAATTCGAGTGCGCCAGCGTCATCACCGACAGCGAGTTGAGGCCGTGGACCCAGCGGGCGGGCATGGCGTCGGTCTGGGCATGGGCGCACAGCGCGATTGGCCCAAGAGCGAAGAGAAGGGCGGCAGCTATCGAGGTCTTCATGCAAAAAGGGTACCGCCGGCGGCAAAGGGCGTATATAGCGATTTGAAAGCAACGTATACTGATGATCTATGTCAATCATTCGCAATGTCGCCGCCATCGCCAAGGGAATGAGTATTACGCTGCGGGAGGGCTTCCAGCCGAGCCAGGTAGAGAACTACCCGGACGGCAAGGGGCCAATGCGTGGAGCGCAGTTTCAGGAGCGTTTTCGCGGCAAGCACCAGTTGCAACGCGATGAGAACGGCCTGGAGAAATGCGTCGCCTGTTTCCTGTGCGCTGCGGCCTGCCCCGCCAACTGCATCTACATCGAGGCGGCGGACAACACCGACGAGACGCGTATCTCCTCGGCCGATCGCTATGCGAAGGTCTACAACATCGATTACAACCGCTGCATCTTCTGCGGCTACTGCGTGGAAGCGTGCCCCACCGACGCGATCACCCACGGACATGGCTTCGAACTCGCCAGCCTGAACGCCACCACCATGGTCATGCGCAAGGAAGACCTGCTGGTGCAAGTGGCAACGGGTCTTCCGCATTCGGCTAAAGAAGAGATTGAAGTGCTCGCATAGCGTTTGGAATTGCGGATTAGAAAGCAAGCGGCGAGCCATCATGGCTCGCCGTATTGCGATAGGCGCTGTGTTTCGCGCCGGTTAGGTGAAGGATTCGGATGGCCGATTTTTTGGAGCTGCTGAAAGAACGGGTGATGGTGTACGACGGTGCAATGGGCACCAGCATCCAGAACTATAACCTCACGGTCGATCGCGACTACGAGGGGCTGGAGAACTGTAGCGAGATCCTCGTCGTCAGCCGTCCGGACGTGATTCGGGAGATCCACGCCTCCTACCTCGCGGCGGGCGCGGATGTCATCGAGACGGACTCCTTCGGCGCGTCCTCCCTGGTGCTTTCGGAGTTCGGAATTCCGGAACGCGCCCGCGAGCTGAATATTGTCGCGGCAAAGCTCGCGAAGCAGGTCGCCAAGGAATTCTCCACGCCGGACAAGCCGCGTTTCGTAGCTGGCTCGATCGGGCCCACCACCAAGCTGCCGTCGCTCGGGCACATCAGCTACGACGCCATGGCCGCGACCTATCGCGAGCAGATGGAGGCGCTGATCGAAGGCGGCTGCGACATCCTGCTCATCGAGACCTGCCAGGACCTGCTACAGGCGAAGATCGCGCTGGCCGCTGCTGCGGATTCGATGAAGGCCCTCGGCGTCACCATTCCAGTTCAGGTGCAGGTGACGCTCGAGGCCACCGGCACCATGCTGCTCGGATCGGAGATTGGCGCGGCGCTTGCTGTGTTGGAGTGCTTTCGCCCGGACATCATCGGCCTGAACTGCGCCACCGGACCAAAGGAGATGAACGACGCCGTTCGCTTCCTGTGCCAGAACGCGACGATGCCCGTAAGCGTGCTTCCTAACGCTGGACTCCCGCACAACGAGGGCGGCCGCGCGGTCTACAAGCTGCAACCGAAAGAGCTCGCGGAACATCATCGCCGCTTTGTAACCGAGTACGGCGTGCAGGTCGTCGGCGGCTGCTGCGGCACCACGCCCGAACACATTCGCGCGGTGGCCGAAGCCATGCGCGGTCTCCAGCCTCTGAAGCGCAACAACGCTCCGCAGTCGATCGTGGCCAGCGCCTTCTCCACCGTGACTCTCGAGCAGGATGGACAGCCCGCCATCGTCGCCGAAGAGATGAACACCACCACGCGGCAGCCTCACTTCCGCGACATGGTCCGCAACGGTGACTACGACGGCATCTTCACCATGGCCAAGCGGCTTGTGAATGAAGGCTCGCAGATGCTCGACCTGTGCTGCGCGGTGGTGGGCGAAGACGAGACGGCCTACATGAACGGCGTGCTCGAAAAGATTGCAACGCGCGTTCCCGCGCCTATGGTCATCGACTCGACCGAGGCCGAGGTGATCGAGGAGGCGCTGAAGCGCATTCCCGGCAAGCCGATCATCAACAGCATCAACCTCGAGGACGGCGAGAAGCGCACCAGCAAAGTGCTGCCCATGGCGCGGCGCTACGGCGCTGCTGTGATCGCCCTGACCATCGACGAGGAGGGCATGGCGCTAACCGCCGACAGGAAGGTCGCCGTCGCCCACCGGATTCACAAGCTCGCCACCGAGAAGTACGGCCTGCGCAGCGAGGACCTGATCTTCGACGCCCTGACGCTGCCCATCTCGACCGGTCAGGAGGACTATCGCGCCGCGGGCATGGAGACGCTGGAGGCGGTGCGCCGCATCAAGCTCGAGCTGCCGAAGTGCCGCACGATTCTGGGCGTGTCGAACATCAGCTTCGGCCTGAACGCCTATGCGCGCCGCGTGCTCAACAGTGTCTTTCTCAAAGAGGCAGTCGATCGCGGCCTCGATTCGGCGATCGTCAACTACGCGAAGATCTATCCGCTGTACAAGATCCCCGAGCAGGAAGTCGAACTCGCGCGCAAGCTGATCTTCCGCGAAGTGGATAGTGAACAGGATCCGCTGCAGATCTACATGCAGTACATGACCGGCCTGACGAAGACGGCTGGTCAGGACGAAGAGGTCGCAGCCGACACCGACTCGATGAGCGATGAAGAGAAGCTGAAGTTCCTCATCATCAATGGCGAACGGTCGCTTGGCCAGCACGAGAAGAAACAGACGCTCGAAGGAATTATCGAGGACGCGCTCACCCGCTATACGCCGCTCGACCTCATCAACACGGTGCTGCTCGACGGCATGAAGACCGTCGGCGAGCTCTTCGGCGCGCGCAAGATGCAGCTGCCCAGCGTGCTCGATTCAGCGGCAACGATGAAGGCCGCCGTCGCCTATCTCGAGCCGAAGATGGAGAAGTCCGAGGGCAACCAGAAGGGAACCATCATCCTCGCCACGGTCAAGGGCGACGTGCACGACATCGGAAAGAATCTCGTCGACATCATCCTCTCGAACAACGGCTATAAGGTCGTCAATCTCGGGATCAAGATTCCGTCGACTCAGATCATCAAGGCCGCGCAGGAACACAACGCCGACGCGATCGGCCTGAGCGGTCTGCTGGTCAAGTCCACGCTCGAGATGAAGTACGTCGTCCAGGACCTCGAGGCCAACGAGTTGCGGTTTCCCGTGATCTGCGGTGGTGCGGCGCTGACCCGCAAGTACGTGGAAGACGACCTGCGGCGCGAGACCAAATCGGCGGTCTTCTATGCAGAGGACGCGTTCGCCGGCCTCCACGTCATGAGCGACCTCACAGCCGCGAACCCTGACGTGCGCGGCAAACGCATCACGGACGGCTCGACGGTGAGGACCTTCGCGCGTGCGGTTGCCGCAGAGACTTCTTCGCAGGGGCCGCTGAGCACAACACGATCAAAGGTCGTCGAGGACGTCGAGTACATTCCCGTTCCGCCGTTCTGGGGCCCGCGCGTCACCAGGGGCTACGATCTCGATCTCCTCTTCAGCTACATCAACGAGACCGCGCTGTTCAAGAACCAATGGCAGTTGAAGACCGCCAGCGCGACCGACTATGTGCGGCTGGTCGATGAGAAGTATCGCCCGATCCTGCACAATCTCTGCGCGGAGGTGAAGGCCAACAGCTGGTTCGATCCGAAGTCCGTCCATGGCTACTATCCCGCACAGTCCAGCGGCAACGACGTCATCGTGTACGACCCAGCCGGCTACGATCCGAGCCAGCAGGGAAGCAAGCCCGGCGCGGAGCTGCTGCGCATCACCTTCCCCCGCCAGCGCGAAGGCCGCATGCTCTCGATCGCCGACTTCTTTTCGCCCGTCGAGAGAGGGCGCATGGACGTCATCGGCTTCTCGGTGGTGACAATCGGCTCGCGCGCCAGCGAGGTCACAAAGACGCTCTTCGATGCCAACGACTTCACGCGCTATCTCTACCTGCATGGGCTGAGCGTCGAGACAGCCGAGGCGCTCGCCGAATACATGCACGTGGTCATCCGGCGCGAGCTCGGCATCGGCGGGGAAGACGCGCCACGCATCAGCGATCTCTTCCACCAGAAGTATCGCGGCTCGCGGTACTCCTTCGGCTATCCAGCGTGCCCCAACCTCGAAGACCAGACGAAGATCTTCCAGCTGCTCAAGCCCGAAGAGAGCATCGGCGTGCGGCTGACCGAGGGCTATCATCTGGAGCCGGAACAGAGCACGGATGCGGTGATCGTGCATCATCCGCAGGCCAAGTATTTTATGGTGTAGCTTTGAGTTTTGAAATTCATGGAGGGTACTTGCGAGTGCAGCCTTTGGTTCGTGGATCGATCGTTGCATTGTTGATTGGCGCGGGTATTGCACAGGCGCAGAGTGCGCCCCAGCTGCCCGAACAGGATCGCGTCCTCGCGCGGCAGATCTTTAAGGAATTCGTCGAGACCAACTCCCAGGACTCGAACGGCAGCGTCACTGCTGTGGCTGTCGCGGCGCGCAAAGAGCTGCTGAAGGGCGGTTTCGCTCCCGGCGATCTCATCCTCGCCGGACCGAATGATCGCAAGCAGAACCTGGTCGTGCGCTATCGCTGTGCCGCCGGATCGAAGCTCAAGCCAATCCTTATCATCGGGCACATCGATGTCGTCGAAGCGCGGTGCTCCGACTGGACAACCGATCCGTATCAGTTGATCGAGAAGGACGGCTACTTCTACGGTCGCGGCACCCAGGACATGAAGGACGCCGACGCCGGCGTCGTCGAGAGCTTCATCCGCCTGCGGCGCGAGGGGTACGTCCCCGATCGCGACATCGTCCTTGCGCTTACCGCCGATGAAGAAGGCGGCAAGTCCAACGGCGTGAGCTGGCTGCTGAAGAACCGGCCCGATCTGATGGTCGCCGACTATGCGGGTCGCAAGGGGATGAGCGTGGGAGAGGCCGAGCGATGGCTCGGGCAAAATTTGAATTACGATCCTGAGGTATAACGCTGCCTGGAGGGATGAACATGGAATCGACACTGCTACAAGGCAATGCCTGGCCGGAGCTTCGCTGGGAGGACTGGTCCGCGACGGCGGAGACGCTCCACATGTGGACCCAAATTGTGGGCAAGACTCGGCTTGCACTTAGTCCGCTGCAAGCCCACTGGTGGAACGTTCCGCTGTACGTTAGCGCACGTGGCCTAAACACCTCGGCGATGCCGTACGGCGCAGAGTTTCTGGAGATTGACTTCGACTTCGTCAGCCACGAGTTGCGGTTTCGGTTGAGCACAGGAGCAAGCGCGTCCACTCCGCTGCGTGCGCAGAGCGTTGCGGACTTCTATGCCGAGTACCAGAAGATATTGACTGATCTCGGAGTGCCCGTGTCGATCTACGCAACGCCGGTCGAAGTCGCACATCCGATTCCATTTGCGCAGGACGT
>PLHC01000135.1 GCA_003138795.1 Granulicella sp. | reverse complement strand
TTAAGGGAGGTCTAAGAATGTCACTTTCAGAATTATTTGGCGTAGTATTTCAGCGCTATTTGGCGTAGTGTCCTTGCATGCAGGAGTTGAGCGGAGTGTCCGAGGCCGCTCGGGATCTTGCGATGGCACGATTTCGGAGGGATAGTCTCGTCATCGGACCAGCATGACGCGGACTACGCCAAATAATTCTGAAACATTACGCCAAATAGCGATCAAAGCTACAGTCTAAGACCACGCAGGGCCGTCCAGGCACTCGCAAGAGCGTGCCCGTCCGTATTGCCTTCCACCACGCTAACGGCGTCGGCACCCTGAACTAATTTTAAGCTTTCGCGGCTCAATGGCTGGCCTACAGACTCCCCTGTCAACGCTTCGCCCTGCACCTCGCGATGCAAAACGCATGACTCGGGGCCAGTGTGGTTTGCTATTCCTTCACTGCACAGGACTTTCACCCGTTATTCCCTGCCGGTCTCCCGGCGCACTAGCGTGCTTAAAATTCCGTTTCGTGTCTTCTCCTCTCCTGCAGTGTATCGAACGCCATCGTCACTACGCGTCCCCTATCCGGACTTAAGCGCATCTCACTCTGGAGAGGTGTTATATGAACAACGAACATGTAAAGGGTGCAGCGGAAAAAGGCGAAGGCAAGATCAAGGAAGCAGTCGGCCACGTTACTGGCGACAGGAAGCTTGAGAACGAAGGCAAGGTAGATCAGGTTAAGGGTGCTGTCCATAGCGCTGTGGGGGATGTGAAGGACTCTGCTAAAGAAACCTTCCAACGGCGCTAAGGAACTCTGCGACTAAACGTCAGAGTTGAGCAGCATCAGCACGGAGCCGCCTCTGCTACTGCTCGGCGGCTTCGCTGCTTTATCTTCAAGACTTACGTTGCGGCTTTCAGCCCAGCACGCTTGCTACTCCGCTGCGAGCCACTAGATTCTTCTGAATTGAGGTCCTCATGGAAACACCTCTCGTCGTGGCCATCACCGGTGCCTCTGCCGGTTTAGGCCGGGCAATCGCGCATGCGTATGCCAAACGGGGTGCAAAACTGGGACTGATGGCTCGCAACCCAACTTGCTGGGACGATATTCCTTCGCAATGCCCGACATCGTCGCCCGGGGAGGACTGCGGCCCCTGCGCGATCCAACTGATCAAAACGCTACCGGACTTTCCGTCCAGTTGTTCCAAAGACCCCAATAGACGGAGTGCCGACTTCTACACACTCGTCGCCGGCATCGCAGCGTCTTTGGGGAGCACAACGGAAAACGTCGTTCCTCCGCGCTCTCCATCCATATTGGACCGGACCCGGATAGAACCGCCGTTCTTATCGACGAGCTGCTTGCACACCCATAGCCCAAGGCCGGTTCCGACCGAGCCCTTCGTCGTGAAGAAAGGGTCGAAGATCTGCTTCATCGTGGCTGCCCCCATGCCGTGCCCACAGTCGGCCACTGTTATCCGGAAGCGCCGTCTACCATCGTCTGGATCAATGGAAGCGGAAGCACGCAGAACAATCCTGCCGCCCTGGTCAATCGAATCCAGGCTGTTTGCAAGCAGGTTCGCCAGTACCTGCCGCAGTTCTCCGGACACCCCCATCACCTGTAGCTGTTCATCACACTGCTGCTCCACTATGGCTTCACTGGCCCGTATCTTCGCCTTTAGCAGATTGACAACCGAGCCAATCAAAGCGGACGCGGAGTTACTGGTTGCTGCGGAAAACTCACGATAAAATCCCAACCTCTGTCGAACTATGTGGGCGACAGAGGCTATCTCCCCATCTGCGATATCCAGATACTCGCGGGCCGACTCGGGAAGGTCGGCGGTCATTCGGGCAAGATATATAGTGTTTATAAGAGCCTCGAGCGGATTGTTGATCTCGTGCGCGATGCTTGCCGCCAGCCGCCCTGCACCCGCCAGCAATTCACTCCGCAGCAGCGCCTCTTCCGCCAGCTTGCGCGCGGTGTTGTCGGTGCCAATCAACAGATAGCCGATGATGGTGTTCTGCGCGTCGCGCAGTGCCGTGACCGACACCACCGCCGGAAACCGGCTGCCATCCTTGCGGATGTAGGTCAGCTCGTAGATGTCCTCGATCTCGCGGGAGGCCTTGAACACCAAGGCCTCAAAGCCTGGCGTAATCGGCGTTCCGAGTTCGACGCTCAATGCTGCGGCACGTGCGATCACTTCCTGCGGATCGGAGATGTCGGCTGGCGTGATCTTGTTCATCACTTCGGCGGCCGTGTAGCCCAGCATCCGCTCGGCTCCGACATTGAAGATCTGAATGACGCCCTTCGCGTCCGTGGCAATACTCGAGAAGTTGGCGCTGTTGAAGATCGCGCGCTGCAGAGCGCCCGCCTGCAGCAGCGCCTCTTCCGCTGCCTTGCGCTCGGTGAGATCCAGCTTGATCGCGATGAAGTGGGTGATCTTGCCGTTGGCATCGCGCACCGGCGTGATGGTTAGATCCTCAGGGTAGAGGCTGCCGTCCTTGCGGCGGTTCACGAGCTGTCCGTGCCAGATCCGGCCGGCGAGAATCGTCGCCCACATCTCCTCGTAAAAGGCGCGCTCCTGCTGGCCGGACTTGACCAAGTCGCGCAGGTTTTTGCCGACGGTCTCCGCGAGAGTGTAGCCGGTCAGGGTGCTGAAAGCCGGGTTGGCCCACACAATGGAGCCGTCGCGGTCGGTGATCACGATGG
>PLHC01000031.1 GCA_003138795.1 Granulicella sp. | reverse complement strand
GGGGTACCCCCCCTCCCCCCTGATTTTGTAAAGTCTCTGGAATCAGTAGTTGCGAAAATGGCTGTCTGTAAAGTATAGATTCGAGATACTTTATAGGCAAAGTATTAGAAAATAAGGACTTAGCTCTGGATTTGGCGCTCTTCTCTGCGTAATTGTCCAAGTTCTCGTGATACATTTCGCCCCTATTTCTATTGTAGAGAATGGGAGGGGTGATTATGCCAAGTTCCTGGAACTTTCATCGCCTTTGTTTTCATGGAGTTATTGGATTTTTTTGGGTGTTGGGGGCTTGACAGGGTTTCGGGGGTGACGAGACGAGGCATTCGGTGAGTCGCGATCGAGTGGTTCCACCCGATGGGTAGTGCTGGGAAGTATTGCCCAGCGGCGAAAGCCGCGTTGATTTGCCTGGTTTACAGAGGGGAAGCAAAGGCAGAAGCTGATTCCCTTCGGGAATGACAGAAAGAAGGGCAAGAGCAAGAGCAAAAGCAAAAGCAAAAGCAAGAGCAAGAGCAANNGCAACGGGCAACGACAATGCGCAACGGCAACGGGCAATGGCAAAAGCGAGGTTAGGAGACCGGGGCGAGTTCCATGGCGGCTACCAGCTCGTTATCGGTCTCTTCGCCGGCGAACTCCGAGAGGAAAGTCTCATCGTCGAGGGTCGAGGAAGGGAACTCGTTCCGGAGTCCGAAGATGCCGATGATAACGAGCGCAAGTATAGCGGGCTCTATGGGTTGCCGGTAGTCCATGGAGCTGTGTGTGAGGTAGTAGGGAAGGGGAAAGAGGAAGAGGGTGAGGAGATAGGGCAGAGCTGAGCCGGGGTCTTCCTGCCACCAACGGCGAATTCCACGCAGCATAAGCAGGGTCAGCGCGATGCAGAAGAAGACGTTGGGAACGTCCAGCGGGTCGTATTTCAGGTAGGCGCGGCTGAAAGACCAGTAGCCGGTCCAGAAGCGGAAGGTGCGACGCAGGGAGAGGCCGGTGAAGAAGAGAGGATGATGGTGCACGAAGTCGAGCGCGAGCACGCGCTTTTGCGCCATGTAGGCGGTCTCTCCAGATGACTCGTACTTCTGCATCTCGACGGGATTGCTGGCGGGATGGGCCCAGCCGGGATTGGACTCCGAGGTGTCGCCGTTATTGCCGGCGTAAAACTCAAGCCAGAAGCCGTCGCGGAAGACGGAGCTGGTGTGGACGACGCGATGGTTGCGCAGACCACAGGGAGCCCATAGTGCCGCACAGGTGAGGAGGGTGATGAGGCCGTTGCGCAGCCATGGGCCGCCTACCCGGCGGACCTTGAGGAGGGAGAAGAGGAGCAGAAATGGAAGAACGGAGAGCACCGACGGGTTGCAGAGGACCGTGATTCCGGACAGGAGACCGATACCAAACCAGGACCAGACGCCGCGGAGATGGAGCCTCTGCGCAGCCCAGAAGCAGGTGCTGAAGAGGAGTGCGGTGAGGGCGTAGTCCCAGACGCGATCGGCGGAGAAGTAGATGGCGAAGGGATAGATCGCCCAACCGAAGGCGGCGAAACGCGCGAGGCGCAAGCTTACGGCGTGGCGCAGGCTGAAGTAGATGGGGATGCAGGTGAGCGCGGAGAAGAGGCTATTGAGCGAGAGGATGGCGACGGCGGAGGCAGCGGTGTAGACGCCGAAGAGCCTGAAGATGGTTGCGA
This sequence comes from Granulicella sp., assembly GCA_003138795.1. Lineage (GTDB taxonomy): Bacteria > Acidobacteriota > Terriglobia > Terriglobales > Acidobacteriaceae > Granulicella. Next base: position 7,761 of record PLHC01000031.1, on the reverse strand, counting down.
GGAGATAGGGATAGAGCGGCGGGACGAGGGCTGTGGGGCCAGTGATCGGAAGGAAAGGCGAGGAAAAGCCGCGACCGAGAGCGATGCTGCGCGCTGTCCAACCCATCTCCCAGCCGAATTCGTTGTGATCGAGCGTCGGTGCGGAGACGTCGCGAAAGACGATGGCGACGATCACCAGGCGGATGGCCAGGGCGAAGAGAACCGTGGCGGCAAGAAACCAGGCGGGCGACTGAAGCCGTTCGGTTGCGGATTGAATCCTAAGGGTGGCGCTGCGGCTGTGCGAGGGTGTGGGAGCGGTTGTGGTCGACCGGATCTGTGCCTGTGTGGCTTCAGTTTCTAGCATTCAGTTATACAAAGTCTATCGCGGATGGTTCCGTGGAAGTTTATACGAATGAAATTGTATACACACTTCCATTCTGGCTCGGAGCCGGTGAAGAGCTGTGGAGATGAAGTAATACGCAGTTTAGCGGAGGAAGACGCTGAGTTCGGCGGCTGCGGCGCGCAGCGGGGGGAGGAAGCGGGTCTGCATCTCCAGCATCGCGATGCGTGGGGCGTGGCCGCTGAGATTGACCACGGCAACGACGCGGCCATTGCTGGCGTAGACGGGAACAGCGATGGAGCGGAGTCCGATCTCGTATTCCTGATCGACGAGGGCATAGCCGTTGCGGCGTACGTTGCGCAGAGCGAGGCGGAGCTTATCCACGGAGTTAATGGTGCGCGGGGTGTACTGCGTGAGAATGACGCGGGAGAGGTAGGCTTCGAGCTGGTCCTGCGGGAGATAGGCGAGCAGAACGCGACCCATGCTGGTGCAGAAGGCGGGAAGGCGCGAGCCGATGTGGAGGTCGACCGACATGACACGGCTGACGGAGGTGCGGGCGATATAGACAATCTGCTCGCCGTCGAGCGTGGCGACGGAGAAGCTTTCGCCGTAGGCGGCGGACATGCGCTCGAGGATGGGCTGGGCGGCGTTGGCGAGCGTGCTCGATGCGGTGTAGGTGTTGGCGAGGGAGAGCATCTTGGGGCGAAGAGAGTAGCGCTGGGACTCGTCAGCGCCCGCAAAGCCGAGCTTGACGAGGGTGTAGAGGCAGCGGCGGACGGCGGCGCGCGAGAGGCCGGTGCGCAGACTGAGCTGCGAGATGGTCATCTGTGGCGTCTGCGGGGTGAAGGTCTCGATGACGACGAGGCCGCGGGCGAGCGAGGCCATGAAGTTGGGGTCGCCAGAGTACATGTCGAGTGCTACGCCGGGAAGGACCTTGGCCCTGGGGACGGCTGGTGCGGAAGGGGAAGGCGCGGTGAGCGTTGCAGCGGTCGGTGACAAACAAGTCCTCCTCGAGCGACGACGGCGGAAGTGCGATTGTCGCCCTGTATCTACGATAAACGCACAGACTCCGATGCGCAAGAAAAATAAGGAACGAGATGCGTTATGCGCAGTTGTGGCTAGATTGGGTCGGTGCGCGCAGCTACTTGTGGCTGCGGTAGAGGTGGATGAGGTTGGTGGTGGAGGTGTCGTGGGCGAGGGTGGGCTGAGTGGGGCTTTCGAGCTCGCCGATGATCTTCTGGGCGAGGACTTTGCCGAGCTCGACGCCCCACTGGTCGAAGGAGTCGATGCTCCAGATGACGCCCTGGGTGAAGACGGAGTGCTCGTAGAGGGCGATGAGCTGGCCGAGGGTTTCGGGGGTGAGGGCGTCGGCGAGGATGGTGTTGGAGGGGCGGTTCCCCTCGAAGACCTTGTGCGGGACCAGAACTTCGGGAACGCCCTCGGCGCTGACTTCGGCGGCGGTCTTGCCGAAGGCGAGGGCTTCGGCCTGGGCGAAGACGTTGGCCATCAGGATGTCGTGATGGCGGCCGAGCGGGTTGAGAGTCTTGTAGAAGCCGATGAAGTCGCAGGGGATGAGCCGGGTTCCCTGGTGGATGAGCTGGTAGAAGCTGTGCTGGCCGTTGGTGCCGGGTTCGCCCCAGTAGATGGGGCCGGTCTGAGTGGTGAGGTGCTCGCCGGAGAGTGTGACGTGCTTGCCGTTGGACTCCATGGTGAGCTGCTGGAGATAGGCGGGGAAGCGCTTGAGGTACTGCTCGTAGGGGAGGATGGCGACGGTCTGGGCGTCGAAGAAGTCGGTGTACCAGACGGTGAGCAGGCCGAGAAGGACGGGCAGGTTCTTCTCGAAGGGTGTCGTGCGGAAGTGGACATCCATGGCGTGGAAGCCGGCGAGCAGGGCGCGGAAGTTGTCGGGGCCGATGGCGATCATGGTGGAGAGGCCGATGGCGGAGTCCATGGAGTAGCGGCCGCCGACCCAGTCCCAGAACTCGAACATGTTGGCGGTGTCGATTCCGAATTTTGCAACTGCGTCGGCGTTGGTGGAGATGGCGACGAAGTGCCTGGCTACTGCGGATTCATCTCCGCCGAGGCCAGCGAGCGACCAGTCGCGCGCGGTGTGCGCGTTGGTCATGGTCTCAAGCGTGGTGAAGGTCTTGGAGGCGACGAGGAAGAGGGTCTCGTCGGGGTTGAGGTCTTGTACGGCTTCGGCGAAGTCGGTGCCGTCGACATTGGAGACGAAGCGGAAGGTGAGGTCGCGCTGCGAGTAGTGCTTGAGCGCCTCGTAGGCCATGACGGGGCCGAGGTCGGAGCCGCCGATGCCGATGTTGACGACGTTGCGGATGCGCTTGCCGGTGTGGCCCTTCCACTCGCCGGAGCGGATGCGGCCGGCGAAGGTGGACATCTTGTCGAGGACGGCGTGAACGGCGGGAACGACGTCTTCGCCGTCGACGATGATGCTCTCGGACTTTGGAGCGCGGAGAGCGACGTGGAGGACGGCGCGGTTCTCGGTGGTGTTGATCTTCTGGCCGGTGAACATGGCCTCGAGGCGCTGCTTGAGCCCGGACTGGGCTGCGAGGTCCATCAGCAGCTTCAGGGTCTCATCCGTGATGCGGTTCTTGGAGTAGTCGAGGAAGATGCCGCCGGCTTCGGCGGTGAAGCGGACGCCGCGTTCGGGGTCGCTTTTGAAGAGGTCGCGCAGTTGCTGGGGGCGAATCGTTTCGGCGTGCTGCTGAAGGGCTTTCCAGGCTGGGCGGGAGGCCAGCGGGGCGATGCGGTCACTCATGTACATCTCTCCTGTGGGGCGAAGACCGGGGCATTCGGCGCGCGGCTCGCTGGAGACATTAGACCATTCTCGAGGGGGGAGGATGCATAGCGTGGGTCAGATGGTGTGCTGCGTATGGATTTCACGTGATTTTTTGGGTTGTGGGGGTTTGACCTGTGTTTTTTTGGAGGGGTTCGGTGGCGCAGGATGACAAGTCTAAACTAGGAATATGTCCTTGAAAAAACTCGTGTTGCTGCCCGGGATGGACGGGAGCGGGGAGCTGCTCCGGGGGTTCGTGGCAGCGCTGCCGAAGGGGTTTGAGACGGAGACGTTGTGGTATCCGGCGGACCGTTGGATGAGCTATGGGGAGTTGGCGGGGACGCTGCGCGGTGCGATTTCGGTCGATGAGCCGTTTGTGCTGGTGGCGGAGTCGTTTGGGACGCCGCTGGCGATTTTGATTGCGGCGCTGAACCCGCCAAACCTGCAAGGGATTGTGTTGTGCGCGGGGTTTGCGACGAGCCCGGTGCGGGGATGGAAGCGTGAGCTGGCAATGGAGTTGGCACCGCTGGTGTCGCATGTGACGATGCCGGGGTTTGTGGCGAAGTATCTGCTGGTGGGGGATGAGGCGCCGCGGGCGCTGGTGGAGTCGGTGACCGACGCGGTGTCGTGGGTGACGCCGAAGGTGCTGTGCTCGCGGGTGCGCGAGATGCTGTGTGTGGATGTGCGCGCGGAGCTGGCGCAGGTGAAAGTGCCGATCCTGTATGTGCAGCCGACGCAGGACCGGCTGGTCGATCCGGCTTGCATGGAGGAGATTCGGCTGGTGAAGCCGGCGCGGACGGTGACGATCGAGGGGCCGCATCTGTTGCTGCAGACCGAGCCGGCTTTGAGTGCCGATGCGGTGGCGGGGTTTGTGCAGGACTTTGAGGTGAGGTTCAGTGGTCACGCGCTTCGCGTGAGGCGCGAGAAGTAGATTCCCTTCCCACCCCAGCGAGCAAAAGCGCTCGTTGGGGACCCCGGCTTCGGGAATGACAGAAAGCAACAGCAAATGCCAATGCAAAAGAAGAAAGGCCGCCCCGGGCGGCCTTTCTTCTTTTGCGGAGCGTGCGAGCTACGGAGCTACTGGAGGAGCTCGGTGCAGTTGGTGCCGCCCTTGGGATCGAAACGGATCTGGGCATTCTCGTCGGTGCAGAAACCGCGGTTGCCCGAGTGGCCGACCGAGTTGGGAACGGCGTTGATCTGGTAGCTGTTGTACTGGTCGATGTTGTTGATCGTCGTCTTGCTGCAGCCGCTGATGCTGAAGGTGTAGCCGGCCTTGCTGCCGCTGGCGAGGTCATCGGGGATGAGTTGGGCGGCTTCAGGCGTCGGTGGGCCGGAGCCGACCTTGCCGCCGAGCGCGGTGAGGGCGCAGGCGAAGCCGTGCTGCGGATAGTTGGAGTTGTACTGGCCCTCCATCTCGTTCAACATGCGCAGGGAGGCGATGGCGGAGGTCTCGTTGCCGCGGCGGATGACCGACTGCATGGCGGGGATGGCGAGCGTCATGAGGATGAGAATAACCGACATGACGATCAGCAGTTCGACGAGCGTGAAGCCAGACTCGTTGTGGTTCTTGGGCAGTTTCATGACACCTCAGAGGAGCGGGGGACTGCGCTCGAATTCCCAGTTTCAAAGTATAGACGTTTGGGACGAGGCGAGGGAGAGCCCGCCCCAGGGGCGAAAGCCCCTTGTTTTCTAGTGAGCCAATGAAGACCCAAGGCTAAAGCCTTGGGTCCTGCGCGGACGGCGGGAGCTGGATGGGTGCCTGGGTTCTTGGGAGTTTGCGGTTAGCAGGCGAGGTCGGCGCGGGTTAGTTTGAGGGGGCCGAGGTTGCCGAGGAAGGTCAGGGCGAGGAGGTCGGGCTGGAGGAGGTCGTTGGCCAGGCGCTGGAGGTCGGGGGCGGTGACGCGGTTGACCTCGGCGGTGATCTCGTCGAGCGAGAAGAAGCGGCCCCAGTACATCTGCTGGCGGGCGAGCGAGGACATGCGGGAGCCGGAGGTCTCGAGGCCGAGGACCATGTTGCCCTTGATCTGGTCTTTGGCGCGCTTGAGCTCTTCGGCGGTGACGGGCTCCTGCTTGATGCGGGTGAACTCGGCGAGGGTGAGAGCGAGGACTTCGCGGGCCTTGTCGATGGCGCAGCCGGCGTAGACGGCGAGGGAGCCGGTGTCGCGGAAGGGGTTGAGCTCGGAGTAGATGGAGTAGGCCAGGCCGCGCTCTTCACGGATGGACTGGAAGAGGCGGGAGCTCATGCCGCCGCCGAGAATGCTGTTGAGCAGATAGGCGGCGTAGCGGGATGGATCGGCTACCGGTGGAGCGGGCACGGCGAGGCAGAACTGGACCTGCTCGAGCGACTTCTTGCTCTTGAGCGTCATGTGGGGGAAGGTCTGCGGGGTGTTGGGGTGCGCGATTTTTTCGCTGGAGCTGGCGGAGAGTGAGGCGAAGGCGGCCTCGATCCGGGCGACAAAGTCGTCGTGATCCAAGTTGCCGGCGGCGCTGAAGACCATGTTCGTGGGGGTGAAGCGGCGGGCGTACTCGTCGAAGACGATGGCCTGGGTGAAGCTCGAAACTGATTTCGACGTCCCGAGGATGGGGCGGCCGAGGGCGTCGTTGCGCCAGAAGTTCTGGGTGAAGAGCTCGTGGACGAGGTAGTCGGGGTTGTCTTCGTCCATCTTGATCTCTTCGAGGATGACGCCTTGCTCCTTGGCAATGTCTTCGGGGGAGAAGGTGGGATGGAGGACGAGATCGGTGAGGAGATCGAGGGCGGCGGGGACGTTCTCGTCGAGGACCTTGATGTTGAAACAGATGGTCTCTTTGCCGGTGAAGGCGTCGAGGTTGCCGCCGATGCCGTCGACTTCGCGTGCGAACTGCGAGGCGGAGCGGGTGGTGGTGCCCTTGAAGACCATGTGCTCGATGAAGTGGGAGATGCCGTTGACTTCGGGGGCTTCGTCGCGGGAGCCGCAGTCGATCCAGACGCCCATGGCAACGGAGCGGAGGTGAGGCATGCTCTCGGTGAGGACGAGGAGGCCGTTGGCGAGCGTGGTGGTGCGAATGTCGCGGAGGTGAGGGGCGGAGACGGAAAGGGTCGCGTTTTCGGCGACGGGGACGGAAACTGGCATTGGGGCTATTGTTTCATGGCTGTGAGGTTTCAGGCGGTGGCGGGCTGCAGGGTGCGCGGAGCGGTAAACTTGAGGGATGGAGATGCGCGCGCTTTTCGGGAAGAATCTGCCGGAGTTGACCGAGCTGATGGCGGGGCTGGGGCAGAAGCCGTATCGCGCGCGACAGGTGTTCGAGGCGCTGTATAAACAGCGCGTGGCGACGGTGGAGGAGATGACCACGCTGGCGGTGGAGTTGCGGGTGCGATTGGTGGAAGACGGTTGGCAGGCGGGGCTGCCGGAGATGGTGCAGACGGCGGTGTCGGTGGATGGGACCGAGCGCTATCTGATGCGCATGGCCGATGGCGAGACTGTCGAGACGGTGTGGATGCCCGATGGCGATGGTGGCGAACGCGGCGATGGGAGTGAGGCGGCTGTCGAGGAGGCGGAGGAGGTGGAGTCTGCGGAGGAGGCTGTGGCGGGGGAGCAGCAGATTCCCAGAGGGAGTGACAGAAAAAACGACAACAGCAACGACAACAGCAACGGCGAGAAGCAGGTCCTTCGCTTCGCTCAGGATGACAATTCTGAGGGGGATGGGGGATATTGGGATCGGCGCGGGAATGGTCGCGATCGGTCGAACTTTGGGACGCTGGCGGAGAAGGGGTTTCGCAGGGCGACGATTTGTATCTCGAGCCAGGTGGGGTGCTCGGTGAACTGCCAGTTTTGCCTGACGGCGAAGTTGGGAATTCGCAGGAATCTGACGGCGGGAGAGATTGCCGGGCAGGTCGCGGCCGTGTTGAGCCGGCACAGGATTCAGATTGGGAAGGACCGCATCAACCTGGTGTTTATGGGGATGGGNNTGGGGATTCCGGAGTCGCGGATGACGGTGTCGACCAGCGGGATTTTGCCGGGGATTGAGGCGTTTGCCAAGGAGACGGTGCGGCCCAAGCTGGCGCTCTCGCTGAATGCGAGCAATGATGTGGTGCGCGAGCAGATTATGCCGGTGACGCGGAAGTGGAATATCGCGGCGCTGCTGGAGGCGGTGCAGAAGATTCCGCTGCGGACCAGGGAGTGGGTGACGTTTGAGTATGTGCTGCTGGGTGGTGTGAACGACCAGCCGGAACATGCGCGCGAGGTGCTCGCGCTGCTCGCGGGAATGCGCGCGAAGGTGAACCTGATTGTGTGGAATCCGGGGCCGGGGATTGAGTATCACCAGCCGAAGCCGGCGGATGTTGCGGTGTTTCAGAAGATGCTGATCGCGGGTGGGATTGCGACGTATATTCGCAGGCCGCGGGGTAGGGATATCTATGCGGCGTGCGGGCAGTTGAAGCGGACGGTGGGGGAAGAGAAGCAGGGGCTAGTGGAGATTGCGGCGGCGGGCTAGGGAAGGCATACCCCAGGGGCTAAAGCCCCTTGTTTTTTAGCAAGCTATGAGACCCAAGGAGACCCGAAGCTGAAGCATCGGGCTACCAGCTTGGGGTAGCTGAGTGGTGGCCGTGCCATCAGCGCCAGCAGTCCGAAGCTGAAGCGCAGGGCTCCAGGCTGGGGCTATCTGGCTGGGG
>PLHC01000076.1 GCA_003138795.1 Granulicella sp. | reverse complement strand
AAAGACAATCTACAGAACTTTTCGGACTTGACTGTATCACTTCGGTCATCCTGCTGGTCGGGCTCGGCATTGGCTTCGGCATCGACCAGCGTGATCACCTAAGTTCCATCGGCACCGATATCGCCATCTGCTTTGGGGGCAAGACGGCCATGCCTTCCGGTGGTTACGCGGCCGGGCGTGATCTTGCGCTCACCGGCGACGATGCGATCGCCATTCAGCAGGACGCGCCTCTGGTCAAGAACGTCTCGCCCGAACTAATCCATACGGTCAGCGAAGTCAGCCACTGGAATGCGGCCAGCCGTGCCGTTCGAGGGGTATGGCCGGAATACCAATACTTCCGCTCGCTCCATGTCGAGCAGGGACGACTGATGACGGCCGAGGACCAGAACAACGGTGCCCGTGTCGTGATCCTTGGTGCCGAATCTAACCACCAACTTTTTCCTGGCAAGCCGTCGATCGGCCAGGCGCTGATTGTCGCAGGCTATCCTTATACCGTAATCGGCGTACTTGCGAGTAAACAGCAGAACGGCAGTTATGGCTCCGGGCCCGACAACTCGCAACTCTTTGTTCCCTTCTCCGCAATGGAACGCGACTTCCCTCCCGATTCCAAGGGCTCATTCCGGGGTATCGTCAACGACATCGTCGTCCAGCCGGTGTCCTCTGCAGTACACGTTGCTGCGCTGCGCGAAGTGCGGAAGGTCCTCAGCGATCGTCACCACTTCGATCCCACTGATCTTGACGCAGTCTGGGTCTGGGACACGCTCGAGAGTGCACAGTTCACCGACAACATCTTTCACGCGATGACCGTCTTCTTCGCTGTGGTAGCGCTGCTGACGCTCGCGCTCGGCGGCATTGGAGTGATGAACATTATGCTGGTCGCCGTCTCCGAACGCACCCGCGAGATCGGAGTGCGGAAAGCCCTGGGAGCAACCGCCGTCGACATTCGGCGCCATTTTCTCGTTGAGTCAGCGATCATCACACTGGTAAGCGGAGCCCTGGGCCTGATCTGCGGCATCGGCATCATCGTTGCGCTGCGTCTGCTGCCGCTGCCGGAGTTCCTTCCGCATCCGGTAATCTCAGCGACTGCGATCATTGCCTCGCTGATTACGCTCGCAGCTATCACCGTCACGGCGGGGACATATCCTGCACTGCGCGCTGCCAACCTCACACCCATTGAGTGCCTGCGCACCGACTAACCACGGAGACCGTACGATGAACCTGGGCGAAGCTCTTACTGAATCCGTCGAATCGCTGCACCGCAACCGCCTGCGTTCCGGTCTGACGATGCTCGGAATTGTGTGGGGTCTGGTGACTGTCGTTTTGTTGCTCAGCTACGGTCGAGCGATAGGCGATGCCGTCATGGAGGGCTTCATGGGCTTCGGCCACAACGTCATCATGATCTGGGGAGGGCAGACCTCGATGCAGGCGGGTGGCGAGCGATCCGGCCAGAAGATCAAATTGAAGGATGGCGACATGGAGGCCATCCGTGACTCGCTTCCCTTCCTCAACGCCATCTCGCGAGAGACGGACGACGCCTTTAGCGTAAAATATGGACCTAAAGTCATGCTCATTCAGTCCAAGGCGGTCGATCTTCCCTACGGTGGTATGCGCCGGCTCGACATTGAACAGGGGCAATACTTCGAAGCCGCCGACTTCAGCGACCATCGCCAGGTCATCATCTTCGGTGCACACGCCGCGCAAAAGCTATTTAACGGCTATCCACCCGTAGGCGAGGTAGTGCAGGTCGAAGGCCAGCCCTTTACCGTCATCGGAGTGCTCCGTAACAAGATTCAGGACTCATCCAATAACGGCCCCGATAACGAGAACGTCTTCGTGCCTTTCGACACCATGCGCACCCTGCGCCAACAGCGCGACCCCGACTCGATCGTTTTCCAACCGTCATCGCCAGAACTGCATCTGCGCGCTCTGCAGGCCGTGAGGACTGTACTCGCCCAACGACACCATTTCAATCCACGAGACGAAAAGGCGATCGGGTCATGGGACACTATCAATGACGGCAAGCAATTAGTTCAGTTCTCCTTTGCCCTACCGGTGCTGCTCGGCATCATTGGTGCAATGACACTCGCCGTTGGTGGGGTGGGCGTGATGAACATCATGCTTGTCTCTGTCACGGAACGCACACGAGAGATTGGACTGATGAAGGCCCTCGGAGCCCGCCCGCGGGACATCCTCGCACAGTTCTTGCTCGAGAGCTTTGTCCTGACCTTTCTGGCAGGTCTCGCGGGAGTGATCGTCGCTTTCGTAATCACATATCTTGTTCCGCCGATGCCGCTCTACTCGGCGATGTACAAGACAGCGAACCATGACGGCGATATTATCCTGCGCGCATCGAGTGGCATTGTGCTGGTCTCGTTCGTCATCCTTGCGCTGGTAGGCATGGTCTCCGGCCTTCTGCCCGCTATACGCGCTGCGAAAATGGATCCGGTCGTGGCTCTGCACCACGAGTAGCGCTTATCGAGTTAGTGGACTGCGTACACCTCACGATAAAGTTCGCGGTTGCGCAGAATCCCCTGTACATACTTTCGGGTCTCGGTATACGGAATCGACTCGACCCACTCCGCAATGTCCCTATAGTTGTTTGTTGACATCCACTGATGCACCGGCGAGTCGCCTGCGTTATATGCAGCCAGAGCGTACTCCAACTGGCCGTTGTAGCGGTCAATCGACTTGCGCAAATCCTGTGTGCCCAGCCGCAAGTTTGTCGAAGGGTCCAGCAGTTCGCTCGTTGTAAAATTCGGCTCGCCATCCTTCTTTGCCAAAGACTTGCCGACCGAAGGCAGCAACTGCATCAGTCCGTATGCATTCATTCGGCTCACGGCGTCGGGATTGAACTCTGATTCCTGCCGAATCAACGCCGCTACCAGGAATGGGTCGAGTCCATTGGCTCGTGAGTCGCTCTCAAGCTGCTGCCAATACGGCCGCGGAAAGACCAGCTTCCAGTAGGCCATGGGTACTTCATTCACCGGCAGCGCGAAGAATGGAATCTTGCTCCGCTTCATCGCCTGCAATGCACGCGAGTTTTCGCCAAAGCTCTCATAGATCTCCGCCTCTGCGAACGCTCCCCACTGGCCAGACGTCTCACTCAGCTGGATCTCCGGTCGTATGTACTCGTTCAACGCCGCATTTGCCAACAGCCTTGCCTTGATTAGGTGAGGGTCGTTCTCCGGCAGGACATCGGTCAGTTCCGGATTCTCGACTGCACGTACGGACGCCAGAGCTGGCGCCGGCGGCACTGCCGGACGCTGACCGATCACCGCAATTCTCTGCCGCGCAAGAATCGCATAGTAGCTGTTCACATAGGTTGCATTGAGCGTGTTGTAGTAGTTCAGCGCCTGGCTGAAGTTCTGTTCGACATCTTCGTACAGGCGGCCGCGCCAGTAGAGTGCTCCGGGGATCTCCGTGCCTGCTGGATAGTCCATGATCTGCTCATCCATCAGGCGTGCAGCATCCGGATATCGCCGCAGGCGGTAGCTGCCCCACGCCGCATGCCAATGCGAGCTCGGCGCATACGTGCTGCGTGGAAAGTGCTGTACCAGTGCGACGTATTCCTCCGTCGCCTTGGCAGCGTCCTGATGGATCAGATACATATTGCCGCCGGAGTAAAGCGCCTCTTCCAGCCAACGGCTCTGCGGATAGTGATCCATCAACTGTTGCACCAACGCATCATGCTCGTCGGTGTTGCCCATATTGCGCGCCAACTCCGACTGAAGATACATCTTCAGCGCTGCGCTGTCGTCTCCTGTCACCGGAAGATGCTCGACGTCGTCACGGCTCAGCTTCTTCAGCCGCAGATCGCATACCGCTGCATAAATATCGAGGGCGTCGCGATCGGACTGACTCAGATCGTTGCCCCCCTTCTGCAAGGCGCGATACTCCTCCTCGGCCTCCGTATATTGCGTCGCGTTGAACATCGCATCAGCGTGCCGCTTGCGTTCAGCAGCCGACAGCGGGATGTTCATCGCCGCCATCTGGGTCTTCGCACCCTTGGCTTCAGGACTGAGCGGATCGCCGAGATAGATCCCGCGATAAAGCGCGGCCGCCTGCTCTGCATTGCCGCTCACCTGGTAAGCCTTCGCTAGAACGAAGCGGAAGTCTACCTGATTGCCAATAGAGCCGTTCTGCAATGGCTGTAGCACGCGAAGAGCACCGGCCGCGTCCCCCGCTACAAGATACGCATTTGCCAGAAGAATCGGCGCGGAAGCATCGAACAGGCTCCCCGGATGTCGGTCGGCAAAATGATCCAGTAAAGGGATTGCGTCCTGCGCACGATTCCCTTGCACTGCAGCCTGCGCCTCAAGGTAATCAGCGTAATCATCCAGCGCCGCTCCATGGAGATTTGCCTGCCGGAACTCATCCTCCGCCTCGGTATAACGGTGGTCGAGCATATAGGCATGACCAACAGCTAGCTCGGCAGCAGCAGCTGCCTCTCCGGGATGTCCCGCGGCATAGGCAATGACTCCGGAGTATGCCGCAGCACTGCGCTCCATCACAAGCTGCTGCGCCATCGGGCGCAGCTGTGCCGAGGCGATGAACGCGATGCTCAGTCGGCGGCTCTCGGCTGTCGCCACGGGGAGAACGACACCGCGCAATGCAGCATGTGTGCGTGAATTCTCTCCATGACTTCTGGAACTGTCTACCGTCTGGCGGGATCTCTTACTCACCGACGCACGAGGTTTCGCCGTGACGGTTGCGTGGCCAGAAACCGTCATTTCTCTCCTGCTACCTTTTTTTCTGGTAAGCGTTGCATGCCCGGAAGCGCTTGCGGAAACAGTCGTATCTGAGTGTCTTCTTGACGCGCTTTGCGCACTAATCGTCACCAGTGACAGTGCACTACCGAGTGTTGCGACAAACATCCAACCCGAGCCCAATTTCTTCATCCGATATTCCACCTACTTTAACTCTAAGGCGATCCAGCCGCCCGCGCTTGCACATTCCCATGATCGGGGGAACCACTCAAGATAACTGTGGTTCGGTTTAGGTTGAGCTAAATCCGCTCCTGTAAACTAGAACCAACTATGGCAGTTCAGACCTCTCCCATCGCCGACGAACCTCTCGAGCCCGTCGAGGAAACCGTTGTGACCGAACCGCAGGCGGAGATCCATCCAGATGTGGCTCTGGTGGAGCGTGCCAAGGCAGGTGATACTGCAGCCTTCGAGCAGCTGGTTCGCCAGTACGAACGCCAGATTTTTCGTACCGCGCAACACATTACCCAGAATCGCGAAGACGCCGAGGACATCACCCAGGACGTCTTCTTCAAAGCTTTCCAGAAGCTCGATCAGTTTCAGGGTAACTCCAAGTTTTCGACCTGGTTGGTCCGCATCGCTGTCAACGAGAGCCTGATGCGGCTGCGTAAGCGCAAGACCTCGAAGACCGTTTCAATGGATCAGGATGTCGAGACCGACGAGGGCTCGATTCCCCGGGATTTCGCTGAGTGGCGCCCAAATCCCGAGCAGAATTACTCGCAATCCGAGCTCGCCGAGATTCTGCGCAAGACTATTGCAGGGCTTCCACCAGGTTTTCGAACCGTTTTCACTCTCCGCGACATCGAAAACTTGTCGACGGAAGAGACAGCCGCGGCGCTTGGACTGAGCGTACCGGCTGTCAAGTCTCGGTTGCTACGTGCGCGCCTGCAGTTACGCGAACGTCTCAGCCGTTACTTCCGGCAGAACAAAGAGGCCTCAAAGTGAACTGCACGGATTTTCTCGCCAAACTCACCGACTACTTCGATGGACAGATCGATCCCGCTTTACTTGCCGAGGTCAAAGCGCACCTGGGAACCTGTCACCATTGCGAGGTTGTTGTGGATACGACTCGAAAGACTATCGATGTCTATCGCGGAGCTGAGTCGTACGAGTTTCCCGAGGAACTCTCTAACCGCCTTCGCGCTGCCGTGATGGAACGCTGCCGAGCCTCAGGAAAGCTGCGGGACATTGCGGTCAAGTCTTCTTGTGAGCCGACTGGGAAATAACAAAGCTTTTGTTAATAGATATGTGGGAAGCACAACAATGGGCGGCCAGATGGTCGCCCATTGTTGTGCTAAATGCGATTGTTTGGGAGTTACTTGACCACAACTTGTTGGAACAGCGGGGAGGTCAACAGCCCTGCAAACTGGCTATCAGAGGAAGAATACGCCACGGTCAAGACCCCCGAGTTTGAATCGATGGTCGTATCGTCGACGGCAGTCTTTTCCAGCGGCGATCCAGAGGCCTTCTTCATGAGGGCAACACCCTTCATGAGAGTGGCTGCAGTGGCTGCGGTCAGCGTGTCCGACATATTCACGGTCATGCTGAACCGGACACCGTTGCTGAACTCCATCGAATAGCTGGCATTCTTCATGCGGTTCTTAACCGTGTCATAGTCAGCCAAGCCCGCCGCCTCACCAAGCACACTCTTCATCATTGTCTGTGTGCCCTTCTGGTCCAAAAGGCTCCAAACCGCCATTGAGTCTACAGCCGCCATTTCACTCATCATGTCGCCATTCTGGAGGAAGTTCGGCTGCAGGCCATCGCGGGCGTCGAGCGCGGCTTTTACGGCCTCACGGTCCCCGAAGATCATGGTCGTCTGGTTAAGGAAAGCCACGCTCATGCCACCTGAACCCATCGGATAGATGGCGTTATTGCGCAGCATTGTCGGCTTCGTCTTGTCTTTGGCGAACTTCGCCAAGATGGCCTGTGTCTGAAACTGGCCCTGCGCAACGCCAAGAATGCGAGTTCCAGAGCCTGCACCTACTGATGTGTTAGCTCCCGCCGTCGTCCGGAAAGCGGCAAATGCAAGGGTGTCCGCATCCTGATCCACCCGCAGACCCGAGGTTTTGAGCGCCGTCTCCAGGTGCTTCAGCTCTGGCGGCAGAACCCGGTCCTTCAACTGCATCGCAGCCGGCGAGTTCTGCATCTGCCGATAATCCACAACAATGATTTGCTGCACGTCCTTCGGAATCGATGAGCGAGCGTCGCCGCTCAACTGTGCGGCCTGGGCCGCTATCGGCACCATAGCCAACGTCGCCAAAACCGCGATTGTTGTCCCGTGCTGCCAGTTCTTAGAGATATTCACGTCTTATACTCCCTGAGCGCTGCGCTTTCCTGCGCAACCTATATTCTTCCCTGATTCGGTGCATCTAGCAAGTCAATCCCAGTACGTTACGGCCAGTTCAGCGGATGTCGCAACCGCCGCTCCAAAATCTTCTCCTCTGGGTCGAACTGGAGTGTTTGACGCACCCAATCCGCATTTGGCTCATAGGCCTGTTCGGGAATTAAACCGATGACCTCGCCTTCGGCGATCTCCACTCCATGGCGCGCCGCGATCTCTGCTACGGCAGCGTGCAATCTAGTCATCGGCGTTTTATGGAAATCCGTAATATTCATACTCACTTGGGCGCGACCATTCGCCATCACGCCCATGGCCTTGACTCCGAATAAACCGCCGCCTGAGGCACGAATCTCCTTGGCGATCGAACGCGCCAGGCTAACAGCCTCGGCAGTGCCGCCGGATGCAAGGTAGATGTTATAGGCAATTAGGAACTTACGGGCGCCTACCGCGCTTGCACCAGCGGTCGCGTGGAGTTCTGGACCACCAACATCTGGCTGGCGCCGCGTATCGCGCACCGACTCCCGCTGCAGACCCTCGAACTGACCGCGACGCACATCCTCAAGGTTCACACGATCTGGCCTTGACGCTGCTGCCTCATAAAAGTAGACGGGAACGCCGAACCTGCGCCAGATCGCGAGCCCGGCCTGCCGCGCCAGCAGCACGCACTGCACCAGCGACACACCGCTGACCGGAACGAACGGAATCACGTCCGCAGCGCCGATTCGTGGATGTACCCCGCTCTGCCGGGTCAGGTCGATCAGTTCGGCGGCCTTGCCCGCGCCGCGCACGGCAGCCTCGACGACCGCTTCCGGTGAACCAGCTATCGTCACCACCGAACGATTGTGGTCGGCGTCGAGGGAGTAGTCCAGCAGATGTACCCCGTCGACACGCATCGCGCGCACAATCGCCTCGACCTTGTCGCGGTCCGCGCCCTCAGAGAAGTTAGGGACACACTCCACAATCTTCTCGGTGTTCCGATTTCCGTCCAAAGTCTCTTCGTTGCTCATCGCCCTACTTCCACCAGGTGTATCCAACCGATACTTGCAAACTCACATTAACCCCGGGATTCTTGTCTCCGAGACTTGCACTTGAAATATGGACCGCATTCGCGCTGAAGTCTACCGATCGTCGTGGTTTCAAGAAATAATGCGCACCGATACCGCCCTGCGGTGTAAAGTTCCAGACGCTCGTGTCGGCGGCAGGACCGGTCTGCGTCGGGTCCGCAGGATTAAGATCACCCACCGCCGGATACTTGTGGTTGGTCCAAACTACACCACCAGCGCCCTCCACCCAGGGCATAAACCGCTTGCCGTGCGTGAAGTTCCAACGCAGCATGATCGGCGTAATGCTAACGCCGGTGTAGGTTCCTCCGACCGTATAAGGTGCGCTGCATCCAACCTCGACGCCTGTACAGCTGATGCGCTGAAACTTCGGGGTATAGGACTGCCAGAACGGAAAGACCTCGACTGCGTACTCCATGTTGCCACGGAAGAGGCCGGTCCCGACCTGCGGCGTAAGCACCTTCCCCAGGTGACCGCCTGCCAGTAGAAAGCCGAAGTTCGTCCGCTGTTCGAGGCCTACTCCGCCCTGGAGGAGTGCGCCGTACTCCCATGGGCTTATGTTCGCAACCTCAGCGACGGGCGAGTCGGCATGCATCGTGACAGTCGGCGTCTGGGCGACCAGTAACCCGCTCATCGCCGTCGACATCAACACCACACTCCAGCAAACTACTCGTACCCGTACCCGCATCGCATCTCCCTCACAGTCGAAAGCCGCCCTCGAGTGGCGGCTTTCGCATCTCTCGGTTTTGAAACTCTTTGGTTAGGCCGGAACCGACTCTTCATCCATATCGAAGTTCGAGTAGACATTCTGGGTGTCGTCGAGGTCTTCCAGTACATCCAGCAGGCGCATCATCGCGCTCGCCGCTGTTCCCTCGAGCTTCGTGTAGGTCGAGGCGACCATCGTCACCTCGGCGACCTCTGTTGGGATGCCCGCGGCTTTGATCGCGTTTGAAACAGCTTCAAAGTCCTTAGGCGCGGTCGTAATCTCCCAGCTGTCTCCTTCGTCCGACAGGTCCTCTGCGCCGGCATCGAGGGCAATTTCTGTCAGCTTGTCTTCGTCGACAACCGACTTCTCAACGACGATGACGCCCTTCTTCGAGAACATATAGCCGACCGAGCCGGTCTCGCCTAGATTTCCGCCATTTTTCGCGAAGGCGTGCCGAATTTCCGAGACTGCGCGATTGCGGTTGTCGGTCATCGTTTCGACGATGACGGCGACACCGCCGGGGCCGTAGCCCTCGAAGGTGATCTCCTCGTAGGCGGCGCCCTCAAGCTCGCCTGTACCCTTCTGGATGGCACGCTTGATGTTGTCTGCCGGCATATTTTCTGCCTTGGCCGCAACAATGGCCCCACGCAGGCGGGGGTTGCCGTCCGGATCGCCGCCGCCGCCCCTGGCAGCGATGGTGATTTCCTTGATCAGGCGGGTGAAGATCTTGCCGCGCTTGGCGTCCAGCGCGCCCTTCTTATGCTTAATTGTCGCCCATTTAGAGTGGCCGGACATCCGCTTACCTCTGGTGCTATGAAATCGTATCCGTGCGAAAACAGGCCGTAACCATTAGACCGCCGCACATCTTCGTCGAACGAAATTGTAGCACGCAGAGGGTAGACCCCTGGGCGTGCGGGGAGCTTACAGGAGCTCGGCTGCGAGCAGATCGTCGAGCGTCTCGCGGCGGCGAATGAGACGCGGGTGGCCGGCCTCGATGAGCACCTCGGCGGGATGCACACGGGTGTTGTAGTGCGAGGCGAGCGACATTCCGTAGGCCCCGGCATCGAGCAGGACAGCGAGATCGCCGGAGCGCAACTCGGGTGTCAAGCGGTCGCGGGCGAAGAAGTCTCCCGTCTCGCACACCGGACCGACGATGTCGGCAGTCTGGCTTGGGCGGCCGTCGGCGATGACCGGGAGAATCTCGTGGTGAGCGTGATAGAGCGCGGGGCGGATGAGGTCGTTCATGGCCGCGTCGGTGATGACGAAGTGCTTGGTACCGTTCTGCTTGGTGTAGAGCACGCGAGTGAGTAGAGCTCCGGCCTGCGCGACGAGGAAGCGTCCGGGCTCAAGGAGCAGGTGTGCGTCGAGACCGTTGAGGACCATGCGGATGGCAGCGGCATACTCGGCGACGCGGGCTGCGGGGTCGAAGGCGGCGGTTCCGTACTCGATGCCAAATCCGCCTCCGCCGTCGACGAAGCGGATCTTGAGCCCGTCGGACCGCAGTTCCTCGACGAGTGAACGCACGCGCTTGAGGGACTCGGCAAAGGGTTCGACGGCGCGGATCTGGGAACCGATATGGACGCTGACGCCAGCGGGATCAATGCCGGGAAGCTGTACGGCGCGACGGTAGACCTCGCGGGCGCGCTCGATGGCGATGCCGAACTTGTGCTCGCGCAGGCCGGTTGAGATGTAAGGATGCGTCTCGGCAAAGACGTCGGGGTTGACGCGGAGAGCGATGCGCGCGGTCTTGCTCAGCGCCTGAGCGCGCGTGGCGAGCAGCTCGAGCTCGGCTTCGCTTTCGACGTTGAAGAGCAGGATGTCAGCGTTCAGAGCGGCGTCGATCTCCCATATCTGCTTGCCAACGCCGGAGAAGACCACGCGACTGAGAGCGGCGGGGTCGGCGCGGCGAACGCGCTCCAGCTCACCGCCAGAGACGATGTCAAAGCCGCAGCCGAGTTCGCCGAGCAGCTTGAGGATCGCCAGCGAGGAGTTGGCCTTGACCGCATAGCAGATGGTGTGTGGAACGGTTGAGAACTCGGTCTGCAGCATTGCGACGCGCTCGCGGATTGCGTCGGCAGAATAGACGTATAGCGGCGTTCCGAAGCGCTCAGCCAGCTCGGTCAGGTCGGCGCCGGAGCAGGTCAACCGCCCGTTGGCGTAGGTGAAGGGGCGTGGCGACGAGATGGCGTTTGGAGAGGGCGACGTGGACGGACTCACTCACCCATCGTACCTGCTCTAGACGGTTGGCTGGTTGTTGGGCGGAGCGGCAGGCTGTGCAACCGGCGGGGCCATCGGCTGCACGGGAAAGAAGTAGGGCTCGTTGGGCATTACGATCCATGCAACCAGGTACGCGAGGATCGGCGCTCCGCAGCCGAAGAGCACAGACACGCACAGGAGGATGCGCACCAGAACGACGTCCCAGCCATAGCGCTGCGCGAAGCCAGCACAGACGCCGGCGATCGCTCGCCCAGAGCGCGGCCGCATCAACCGCGGGTAGACCGGAATCACCGGCGGACCTACAACGGCTCGTCCACAGTTACTGCAGAATCTCGCAGTTGGGTTCATCTCGCTGCTGCATGCTGAACAGATCATTTCGTCCTCCGCCAAACTCACACTGTGTCTTACGGCGTTAATGGCTTCCGAGTTCCCGATATTCAGCGCAATTCAACCCTGTTTCGGGATGCAAATCGGGGGGTACAGCCATGTTTCGGGTTGCGCAATTCCGGCAGAGTGCCGGAATCACGCGGCATCCGGCGGATTGCTGCAGAAAATTTCCTACCCGGAAGAACACCTCGCTGGATCTTCGGCCTTGGCCGAGGACGATGCTGTCAAGCGAGCGGCGGAGAAGCTACTTGCCGGTGAAGGGGGTGTCGAGATATTTGTGCGCCGTTTCCGCCTGGGATTGGTCGCCGGGGGCGAATACCAACTGGTACATGTGGAGGGCCTGGCTGCGGTCGTGAAGGAGGTCGTACATCTCGCCGGCGTTGAGCTCGGCACGCTTGCGGAGCCAGTCGCTGGAGGAGGCTTGCGCGGCCGCCTGGGTGTAGCCATAGGCGGCGTCCTTGATCTCGTTGTAGCCGCGCTGGGTGTCGGCCATGCCGAACCAGGCGAGTTGGAGGCGGGGGTCGACGAAGTAGCTTGCCCCATGAACGTCCGGCTTCTGGGCGTCGGCGATGACCTGCTTGTAGGCGGCGATGGCTTCGAGGCCCTGGCCCTCGTCCTTGAGGAGGTTGGCGACCTCAAGGCGGTAGAGGTAGTTGTGGGGGAACTGCTCGGCGAGGCCACGCTGGACGGCGAGAGCCTCGGGGTAGCGGCCGTCGTGGCGGAGGAAGAGGGAGAGGGCGGTGCGGGACTCGACGGGAGTGACGACGCCGAGGGCGATGGCCTCCTTGAGGTTGTCGATGCCCTGCTGCTTGTTGCCGCCCACGCCCATGAAGCCGACGAGGATGCGGACCCAGCGGGGGAGGCTGGCAACAGCGAACTTCTGGATACCGATGGACATCTTGGCATCGGCGTACTGGGGATCGATCTGGAGGGCGGACTCGGAGTCGTTGCGGGAGGCATAACCCTGGCGGGCGGCAGCGGCGAAGGAGTGGTCGACAAGGGTGATGAAGACGGCATGCATGCCCTTGGCGTAGCCGCGGGCGAAGTAGGCGTTCGCGTCGTTGGGATTGGCCTTGATCCCGGCGTCGCAGAGATGGACGGCCTTGTTGGTGAGGTCTTCGATGCGGTTGCGGGTAGCCTGGGAGACTGGAACGTTGCGCTTGGCGGAGAGGAAGCTGTTGTGGGCGTAGTAGGTGGTATCGAGCAGGTCCTGATGGTAGAGCTCACGGAAGATGACGGTGGTGAGGATGTAGTTCCAGGCCATGGGGTCGTTCGGATGCTGCTGTGCGACCTGCTCGTCGATCTTGAGCGCGGCATCGAAGTCGAGATTGTAGAAGTCCTGCATCGCCTGCCGGACCTGGGGGTCGAGATTGAGGGGGTCGGTGTGCAGCGGGGGTGCGGGTTGCGCGGTTGCTCCCAGGGTGGCGAGGAAGACGAGGAGGGTCAGGAGCGAGACGCGGAACGTGAGAGAAGAGCGGCGCGTGCTGAAGTTCCGAAACGTTGGGGACAAAGCGATAAATCCTCCCGACTGCAGTCGGCGGGGTGCCAACGCAGATAGACTATACCCTGGACGGGACGCACGCGAGAGTGTGGACGCGTAGCAGATTTGGGTAAAGTGTTTTTGGAGGCGTTATGGATTTGCAGACCGTACTTCCGGTGGTCATTCTGACAATTGGCTGCTTTGCATATATCTTTTGGCCGCAAGAGAGGATCATTGCTCCGATAGAGAAGACGCGGCTGGACTATCTGCGGGAGCGCAAGGAAGTGGTCTACGACAATCTGCGCGACCTGAATTTTGAGTTTCGCGCGGGCAAGTATCCCGCGGACGATTATGCGCGCCAGAGGGAGTCGCTGGAGGCAGAGGCGGCGAAGGTTGTGACGGAGATGGACACGCTGGGCGGTTGAAACCCGGGCGATTGAGACGCTGAGCGGTTGAGAAAAGGTGTGGCGACGGTGGAACGCTGCTTCTGATCGAAGCCGCTGGCTGATTCGATCTGGTCTACGTATTCCGATATATTTTTCCGGCGATAATCGCGGACGTTACTGGAATTCCGCATGGCTTTCTGAAGTATCCTTAGGCGTGCACGCATCCAAGAGAATTCTCCTCAGCCTCTCCGCCTCCCTGCTTTTTCTTCCTCTAGCCGCGCTAGCCGCAACGCCGATCACCGGCACGGTGACGAACCGCACGACGGATAAACCGTCGGTTGGCGATGATGTCACACTGCTCAACCTCGTGCAGGGAATGCAAGAGGTGGCGCAGGCCAAAACCGACTCCCATGGGGCCTTCTCGCTGGCCGCGGCGGACGCCGGACAGTATCTGGTGCGCGTGACGCACGATAAGGCGACCTACTACGAATCCGTTCCTGCAGGGTCGCAGACCGTGAATATCGATGTGTATAACTCGGGCGCGCACGTGGTGGGCGTGAGCACGGAGGTGTTGATGTTCCGCGCGCAGACCGATGCGAGCGGAGCCAACCTGAACGTGACGGAGGACTTCGTCGTCAAGAACGCCTCGAAGCCACCGATGACGCAGTTCTCGAAGGAGCCGTTCGACCTGTATCTTCCCGCGGGCGCGGTGGTAGAGGGAACGGCTGCCAAGGGACCCAAGGGTATGCCCACGGCGGAACAGCTGGAGCCGCTGTCGGAGAAGGGCCGCTATACGGTGATGTTTCCAATCCGGCCGGGCGAGACCCAGATCGAGATCGCGTATCACCTGCCGTATACCGGCAAGCTCAACCTGCAGCTGAAGATGGCGGGAACCACCGACATGTTCGCCGTCAGCCTGCCGAAGAGCATGACCTTTACGGGGGGCGCAGGTATGCAGTTCATCCCTGCGAATGGCGATACGAGCGCGCAGACCTATGTTGCACGCGGCGTAAAGCCGGGACAGTCATTGGACTTCCTGGTGGCGGGCAGCGGCGCGCTTCCGCGCGATACGCAGGCCGCGGACCAGAGCGGCCAGGGCCAGGCAGCCGCACCGGCAGGGATGGGCGGCGGCGGAAATGGGACGGAGGCGACGACGGAGGACAATGCCCCGGGTAAGGGGCTGGGCGCACCGCTCGATCCGAATGGGACTCACGAGCCGTTGTCGACGAAGTACAAGTGGTGGATTCTGGGCGGGTTGGGCCTGGTGCTGGTTGCGGCTGCAGGCGTTCTGCTGAGCAAGCCGGGCACGCCGGTGGTTGCGGGTCCCCAGCCAGTCGTTGCGGTGTCGCCGGCGGGACAACAGGAGCAGGTTCTCCAGGTGCTGAAGGACGAGCTGTTTGCGCTCGAGACAAAGCGCTTGCAGGGACATATCGGCGAGGCGGATTATCTGCAGCAGAAGGCGGCAATCGAGCTGATTCTGCGGAGCACGCTGCAGCGGAGTGCTTCCGCTGGAAGCACTCCGCCGACAGGCTCAACCGTCTAATCGGCCACGGCCACAAAGATTACTGGGACTTCATGACCACTGCTCTTCGTATCGTTCGTTTGTACGCTCTGGCCATATGGGTTGGCGGGCTCGTCTTCTTCGGGTTCGTCGCCTCCATGGCGTTCAGGATGATGCCGGATGCTCATGAGGCCGGTCTCGTCGTGCGCGGATCTCTGATCTCGCTGCACCACATTGGGATGGCGGCAGGGCTGATCTATCTGCTGGTTACCCTGGCGCTGCTGGCAACACAGCACGATACGCACCCAATCCGAGCGGCGGAGTTGGTGTTGGTGCTCGCGATGCTGGTGCTGACGGGGTACTCGGAGTTTTCAGTGATACCGAGGATGGAGACGGACCAGATCTCGCTGGGCGGCGATATCACGAAGGCACCGGCGGACGCGCCTGCACGGAAGCACTTTGAGCGGTTGCATCATGTTTCGGTGAAGGTTGAGAGTGCGGTGCTGATCGAGGGCCTGCTGCTGCTGGCAATGGCCTCGATCCATGGGCGGGACGACTTCGATCGATTTGCGTAGGCGTACGGATGCAGCACTGGGCAAGGATCGAGCAGCGCTGCATCCTCGGCTCGCTTCAGAGGCCTGAAGGCCCCAGCTCCCTACGGAAGAAAAGACAAAGATTGCGATAAGAGCAGCGGCAAGGGATTCTTCGGCTTGAAGGCCGGGAACGGACTTGTGCGTCTTGTCGAGCAGAACGTTGACGTCCACCTGCCTTAGACCNNGAGACGCGAGGCGTGGGTATCAGGAGAAATTTGGGGTTAAACACAATGGGCCGCCGGGGGGTGCCAGCGGACCCATTGTTTTCAAATCGCGCCTCCTATCAAGGGATGCGACCGGTGGGGGGTCGTCCCGACCAGAGGCGCTTCGTGATTATTACATAAACATCGGTTCAGAGGCTGTGAATGTGCATTTTTTACCGATAAATTGGATACTATAGCCTCAGGATTGAAAAACGCGCACGTTAGAACTTTGCATCTTACTGTCGTATTGAAACAGGATTCAGGAGCACTCCCATGCCAGAGATTCGCGGGCTCGCTACCCATGCTGCCGGTGCACAATTGCTGCCCTATAAGTATTCGGTTGAAGAGCTCGGCCCCCATGAGGTCGAGGTCAGGATCACCCACTGCGGCGTCTGTCATTCCGACCTACATCTGATCGACAACGACTGGGGAGTGAGCAAGTACCCGTTTATCCCCGGCCACGAGATTGTTGGGACGGTGACGGCTGTGGGTTCCGAGGTGGTTGACCGGCAGGCTGGCCAGCGCGTTGGGATCGGCTGGCAGGCGGATTCATGCGGGATCTGCGAGTGGTGCCGGCAGGGCGATGAACACCTGTGCGCCAAGTCGCAACCTACGTGCATTGGGCGAAATGGCGGATATGCGGACTCGATCCGGGTGAATGCACTCTTCGCGATTCCAATTCCGGAGGTGCTGGAGAGCGAGAATGTCGCTCCCCTGCTGTGCGGGGGCATTACGGTGTACAGCCCGCTGCGGAATCTATTGGCGCGGCCTTCATCGCGGGTGGGGGTGATCGGCATTGGTGGGCTGGGCCATCTGGCATTGCAGTTTGCGCGCGCCTTCGGGTGCGAGGTGACAGCGTTCTCGACCTCCCAGGACAAGGAGCAGGAGGCCCTGGAGCTGGGTGCGAACCACTTCGTGAATACGCGCGACAACGGAGGGTTGAAGAAGGCTGTGGGAAGCTTCGACCTGATTCTTTCGACAACGTCGGCTGATCAGGACTTTCAGGGCTTCGTCGCCGCGCTGCGACCGAAGGGAACGCTGGTGATCCTGGGGGTTGCGCCTTCGCCTCTGCAGATTGGAGGCCATAGCTTGATCTCAGGTCAGAAAGCCATCGCGGGAAGCCCGACGGGAAGCCCGCGCGACCTGCGCGAGATGCTCGACGTAGCCGCGCGGCACAAGGTGAAGGCCATCACCGAGCACTTTGCGATGAAGGATGCGAATAAGGCCGTCGAACGGGTGAAAAAAAATCAGGTGCGGTATCGGGCTGTGTTGGCGAACTAGACCAACAGGTACGATAGCTTTGAATGCGCTTCGAACTCTTCATCGCCGCCCGCTATCTTCGAGCCCGTCGCCGGCAAGCTGTTGTGGGCCTGATTACGGTCATCTCCGTGGTGGGTGTTGCGGCAGGCGTGGCGTCGCTGATTATCGCGCTGGCCATCACGAACGGGATGCGCCGCGATCTGCAGGAGCGGCTCGTGGGCTCGACCTCCCATGTTGACCTGATGCGGACAGCCGGCGACGGCATCCGTGACTGGCGGCCGCTGATGGAGAGGCTGGCGCAGGTGCCGCATGTGGTTGCCGTCGCTCCGGGGCTGTATGGGCAGGTGCTGATCTCGCGTGGTGCGCGGTCCGGTGGAGCGCTGATCAAGGGAATTATTCCAGCGGATGAGTTGAAGGTTGGGAATCTGCTGCAGGCGGTGAATCAGGGCTCGGCGGATGAGCTTGCGCCCACTGCGAATCCGACGGCACCGAGCAGCGAGCTGGCGCCGCCGATTGTGATCGGAAATGAGCTTGCGATCAGTCTGGGAGCAGGTGTTGGGGATACGCTGCTGGTGACCTCGCCACAGGGTGAGTTGACGCCTCTGGGGCTGGTGCCGCGATATCAGCGATTTCGGGTTGTGGGGATCTTCGCTTCAGGCTTTTACCAGTACGACGACAGCTATGCGTTCATGCGGCTGGCCGATGCGCAGCGGCTGTTCTCGGAGCCGGACCTGGTGAGCGTGGTCAGCTTCCGTATTGATGATTTGTACAAGGCGCCGGAGGTAGGCAAGGCGCTCGAGCAGGCCGCTGTGAGTTTCAGTGGGCCGGGCTTCCAGACGACCAACTGGATGCAGCAGAATCGCGAGCTGTTTCGCGCCCTGAAGCTGGAGCAGGTGGTGACGTTCATTGTGCTGGCGCTGATTGTGGTGGTGGCGGCGCTGAATATTCTGATCGCGCTGACCATGATGGTGATGGAGAAGACGCGCGATATCGCCGTGATGATGAGCTTCGGCGTGACGGCCGAGCAGGTGCGCAAGATCTTTCTGCTGCAGGGGCTGCTGATCTCGTCGGTTGGGACGGTGCTGGGGCTGGTGCTCGGGTACACGGCGAGCCTGGTGGGTTCGCACTACCGGTTTATCCACCTGGATGCGAGTGTGTACTCGATCGACTATCTGCCGTTTGCGCCGCGTTTTACGGATGCGTTGATTGTGGCGGCGGTGTCGCTGGGGATGAGTTTGCTGGCGACGCTATATCCGTCGGGGTCGGCGGCGAGCGTGCTGCCGGCGGAGGCGCTGCGATATGAGTAGGCTGGTTAGAATTTGCGCGGAGGAATTGGTATGGCTATGAGACTTCGGTATCCACAACTCGCTCCTGATGGTTACACTGCGCTCTCCTCGCTGGGGCATTACATCAAGACGGGCACAGCGCTGGAGCCGGTGCTGCTGAGCCTTGTCTATCTGCGGGCATCGGAACTCAATAGTTGTGATTTCTGCATTGGGATGCATACGGCCGAGTTGCACAAACATAACGAGCCGCAGAGCCGCATCGATGCCGTCGCTGACTGGAGGAGCTCGGACGCGTTCACGGCTCGCGAGCGTGCTGCGCTGGCCTGGACCGAGGCCGTCACCGAATTGCACGGTTCGCATGTCTCGGACACTGACTATGCCGCAGTGAGCGAGTTCTTCCACGACAAGGACCTCGTCGACCTCACGTTTGCCATCGCGAACATCAACGCGTGGAACCGTCTCGGCGTGGCCTTCCGTGCTGAGTGGAATCCGCGGAAAGAAGCGGCGAATGAGGAGACGATGGCACGATGAGCACCTCCCTTCCTGTGGCCGCAGCACCGGTGCTGCGCGCTACTCCGGTGCTGCGCGCGCTTGCGCTGGAGAAGACCTACGCGCCGCTGGTGGCGGGTGGGAGTGGGCTGCGGCTGTTCCGGGATCTGTCGCTGGAGGTGGCCGCTGGGGAGATGGTTGCGGTGGTGGGCGAGAGTGGCGCGGGCAAGAGCTCGCTGCTGCATCTGCTGGCGGCGCTGGACCGGCCGACCGCGGGTGAGGTGTGGTGCGGTGCGACGCATGTGGCTGGACCCGGATGGACGCTGAGCGCGCGGCAGGCGGCGGCGTATCGCAATCGCGAGATCGGGTATGTGTGGCAGTTTCACTACCTGCTGCCGGAGTTTACGGCGCTGGAGAATGTCGCAATGCCGCTGCTGGCGCGCGGGATGCGTCGCGGGGCTGCGCTGGCCGAGGCAAAGGGCTGGCTGGAACGCGTGGGGCTGGGCGATCGCGGAGAGCACCGCTCGGGTGAGTTGTCGGGGGGCGAGCAGCAGCGGCTGTCGATTGCGCGGGCGCTGATTACAAAGCCGAAGCTGTTGCTGGCAGACGAGCCGACAGGGGATCTCGACGGCGTGACGGCGGAGCGGGTGTTCGCAATGCTGCAGGAGCTGCACCGGGAACATGCGCTGGCGAGTGTGCTGGTGACGCATAACCTGGAGCTTGCGGGACGGTGCGATCGCGTGCTGCGGCTGCGGGATGGTCGGCTGGCGGCTGCGTAGGGATCGGGTCCAGGGCCTTGCGATCCGATTCAGGTGTCTGAAGGCCCCTATGGATTTGCGACTAATTTCCCACAGCCGACATCCAATCTATGATTTCGGGAATCAAGTTAGGGTTTCACTTCGAAGCCCGGGACGGATACACTAGGAGTAACTCACTGGTTGCCGCAAGACAATCGGTCCTCTCCGTCGCAATCGAACGCGGCGGTGACCACGTAATCGTCATTCGCAGACCGCGCCCTCAGAAGCTGCGCGGGGGCGGCGGTTCGAAGGAGGAGTATGTTCGAACGCTATACGGAAAAGGCGAGACGCGTGATTTTCTTCGCGCGCTACGAGGCGAGCCAGTTTGGATCGCCTTATATCGAAACCGAACATCTCCTGCTGGGCCTGCTGCGCGAAGACAAGGCACTCACGAATCGTTTTCTGCGCTCGCACGCTTCAGTGGAATCTATCCGCAAACAGATTGAGCAGCGCACCATCGTGCGCGAGAAGGTGTCGACTTCGGTCGATCTTCCGCTATCGAATGAGTGCAAACGCGTCTTGGCCTATGCGGCTGAAGAGGCCGAGCGGCTGAGCCACAAACACATTGGAACGGAGCACCTGCTGCTCGGATTGCTGCGCGAGGAGAAGTGCTTCGCAGCGGAGATTTTGACCGAGCGTGGATTGAGGCTGGCGGCGATCCGCGAGGAGCTGCAGCGTACGACGCAAGAAAAACCCGCGGCGCAGACCGGCGGCGGCAAGCAGCGCGGCAACCCGCAGGAGCAGTCCATGCTGGCGGAGTTCTCGCGCGACCTGACGCAGGCCGCTACCGATCAGCAGCTCGATCCGCTGGTGGGACGCGACTTTGAAGTTGAGCGCGTCATCCAGATCCTCTGCCGCAGGACGAAGAATAATCCAGTGCTGATCGGTGAGCCGGGCGTTGGCAAGACGGCGATCGTCGAAGGGCTGGCGCAGAAGATCGCCGACGGCGAGGTTCCGAGCTTCCTCGCGGAGAAGCGCGTGCTTTCGCTCGATCTCTCGCTGATCGTTGCGGGAACGAAGTATCGCGGGCAGTTTGAAGAACGGCTCAAGACCATCATGAAGGAGTTGATGGAGAACCAGAACTGCATCGTCTTCATCGACGAACTGCATACGCTGGTGGGTGCAGGGTCGGCGGAGGGTTCTCTGGATGCAGCGAACATTCTGAAGCCGGCGCTGAGCCGCGGCGAGATCCAGTGCATCGGGGCGACGACGCCTGCGGAGTATCGGAAGTCGATCGAGAAGGACCGCTCGCTGGAGCGGCGCTTCCAGTCCGTGAAGGTTCCGCCACCGAATGAAGAAGATGCCATAAAGGTCCTCATGGGCATCCGCGAGAAGTATGAGAAGTTCCACGCCGTCAGCTATACCGACGACGCGATCACCTTCGCGGTCTCGCATTCCAGCCGGTATATTCCCGACCGTTTCCTTCCGGATAAGGCGATCGATCTGATTGACGAGGCTGGTGCGCGGGTGAAGTTGCGCCAGACGACTCTGCCAGAGGAGCTGACCGAGGTTCAGAAGCGCATCAAGTTCATCGTGCACCGCATGGAGAATGCGATTGCGAATCATGAGTTCGAGAAGGCGAGATTCTACTCGGATGAGGAACGCAAGGAGCGCGAGAATCTACGCGCGCTGCGCGACAAGTATCACCTCGATGAATCGAGTTCGGGCATTGTGACGCGCGAGGATATTGAGGACGTGGTCTCGCGCTGGACGGGCGTTCCGATTACGTCGATCAAGGAAGAAGAGACGCAGAAGCTGCTGCGCGTCGAAGAAGAGCTGCACAAGCGGGTGATCGCGCAGGACAAGGCGATCTCGGCGCTGGCGCGGGCGATTCGGCGGTCGAGGGCTGGGTTGAAGAACCCGGCGCGGCCAATCGGCAGCTTCCTGTTCCTGGGACCGACGGGCGTGGGCAAGACGGAGATGGCGCGCACGCTGGCGCAGTTCCTGTTCGGCTCGGAGAAGGCGCTGATCCGCTTCGATATGTCGGAGTTCATGGAGAAGCACTCGGTGTCGAAGCTGATCGGCTCGCCTCCGGGCTATGTCGGATACGAGGAGGGCGGCCAGTTGACGGAGCGCGTGAAGCGTTCGCCGTACTCGGTCGTGCTGCTCGACGAAGTGGAGAAGGCGCATCCGGATGTCTTCAACCTGCTGCTGCAGGTGTTTGAAGACGGCCAGTTGACCGATGGTCTCGGCAATACGGTCGACTTCAAGAACACCATCATCATCATGACCTCGAATATCGGGGCCAAGCACCTGATGAAACGCGAGGGGCTGGGCTTCCAGTCGAGCAAGGACGAGGTGGTGCTCGAGAAGATGCAGGAGATGGTGATGAGCGAGGTGAAGAGAACCTTCAACCCCGAGTTCCTCAATCGTCTCGACGAGGTGATCGTGTTCACATCGCTGTCGGATGCGGACCTGATGCAGATCATGGACCTCCTCGTGCAGGGCCTGAATACGAACCTGGTGCACAAGTCCATTACGCTCACGGTGCGCGACGATGCGCAGCGGTGGATCCTGGACAAGACGCTGGTGGATCGCAGCTACGGTGCAAGACCGTTGCGCCGCGCGCTGCAGCGGTTCGTCGAAGATCCGCTCTCGGAGGCGCTGATCGCCGGTCAGATCGCCGAGCGGCCTGCGTTCCTCGAGATCTACCTCGACAACAACCAGCTTCACTATCGGCCGGTCGCGACTGAGGGCGAAGAGAAGGCTGCTGGCCTCGCACTAACTACGGTGTAATTGCAAGAGATGCACAATACGCCCCGGCTGCAGCCGGGGCGTATTGTTTTACCGGAGGCTTTCCTGATGGACCGTCGTGAATTTGCCAGCTTTCTGCCCGCACTACTTGCCGCCACTGCCCTGCTTCCTGAAACCGTCTCTGCCCAGCAGCTGGGCACCATGGACAGCTAAGCCCTGTGGCCAGAGGCCACAAGCAGAAGGCCCGCAGCAATACTGCCGCGGGCCTTGCTGTTTAAAATATCGAAGAATCTACACCATTTTGGTAACAGCCTTAGCCGCCCTATTGGCCGATCTCACCACGTCGCTGGCAGCGCCGCTGGCAGCGTCAATGGCATCGTCGAACTGATCCTTGCTGGCATCGATCAGCTTCTGAGCCTCTTTGCCGAGGCGTTCCGCCTGGTCCTTGAGGTATTCGCCGGCCTCTTCGAGTGTGTCGCCGAGATCCTCGAGTCCGCGCTTCAACTTCTTGCGAGTTGCAGTCCCTGTCTGCGGAGCATAGAGCAGAGCGGCCACACCGCCGATCGCTGCACCCACACCAAGAGCAATCCAAAATTCCTTATGACGCATATTGTCCTCCGTGCTTCAGTGTGTAGGATTCGCAGGCTGCTCTTGAGGTTGCAGCTAAACCTGCAAATCTGCGTCACCGGCTTGCGCAGAATCTAAACCTTGGTCGAACCGAAGTGGAATCGCATGCCCTTAGGCTATTCCGCTCAGTTCCATCGCGCGAAGAAAGATGCGCGCGAACATGGGGCGGTTCAGACGGCCCGTGTTGGTATTGCGCAGCGAGGGATGGTAGCTGCCCAGCAGCGTGATGCCGTTGGGTAGTCGATAATCGGCACCGTGGCTGAATTTGAAGGCGGAGCGGCGCTCGATGATTCCCTGCTCGAGCAGATGGGCGAGATAGCCATCCCAGGCGATCTTGCCGAGGCAGACGACGACGCGGACCTTGGGAAGCGCGGCAACCTCAGCGGCCAGGTGGACAGAGCAGTTACGGACTTCCTGCGGCGTCGGCTTGTCGCCCGGAGGAGCGCAGCGGACGACCGAGCCGATCCAGAGCTTGCGGAGCTTGAGGGCGTCATCCCGGCTGATGGCGACGGGTTTGGTGGCGAGGCCAAGCTCGTGGAGCACGGGATACATGAAATCTCCGGAGCCGTCGCCGGTGAAGGGACGGCCGGTGCGGTTGGCTCCGTGGGCTCCGGGAGCCAGGCCGAGAATGAGGATGCGGGCGTTGGGATCGCCAAATCCGGGGACGGGTTTGGCCCAGTATTGCTGGTCGCGGTAGGCCTTTCGGCATGTCTCGCCGATCCCGCGGCAGTAGTCGCGTAGCCTGGAACAGAGAGTGCAGGTGGTGACGCTCTGCTGAAGTTGCGCGAGAGCTTGTAAGTGATTGATTGTGCTCGACCGTTGGGGGCGCACGGGGCCTCTTCCTTAGGGGTACGTAATTGTCCAGACACCTTTGGTCGATGATAACGTTGTAACGGGCGTATAAGAGGTGAGCCATCCAATCAGCTTGCCAGGACGTCTCTCCATCCTGGCTCTATGCGACGCGAATCTCAGGATTCTGCCGCGTGAGATGGCAGGAGTTGCTCGTACAAACTGCGCGGGAGCGGCAACATGGCTTTGTGGCAAAGATACTAAGGCCCGGAGATCGAAAAACAATTAACCTCAAAGCACGAAAAACAGGGCAACGGAAGCCATTGCAAGGCGGTAGCAACTTTACTACCAGCGGCTGGGTTACTCCGAGTATCGTTGGGCTGCTGTGCCTAGGGCTATTGATCGCCGCGTACGAGCGCGGACACGGAAATTTCCACAAGCTACAGACGAGGATCAATCCACCAGCGCCGACCGAGGTTGTACCGCCGGGCCCGGGGGGCCAGGATCCGGTTCGCTTGAGCCGTAGCGCATCTAACATTGGCAAGAATGCTGAACTGATCTCCGCGACCTTTCTGCCCGGCCGCGGCATGAATGTCTTCCAGATAACGGCAATGATTCCTGGGCACGGAGAGGTGCCTCTGCTGGTCTCGCCCGAGTTGGCTAGCGCAGCCGGCATTATGAGTGGTCAGGATGAGGATGCCAATGGATCGGCGAGTACGAGCCTGGGAGGAGCGATTCTGGTCCCGTGGGCACAGAGCCTTTCGGGAACGCCAACCGGGACTCCTGGAGTGCTGCAGACTGCATGGAACGGTCGGCGTTTGACGTTTCCAGCGGCGAACTCACGAAGCAATATGTCTGTCGAGGGCCTGCTGCTCAGCCGAGGCGCTGACAGTGTCAAGAGCGATGTGCTTCCAGATGGCCAATCTGCCTCGGCGGTCTTCAATGCTGGGGACTTCACGGGGAGATGGCCATCAACGATCGAGGTGACGGTTCAAGCCCAACTGACCTCACACGACCTGGATCTGACGGTCACAGCGACGAACACCGGCCAGCAGCCGGCTCCCTTTGGCGTTGGATGGCATCCGTTCTTTTCTATTCCCAGCGGCAATCGGTCCAATGCCCTGCTGAGGATTCCATCGCAGAGCATCATGGAGGTCGATCACCGGTCGGGACTGCCGACTGGCAGGATGGTGACGGTGGATAACTCGCTGAGCGACTTCTCTCAATCGGGCGGAACGAGACTGGGAATGGATAGGCTGAATGAGACCTATACGAACCTGAAGTCCGGTGTGGGGAGCGGGCCGGTCGCGGAGATAAGCGACCCTGCGTACAACTTCAAGCTGAGCGTAATCCCTCTGACGGCAAGCATCTCGAACCTGCGGGTGATCGCTCCAGCCGATAAGTCGTGGGTCTCGATTGGTCCCAATACCAACCTCGATGACCCGTTCGGTCCAGAGTGGGGCAACCCAGAGAACGCGGGAATGGTCACACTGGCTCCAGGAGCCACCCTGAGGTGGAAAGTTCGGATCGAAATCTCCCTGCTCGGAGCTGCGAGTGCCTCCGTGCCGTAGACCGCTGCACAGTCACCAAGGCAACAACAGAGCAGATGCGGCAGATTGTGGCGCGGGGGTTTGACCCTCGCGCTCCACACTCGTATTCTTAGGCTTGGCGAACCGTATGGCTGGTTCGCGGAACGCATCCTGCGTTCTTGACCAGATACCCCGCCAAAACCTTCGGAAGGCAATAATTTGACCCCCACAGAGACCCCCACAGGCAGTTCCCTCGATGTTCAAGAAGAGACCCTCGCGACGGTTGAGCAGGCAGCGACGGAACACTCGCACGAAGGCCATGACCATGACGGCCACGAGCATCATCATCCCGCACCGACACTGAATCCCGAGTTGACGCGGTCGATCGAGGTCGAGGCCTCGGCCGAGGACGTGACCAAGGCGTTCCAGCAGATAACCAAGCGCTATACCAAGCTGGCTCGTATTCCGGGCTTCCGCGCAGGCAAGGTGCCGCCGTCGTTGATTAAGTCACGGTTTGCGAAGGAGGTCCGCCAGGAAGTACTTGAATCGCTGGTGAGCGATCGCTTCCGCAAAGCGCTCCAGGAGCAAAAGGTACAGCCCGTTTCGCAGCCCCAGATCAGCGAGCTGATGCTCGCAGAAGGCGCGCCGCTGAAGTTCAAGGCGACCTTCGAGGTGTTGCCGGAGATCAATATCGACGGCTATGACGCGGTCAAGGTGGAGCGTCCGGACGCGACACTGGAAGAG
Organism: Granulicella sp.; assembly: GCA_003138795.1. Lineage (GTDB taxonomy): Bacteria > Acidobacteriota > Terriglobia > Terriglobales > Acidobacteriaceae > Granulicella. The sequence continues at coordinate 92,754 of PLHC01000076.1, read as the reverse complement.
GGCGAGTTCGAGGCCGAGCTAAGCAATGTGCTCGACCACCATGCGACGGTCGAGCCGGTCGAAGAGGACCGCGCGATCACCGATGGCGACTGGGCGGAGATTGGCTTCAAGGGCCAGGTGCAGGACCTTGCGCAGGTCGTCGGCGAGGATAGCCTGGAGAGCAAGAGCCCCGATGATTCCCAGGCGCAGCCGATTACGGGCGAGGACGTGCTGATCGAGATCGGCGGAAAGAATACGCTGCAGGCCTTCAACGACGCGCTGCGCGGCGCGAAGGTTGGGCAGGAGCTCTCGTTCGAGGCGACCTATCCGGCGGAGTTTCGCGATGACCGGCTGGCGGGAAAGACAGTCAGCTACGACGTGACGGTCAAGGCCATCAAGAAAAAGACCTACCCCGGGCGCGATGAGGAGTTTGCCAAGCAGCTCGGGCCGTATTCGGACTGGGCTGACTTTGAGACCAAGCTGCGCGAGCGCGTGACGAGCCGCAAGAAGGAAGCGTTAGAGTCACAAGCGCGCGACAAGATGCTCGATGAGCTGATTGAGAAGTTCCAGTTCCCCGTCCCCGAAACCTTCGTCCAGCAGCAAATCGATGCTCGGCTGGAGCGCGGCCTCCGTGCGCTGGCGCAGCAGGGCATGAGCCCGGACGCGATGCGGCAGCTCGACTTTGACCGGCTGCGTGAGGCGCAGCGCGATCAGGCGGTCAACGAGGTGAAGGTTTCGCTGGTCCTCGACCGCGTGGCAGAGCGCGAGCACATCGAAGTCACCGATGAGGACCTCGAGCGCGAACTGCTGATGCTGTCGATCCAGTCACGCGAGCCGATCGAAACGCTGCGCAAGCGGCTGGCTGAGGACGGTTCGCTCGACCGCATCCGCGAACAGATGCGCCGCGAAAAAACTGGTTCCACACTTTTCGAGAGGCTGGCGAGCTAAGCTATAGCCATCAAGCTAGAGCGAACACCGTTCACCCTTCACTCACGCAGGTCTAGAAGCAAAGGAAAGAGAGCTATGGGACTTATACCGATGGTGCTCGAGCAGACGAGCCGGGGCGAACGCTCCTACGATATCTACAGCCGTCTGCTGCGCGACAATATCATCTTCCTCGGCACGCCGATTGACGACAATGTCGCCAATCTGATCATCGCGCAGATGCTCTTTCTCTCCGGCGAGGACCCGGAGAAAGACATCCAGCTGTACATCAACTCGCCGGGCGGATCGATCACAGCAGGCCTGGCGATCTATGACACGATGCAGTACATCAAGAACGATGTGGTGACGTTCTGCATCGGGCAGGCGGCGTCGATGGGCGCGTTCCTGTTGATGGCGGGCAAGAAGGGCAAGCGCTTCGCTCTGCCCAACTCGCGCATCCTGATCCATCAGCCATCGATGGGCGGGCTGAGCGGACAGGCGACCGACATCGACATCCACGCGCGCGAGATTCTGCGCATCCGCGAGATCACGAACAAGCTGATGAGCGCCAGTACGGGCCAGCCGCTTGATCGCATCGAGCGCGATGTGGAGCGCGACTTCATCATGAACTCGCCGCAGGCCAAGGAATACGGGATTATCGATGACATCATCGATCGTCCGCGAACGACCTAGCGCAACGACAAAGAGATGCGCCTCATCCTTTCGCAGGACTTCGTGGAGGGGTGATGCCTTCTCATTTGCGCTGAATTCCCTGCCTCGGACGGCCTCGAATCCGATTCGATACTGGGAATCCAGTTACACATCTTCTCCTGTTGCCGACACCCCATGGCCGTGGTCGCAGGTGTAAAATAAATGATGTAGCTGGTATCCGTCGCGCGTTCCTGCGCCCTGCGGGTGCAAAGGAGTTTACCTTGTCGATGAAGACCTCCCGGGGCGCGGAAGAGTCCCTCCGCTGCTCGTTTTGCCATAAATCGCAGGACGCAGTTGCCAAGCTGATCTCCTCGCCCTCTGACTACCCCCGCGCCTATATCTGCGACGAATGCGTCGCGGTGTGCAACTCCATCCTTGAGGACGACAAGGGCGAGGCGCAGCCGGGTGCGGCGCCAGCGCATCTGCCCAAGCCGGCAGAGGTTAAGGCGTTTCTGGATGAGTACGTGATCGGCCAGGACCAGACCAAGAAAAAGCTCGCCGTTGCGGTCTACAACCACTACAAGCGCATCCAGATGAACAAGGTTCGCGGCAACGATGTGGAGATGCAGAAGTCGAATATTCTGCTGGTCGGACCGACGGGCTCGGGCAAGACGCTGCTCGCACAGACGCTGGCGAAGATGCTCGACGTTCCGTTCGCGATCGTCGATGCGACGACGCTGACCGAGGCCGGGTATGTCGGCGAAGATGTTGAGAACATTATCCTCAAGCTGCTGCAGGCCGCTGACGGCGACGTCGCGAAGGCTCAGCAAGGCATTATCTACATCGACGAGATCGACAAGATTGGGCGCAAGGACGAGAACCCATCGATTACCCGCGACGTGTCGGGCGAGGGCGTGCAGCAGGCGCTGCTGAAGCTGCTCGAGGGCACGATCGCCAACGTTCCGCCGCAGGGTGGACGCAAGCATCCGCACCAGGAGTTCACCATCGTCGACACGACGAACATCCTGTTCATCTGCGGCGGCGCATTTGTGGGACTGGAGAAGGTTATTGGACGGCGCGTGGGCAAGAAGGCGCTGGGCTTCAAGGCCATCGGCGAGGCGATCTCAAAGGAAGGCGACCTCGTTACGCCGATCCGCGCACAGCGCGACTCCGAACTGCTGCGCCAAGCTGAGCCGCAAGACCTGCTGAAGTATGGCCTGATTCCAGAGTTTGTTGGGCGGCTTCCGGTGCTCGGCATTCTCGATGAGCTGGATGAGGCTGCGCTGATCGACATCCTCACACGTCCACGCAACGCGATTCTGAAGCAGTATGCGCGTCTGTTCGACTATGAGGGCGTGAAGGTCACGTGGACCGATGAGGCAGTCGGCGAGATTGCACGCGAGGCTCTGCAGCGCAAGGTCGGCGCGCGCGGTCTGCGCATGATTCTCGAAGAGTTGATGCTCGACTTGATGTATCACGTGCCCGGCAACAAGAAGATCAAGGAACTCATCATCACCGACGAGATGGTGCGCACGCGCGAGATCATGTTCCCGGTGGTACTGGAAAAGGCCGGCTGATCTCAGCGGAACCTTAGGAACGAGAAACGGGCAGCCAATGGCTGCCCGTTTCTGGTTGCTCTTTCATCTCTGCAACGGTCTCTAAACTCTGTACAATTCCCTCTTTAGCAAGCGCGTACAATTCCGTTCAAGCGGGGCACGCATCGTTCCTGCGCGAGACACGTCTAATCGGGAGGCACATGACAAACGACGAACGCGACATCCTCAACGGCGCTCAGCGCAAACTTCCGATGATGCCCATCCGCGAGATGGTCATCTTTCCGCACATGATGGCACCTTTTGTAGTCGGACGCGAGTCGAGCGTTCGAGCACTGGAAGAGGCCCTCAACGGCGATCGCCGGATCTTCCTGGCGACCCAGCACGATGCGTCCGTCGATGAGCCCACTGCCGAAGATATCTATACCGTCGGCGTGATCGGCAATATCGTGCAATCAGTGCGCATGCCCGACGGCAATATCAAGGTGTTGGTCGAAGGCGTGGAGCGCGCACGGGCCAGCGAGATCAACGACGACGACGGGTTCTTCGTCGCAACGGTGCAGACCTCCACAGTTGAGCTGCAATCTACTCCGGCGACAGAGCAGCTGGTCGCACGCGTGCACCAGTTGTTTGAGCAATACGGCAAGCTGCAGCAGTCGTTGAATCAAGAGGCGGCCGCTGCGCTGCGTACAGATGAGCCGGCGAAGCTCGCTGACGTGATCGCGGCAAACCTTCCGCTTGCGATTGAGGAGAAGCAGCAGATCCTCGAGGTCTTCGATCCTGAGATGCGGCTCTCGCGTATTGCGGACACGCTCGATATCGCGATCGAGAAGCTGAACATGGACCGCACCATCCAGTCGCGCGTAAAGCGGCAGATGGAGCGTGCGCAGAAAGAGTACTACCTCAACGAGAAGATCAAGGCGATCCAGAAGGAGCTTGGCCGCGGCGAGAAGAGCGAGTTCGACGAGCTGAAGAAGAAGATTGAAGAAGCCGGCATGACCAAAGAGGTGCAGGAAAAAGCCATGCAGGAGCTGAAGAAGCTCGAGGCAATGCCGCCGATGTCAGCCGAGTCGACGGTGAGCCGGAACTATCTCGACTGGCTGCTGGCCGTGCCGTGGAAGAAGCGCTCGAAGGAGATTCGCTCGATTGAGAACGCCGAGACGGTACTGAATCAAGACCACTACGGTCTCGAGAAGATCAAGGACCGCATCCTCGAGTTTCTCGCGGTGCGGCAGCTGGTGAAGAACCCGAAGGGTTCGATCCTGTGCTTCGTCGGGCCTCCGGGCGTGGGCAAGACCTCGCTGGGCATGTCGATCGCGAAGGCCACAGGGCGCAAGTTCGTGCGCATGTCGCTGGGTGGCGTGCGCGACGAGGCCGAGATCCGCGGGCACCGCAGGACGTACATCGGAGCGCTGCCTGGACAGATTATTCAAGCGATGAAGAAGGCCGGGACGAAGAACCCGGTGATCATGCTGGATGAGATCGACAAGATGGCTTCGGACTTCCGTGGCGACCCATCTTCGGCGCTGCTCGAGGTGCTTGATCCGGAGCAGAACAATACGTTCCAGGACCATTATCTCGACGTGGAGTACGACCTGTCGCAGGTGCTGTTCGTCGCGACGGCGAATGTATTGCACACGATTCCTGGCCCGCTGCAGGACCGCATGGAGGTCCTGCGTCTCACCGGCTACACCGAGCTGGAGAAACTGGAGATCGCCAAGCAGTACCTAGTGAAGAAGCAGCTCGAGGCAACGGGGCTGACGGGCGTGCAGGTCAACTTTACCGACGATGCACTGCGCGAGATTATTCGTGCGTACACGCGTGAGGCCGGGGTTCGCAACCTGGAGCGCGAGATCGGCAATGTGTGCCGCAAGGTTGCGCGCAAGGTCGTAGGAGACAACAAGCATGTCGAGCCGGTGACACTGGAGTCGCTCAGCACGCTGCTGGGCGTTGCGAAGTATCGGGACTCACAGGTGCAGGAGAAGTCGGAGATCGGGCTTGTCACCGGGCTGGCGTGGACGGAGATGGGCGGATCGATTCTACAGACCGAGGTGCAGGTGCTCGACGGCAAGGGCAAGATGACGGCGACCGGGCAACTCGGCGACGTGATGCAGGAGTCCGCGCAGGCCGCGCTCACCTATATTCGCTCGCGCGCGCATCATCTGGGGCTGCCGCGCGACTTCTATCGCAATGTGGACATCCATGTGCATGTGCCCGAGGGCGCAATCCCGAAGGACGGCCCGTCGGCAGGCATCACGCTGGCTACCGCGTTGGCAAGCGCACTGACCAAGATCGAGGTGCGGCGCGACATCGCGATGACCGGCGAGATTACACTGCGCGGTAAGGTATTGCCCATCGGCGGCCTCAAGGAGAAGCTGCTCGCGGCACATCGCGCGGGCATTCGCGAGGCAATTCTTCCGGCGGATAACAAGAGAGACCTGGCCGATCTTCCAGACCTGATCAAGAACGAGATGAAGCTGAACTGGGTGGAGCAGATGGATGAGGTGCTGGAGATTGCGCTGGTAACCAGGCCGAAGAAGCTGACTGTAGAGACGCCTGAGGCGCTGACCGCGAATGCACCTCCGCCAATTCCGCCGCAGGAGCCGGCAGCGAACATTGCGCATCAGTAGTTGTTTGTTAAAAAAGAAATCCGCTACAGAAAAAGCCGGGCCCGATGGGTTCGGCTTTTTATGTAGCGATCGATTGCGCTTTGGCGGATGGGAGCTAAGCCGCCTTGCGTCCCGAGACGAGATGCACTACAAGCGAGATCACCGCGAAGATGAGGAGGATGTGAATCAGGAGAGCGGTTACGTGGAAGAGGAAGAAGAAGCCAGCCCATGCAAGGACCAGGAGAAGAGCGAGGAGTAAGAACATCGTTTGCCACCTTGCTTGGGATTGAACGCTGAGCGCCCACCATCCCAACGTAAGAGGGAATTCTTCGAAGGCGCGTTGCTTGGATTAATAATTTTTCTGTTGTGAGTTCAGTGGATAACAGTGTCGAGGTGGAAGGCATCTACCTGTAAGTGTTAATTATCGGAGGTATGTCTTGGAACTGATCATCGTCATTATTCTGCTGCTGCTTCTCTTCGGGTCCTTTCCGACTTACCCCTATTCGCGCAACTGGGGATACTATCCCAGCGGCGGCCTCGGCACGATTCTTATCATCGTGATCATTCTATGGCTGCTCCACATTATCTAGCCAGATTTTGATAGCTTCTCTGACGGCAATAACTTCGCTAAGATAAAAGGCGTGCACTAACAGCGCGCCTTTTCTATGCCCATAATTACGTCCTCTCCCTCCGGCAATCTTCGTCTTAGTGAACTGGCGCCGCACTTTATCCAGTCTGAGATACGCGCCATGTCGGTCGCGTGCTCGGACGTCGGCGGCATCAACATGGCGCAGGGCGTCTGCGATACCGACCCACCGCATCCTGTGGTCGAGGCAGCGATCGAGGCGATTCGTTCCGGCCAGAATATCTATACTCGGCTCGACGGCATCGCGCCGCTGCGCGATGCGATCGCGCAGAAGTTTGCGAGCTTCAACGGGCTCAGCGTAGACCCGAATACGCAGGTACTCGTGACGAGTGGGGCCACGGGCGCGCTGAATGCTGCCCTGCTGGCGCTGTTGAATCCAGGCGACGAGTGCGTGGTGTTTGAGCCGTTCTACGGCTATCACGTCAGTACGCTGCATTCCATGCGCATCGCGCCGGTGGTTGTTGAGTTGACGGCGCCGGAATTTGCCCTTGACCTCGACCGCCTGCGCGCTGCGATCACGCCGCGCACACGCGCGATCATTCTCAACAGCCCATCGAACCCTTCGGGCAAGGTCTTTACGCAGAGTGAACTCGAAGCGCTTGCCGAGGTCGCAATCGAGCATGATCTCTTTGTCTTCACCGATGAGATGTACGAATGCTTCATCTATGACGGCGCGCGGCACATCAGCATCGCGACGATCCCAGGTATGGCCGAGCGCACCATTACCATCTCCGGTTTCTCGAAGACGTTTTCCGTGACGGGCTGGCGGCTGGGCTATCTTGCGGCGAGTGAACGCTGGCTTCCGGCGATCGGATACTTCCACGACCTTATTTACATCTGTGCGCCTTCTCCGATGCAACACGGAGCGGCCGCTGGTTTATTGCAACTCCCACACAGCTTCTACACGGACCTGGCGGAGGAGTATCAGGGGAAGCGCGATGCGATCTGCGCGTCGCTGACACGCGCAGGGCTGACCCCTTCCATCCCGACGGGCGCGTACTACGTGCTTGCGGACGCGACGGCCATTCCGGGAGCGGATGCGAAGCAGAAGGCACGCAAGCTGCTGGCGGACACGGGAATTGCCGCAGTCGCTGGGTCGGCGTTCTTTGCGAGCGATGCTGCGGGCGTGAATCCTGGGGAGAATCTGCTGCGATTTTGCTTCGCGAAGAAGCACCCCGAACTCGCGGAGGCATGCCGCAGGCTGGACGCCTATGGCGTCTCTGGGAGCTGAATCTCTACTGGCAGGTGAGTGAGACCGTCTTGGTCTGAGTGCTTTGGCCCGAACCGACTGTCGCGGTCAGCGTTACCGCACCGTTGCAGTCAAGCACGTGGCCAGCCCATTGGTCTGGTTCTGCGCACTACTGATCGAGATGGCGAGCGGATCCGGGTTCGTCCAGACGGGGGAACGCCTCTGCGACGTATTGCGGGATCGGGCAGCCCGGCGGCCCCGTCGGTTGGATTACGGCTGAAAACTGCTGCTGATTTCCTGGCGGGGCAGCCGAGTGGTTTGCGGTTGCGGTGCTTGGTGACACTTCAAGGATATCGGTGAGGGTGCAGCTCGGCGAAGCTACACCGCAGCCTGCGAGAAATACCGAGCACCCAGCGAGGACCAGCAGTGTCCTGCCCATGTGGAAATCATAGCAAAACGCCAGGTAAGCGCGTCACCGCAGCGTGTCGTGTCTTTTGCGCGAAGCGCTACTCGCCGTCCGCGCAGCACCCGCCGGCGATTGAGGGGATGAGCATGACCTCGTCGCCGTCTTCAAACTGGTGCGTGTCGCCGCCGAGGAAACGGATGTCCTCGTCGTTGACGTAGACATTGACGAAGCGGCGCAGTTTGCCGTTCTCATCTCTCACGTTCTTGGCGAGCGCGGGAAACTTCGTGTCGAACTCTGCGAGCAGCCCGGGGAGATTGCCGGCCTCGGACTCAAACGACTTCTGGCCATCGGTGTGGCGAGCCAGGGCGGTGGGTAACACGATCTTCACGCTCAACGTGGGCCTCCTGCGAGCACCAGCTCGGCATCTTCTTTCACTCCGATAAGCTTCCCGTCGACCGCGCGGATGTACTCGTCGAAGGCTGCGAGTTTTGGCTTGACGGCGCGCTCGGTGGCGAAGCGGCCCTCCAGCGCGTCGGTGGTCTTGAGGCCGTTGCCGGTGATGCAAACGACGGTGGTCTCGTCGCGCGAGATGCGCCCCTGCGAGTACAGCCGGGCGGCTACGGCGGTGGTAACACCGCCCGCGGTCTCGGTGAAGATGCCCTCGGTCTCGGCGAGTTCTTGAATGCCCGACACAAGCTCTACATCAGACACATCCTCAGCCCAGCCGCCGGTCTCCTGAATCATCTTGGCTGCCGCAGGACCGTCGGCGGGATTGCCGATGGCGAGCGAGCGAGCGATGGTGTTTGGACGCTGCGGCTCGATGTAGTCCCAGCCGTTCTTGACGGCGTGCGAGATGGGCGAGCAGCCGGTGGCCTGCGCTCCAAAGAAGCGCACCTCCTTGGGCTCGACGAGGCCGAGGGCGATGAGTTCCTTGAACGCCTTGCGAATCTTGCGGATGAGGCTGCCGCCGGCCATGGGGCAGACGATGTTGTCGGGCAGACGCCAGCCGAGTTGCTCGGCGATCTCGTAGCCGACGGTCTTCGAACCCTCGGCGTAGTAGGGGCGAAGATTCACGTTCACGAAGCCCCAGTTGTACTCGTCGGCGATCTGTGTGCAGAGGCGGTTGACGTGGTCGTAGTTGCCATCGATGCGCACCAGGCGCGCGCCGTAGACCTGGGTATTGAGGATCTTTGCAGCTTCGAGGTCGGCGGGCACCAGGATGCAAGCCTTGAGGCCGAGACGCGCCGCCTGCGCTGCGGTGGAGTTGGCCAGATTGCCGGTCGAGGAGCAACCGACCGTCGTGAAACCAAAGGCCTGCGCATTAGCCAGCGCGACCGCGACGACCCGGTCTTTGAAGCTGAGCGTCGGGAAGCAGACAGCGTCGTTTTTCACGTAGAGATTATCCGCGCCAATGCGCTTGCCGAGGTTCTTTGCGCGCACCAGCGGCGTGAAGCCCACAGGCAGGTCGGGCAGAAAGCCCTCGGGGATCGGCAGGAGTTCTTTGTAGCGCCAGATGTTGGCTGGCCCCGCAGCAATGGTTTCGCGTGTGAAGCGGCCGCGAACGGACTCCAAATCGTATTGAACTTCGAGCGGGGCGAGGCAATCCGCGCAAGCCGAAAGCGGCTGATTGCCATAGCTTTTGCCGCATTCGTTGCAGCGCAGCTCATACTTCGTACAAGAAGAAACCATTGTTCGACTCCGATGGTCGAAGGGTCCTGGTCCTGAGAGCCGCTCTCTATTGATCTGGAAGGGGGGTACAGAGAGTCGTGGAGTACAGCCTCAGATACGGGTCTGCTTCCACCGAATCTCATGTACCCTGTCGCCAGGAGAGAGTTGACACCGGTACTCTGTTCTGTCCGGTTGTCGTGGCGTCACAGGGCTCGTCCCTCAACCACTCTGCATGAAATTCGACCCGCCGTAGCGAGAGGAATACTTTAACTTTTATCACCGAACCCCGGAGTTTGCAACCATGCTTTCCACAGCAGCATGCGACGGCGGACGTGGCTCTATACTCACTTACAGGATATGCTGACAACCAACGACCTCCGAGCCGAAGCCGCTGAGACATCTACTGCCCTTGCGGCGCCAGCTGTAGAGTTGACCCGCGTTTCGCGGCTGTATGGCAGCTTCGTCGCGTTGCGTGAGGTCTCCGTCACGCTGGCTGCCGGCTCAAGTGTGGTGATGCTGGGCGAGAATGGCGCAGGCAAATCGACCATGCTGAAGCTGGTCGCCGGTCTTACCTCGCCAAGTTACGGCAGCGTCGCGATATTCGGCGAAGGCCCGAAGGACCAGCGCGGACGCGTTGCCTATATGAGCCACGCGACGATGCTTTACGACGAGCTTACGGGGCTTGAAAACCTGACATATTTTGGCAGCCTGCACAAAGGCGGCGAAGGACGCGGCGTACTCGAACAAAAAGCAGCCGCGGCGTTGCTCGAGGTCGGCCTCGAGCCGACGAATTCGCGGCGCTTGGGCGAATACTCGCAGGGTATGCGGCAGCGAGCCTCCCTGGCCCGGGTGCTGCTATCGGAGCCCGATCTGCTGCTGCTCGACGAACCCTTCTCCAATCTTGATGTCGGCTCGGCGCAGAGCATGATCGAGCGGCTGCTGACGTATGTGGCGCAGCCTGGAAGCAATGGACTGGCTCGCACGCTGATGCTGACGACACACCAGGCCGAGCTGGCGCGACCGCTCGCGCAGACCACCATTACCCTGCGCGAGGGGCGGCTTGTGTCGCAGATTGGAACCGCTGCTTCATGAGCCACGCAGGCAAGACAATCCACCCAGGCAAGACGAACGCGGTACGGCAACTCGACGCTCTCGGCATTCATTATGAACTGCGATCGTACGAGGTCGATCCGGACGATCTTACGGCGGTCTCGGGCGCTCGCAAAATCGGTTTACCCGCAGAGCAGGTCTTCAAGACGCTGGTCACACAGACAGCCGAAGGCGAGCATCTGTTCGCGGTTGTGCCGGGAGACTCCGAACTCGACCTGAAGAAGTTGGCTGCGGTCGCGGGCACGCGCAAGGTCGAACTTGTAGCGCTGAAGGACGTCGAACCGCTCACCGGATATATCCGGGGCGGTGTCACCGTGCTCGCCGCAAAGAAGCCCTTCCCTGCTTTTGCAGACGAGGCCATTGAGTTGTTTGACGTCATCTCGGTCTCGGCCGGACAACGCGGATTGCAGATCGTACTTGCGCCAACAGATTATCTGCGCGCGACGAACGCGAAACTCGCGGACCTTACCAAGACTTCCATCCCCGGAGGCCAAGCATGAACTACGCGCAGCACGTCCTCACGCATCTGCGCAAGGATCTGCGTCTGGAGTGGCGCACGAAGGACTCGATCAACGGCATGCTGTTCTTCGCGCTGCTGGTGGTCGTGGTGCTGGCCATGGCGTTTGACCCGGCGTCCTACCCAACGATGACACGGCAGATCAGCGGCGGGCTGCTATGGGTTGCCCTGCTCTTCGCCGCAATGACTGCGCTGAATCAGTCCTGGGCGCGCGAGACCAACAACAATGTCCTGGATGCGCATCGCCTTTCATCTGCGCCTGCATCCGCGCTGTTTGTCGGCAAGGCGCTGGCGAACTTTCTTTTTGTGATTGCGGTCGAAGTTGTGCTTGCACCAATCTTCACGATCTTCTACAACCTTCATCCGCTGGGCGAGACATGGAAACTGCTCATCATCCTTCCGCTGGGAACGTGGGCGCTCGTGGTGAATGGGACGTTTTTCGCCGCTCTCAGCCTCCGCTCCCGCAACCGGGAGACGCTGCTTCCGCTGGTGCTGCTGCCCATCTCCATGCCTGCGCTGCTGGCGATGATACAGGCCACCACGGCAGTACTTACAGGCGAGTTCGAGCCGACGCTGTGGATCAAGGTACTCGTCGCCTACGTGGTTGTTTTCACGACCGCATGCGTCCTGTTGTTTCAGACGATTCTTAGCGCCGATTAGTGGGCCCAGAAGATGTTGCACAGGACAGCAACAAGATAAAATCATGGACGGTGACTAATATTCGAAAATCTCCCGGATCTATGCCGAAATGGGCCCTCGCTTGGTTTGCCCTGACTCTCATCATGCTGGTCTTTGGCTTCTATAAGGCCATGACCGCACCTACCGAAGCGACGATGGGTAACCTGTATCGCGTCTTTTTCTACCACCTGCCGCACACGATCCTGAGCTTCATATTCCCGTATCTGAACTGCGGCGCGTCGCTGCTGTACCTATTCTGGCGCAACCGGAATGTCGAGCGTGCGGCGGCGGCGGATGCTTTCGCGCTAGCAGCTGCCGAGGTGACGGTGCTCTACGCGACCATTGGCCTTGCAACGGGCATGCTCTGGGGACGCGCAGCCTGGGGCATCTGGTGGGCCTGGGATGCGCGCATGACCACCTACCTGCTGCTGTGGCTGCTATACGTCAGCTATCTGCTGGTGCGACGGTATTCGGCGACCGGACAGACAGCCGTTATTGCCGCGGTCCTGGCGATCTTCGCGGCCATCGACGTTCCCATCTGCTTTATGTCGATCCGCTGGTGGCGCACGCAGCATCCGGCGGCGGTGTTTGGTGGCGGGTCGGACTCTGGTATCGACCCCAGCATGGTCCCCGCCGTGCTTTGGAATATGCTCGCATGGGCGATGTGGGGGGCCCTCATACTCGGCCTGCGCTATGCCATTGAGCGCCGCCTCCAACGTCAGTCCAACGCCCGCGCGCTCGGCTTTCTGGGCAATGAACCTGGCACCGCATTTTAGGAGACCCGATGATTCCCTTCCATACGCTTTCGCAGCGCCATCTCGTCTATGCCTATTGTGTCGTCTGGCTGCTACAGTTCGGGTACGGCACATGGCTCGCCGTGCAATGGCGCAAGAGCCGCGCATGAAGCCTGCCCGGCGCCTCCACGCCTTGTCCAGGCGCGCGCTCATCTTACTGCTCCCGTTGCCGCTGGCTCTTAGCGGCTGCGGACGAAATCGCTTTCCCAGTTATCCGGCGAGTTATCACGAGTTTGCTTACATCTCCAACGGCGCAGCCAACACCGTGACCGTGCTCGACCTTGTCGATCTGCTCCAGGACCGCGTATTGCAGGTGGGCCGGCAGCCGACAGGTTTAGCGGTGAATCCGGTCCGCAATGAGGTCTATGCGGTAAATGCCGGGAGCGATTCCGTGACGGTGATCGACGCAGCCACCAACCGCGTCGCCGCGACAATCGATGTACACCGGACGCCATACTTCATCGATGTTGCGCCGGACGGCAAGCGTGCCTACGTGGCCAACTCCGGCTCAAACACCGTTAGCGTTCTCGATCTGGACAAGCGCCGCGAGATCGCCGTTGCTGCGACCGGCGAGGGTCCGGGCGTCGCGCGCGTCGCGCCGGACAATCGCACGCTGGTGGTCAGCAACCGGATCGCCGGCAGCCTCTCGGTCTATTCAATCACCGACTCAAGGGAGCATCCGCTGCAGTTGCGAGAAGCCTTCCCAGGGTGCACCGGCGCGACCGACGTTGCCGTCGTGGCCAACTCTGCCGGTGAGCCTAAGTCGGGATCGAAGGCCTTCGTTGCCTGCTCGGGGACATACCAGGTGATGGTCGTGTGGCTGGCCGCTTCGGCGGATTCGTGGCGCGGCAAACAGGAACCTTCACTGCAGCACGACCATCTGCTGTGCATTCTCGACGTGGGTAAGACACCGACACATATCGCGGTCAAGCCGGATGGCGGCGAGGTCTTTACGACCAACTTCGGCTCCGACAGCATCTCGGAGATCTCGACGTGGACGAACGAGGTGCTGGGTACGTACATGATCGGATCGAAGCCCTCGCGCGCTGTCATCAGCGCGGATAATTCGAGCTTGTGGGTCACGAACTTCGGAGCGGATTCAGCTGCGATGTACAGCATCGACGACGGCCATGTGGAGGCCAGTGTGCGCACCGGATCGCATCCCGATTCCATCGCCTTCTCCGCCGACGAGCACCTGCTGCTGATAGCGGACTCCGGCTCTGCCGATGTCGCTGTGATCCGCACTCAGAGTAAGGACGGGCCCACTCTGTTCACCATGCTGCCCTCCGGCGGCCACGCAAATGACATCGTGGTGAAGTCTTTCCACGCAAAGCGCTAGAGACTCAAAGATCAGCTTCTTCGCGTGCGATGTCGGCCCGGCGGGCCTCTCGGAGCGCCTGGCGCGTGGCCGAGACATACGCTCCCGCCAGTAGCAGCAGGCCACTGACGAACGCCCACATGATCAGCCCGACCGACACCTCGAACGGCCCGTAGATTGAGCGAAAGTCCAGGTGCGGCAGCGCCAGGATGTAAAGGTACTTGGCGATCTCCCACAGCACACCCATGACGATCGCAGTCGGCAGCACGGCGAGCGCGGGTATCTTGCGGTTCGGCAATCCCCAATAGATCAGGAAGAACAGGCCAATGCTGGCGAAGACGGCGCAGATTCTGAGGAAGCTATCGGCGATGAAGGTGAAGACAAAGTTGTTGGTGTGGCCGAAAAAGATGAAATCCATGACGGATCGCTGCGCCGCACTCAGGGCGACCGAGGCCATCGCGAGCACGCCAACACCGGTCGCCAAGCCCAGCGAGACGATCTGATTGTGAATGTAATTGCGGTTCTTGCGCACGCCCCACACGCTGTTCAGCGCGACCTCGAGCGGCAGAAACACGCCCGTGGTGGTGATCAGCAGCATGACGACAGAGAATATCTTGGTCTTGGTATGTGCAAATGCCAGGACGCGCATGTTGCGCATGACGAAATCCTGATTGCTGGGCAAAAAGCTCGACATCATCTGACCGACGACGTCGACCAACCTGGGGGAGTGGAAGACGCGCTGCGCGACCGTCAAGAGGAGCACGATAAATGGAAACAGCGAAAGGATGACCTGCGCGGCCACGCTGAAGGCGTAGGTATGAACCTCTGTCTTGGTCATGTAGCGGGCGAGCGCTACGATCTGCTGCCATGTGCCGCTCGCATCGACTGGCACAGCCGCCGCAGCCACCAGCGAAGGTTCGACCGTCTCCTTCCCGGCAATAGTCTCTGGCCCACTGCCAGGAGCCTCCTCAGCGCGGCTCTCCCGAATGGATTCTTTTGCCTCTGTGTGTTTTTTAGCTTCGCCCGGTGATTTCCTGTGAACGATGCGGTATTTTCCGAAGCGCATGAGACCAGTTTACTTGGCTGGTCGCTGACGGTTTGCGAAACCTTCGGAAATCGTGGGAAACGATCCACGCAAACGAGCAGCAGCCCACGCTGCGGCTTCGGCAAGCATCGTGTCCTCGCTTGCAGCCCAGGAGTCGAGCTGAGCAAGAAAATCCGCGTCGCCGCTGTTGCCCATGGCGATCGCCACGTTGCGCAATATGCGTTTGCGGCGCGTACGCTCCAGCGGTGAGCCGCGGAAGACGCGATTGAAGGCAGGGCCATCCATCGCTGCAAGCCAATCCAGCGCCGGGTTGATCAGCTCGCGGCGCGGTGGAAGCGGGCCTGCCTCCGAGACAGTGGCCTTGCGATTCCAGGGGCAGACGTCCTGGCAGATGTCGCAGCCGAAGACCTGGCGGCCCATCAGCGGGCGCAGGTCTTCCGGGATGCTCCCTTTCTTTTCGATGGTGAGATAGGCGATGCACCGCGAGGCGTCCATGTGGCGCGGGGACTGCACGTCCAGCGGGGACTGCGCGTCCTGCGAGGTGATGAGCGCGTTGGTGGGGCAGGCGTCGATACAGCGCGTGCAACTGCCGCAGCGGTCGGTTGCGGGCACGCTCCAGGCCTCCTGCGCGAGCTCCAGCGACGTGACGATCACGCCGAGCAGCAGCCACGAGCCCTGCTGCTGGTTGAGGATGCAGGTATTCTTGCCGATCCAACCTATGCCCGCACGCTCTGCGTAGCCCCGCTCCACCAGCGGCCCCGTGTCGACGTAGCAGCGCGTCTCGCCGATGTCGCCAAAGCGCTGCTTCAGTTCCGCCTCGATGACCCGCAGCTGCGGCAGGAGGACATCGTGGTAGTCGCTGCCCGCGCTCGAATCTTCACGACCGCTCCACGCGTAGCGCGCGATCCATCCTGCCTTTGCATCCGCAGACTCAATCGACAGCGGCGCATGAGCGTTGTAGTTTACCGCGCAGACAATGACTGAGCGCGCCCAGGGCATCGCTCGGCGCAGGTTTCCGCGCAGGTAGTCGCCCGATTCATCAGCGCTCTTCAGATACTCCATCTCGCCCGCGCGGCCGGCATCGATCCATTGCGCGTAGCGGCGGTCATCCTCAACGGCAATGGCACTCGCGGGATCGGAGACGCTGGCAACACCGGCAAGATCGAAGCCGGAGGCGCGTGCGAGCTGCTCGATCCACTCCCGGTCTGCGCGCGTAAGGGCCATCACGCTATTTTCGCGCAAGCGAAGGCTGCTAGATCCTCTGAGACAACCAACCTTTGCACATAAAGCGCTATCTGCAGCGACCGTAGGCTGTAGCGTGAGATGGGCCGCGTTGACAATCGCTTCTGACAAACGTGTAATTCTCTCTCTCGGAGCCTATTATGCCTTTGCTTCACGACGATCGACTCTTCCCCGCAGATCCCGCTACCCGATCCATAGCCCGGCAACTCTACGCCAGCGTGCGCGAGTTGCCGATACTGAGTCCGCACGGACATACGCAGGCTGCCTGGTTCGCGAAGAACCAAGCCTTCCCCGACCCAGCGAAGCTCTTTATTCAACCGGACCACTACGTGCATCGCATGCTCTATAGCCAGGGCGTTTCGCTCGACGCGCTTGAGATTGACGTGGAGAACATCAGCGACCCGCGCAAGGTGTGGCGCATCTTCGCGGAGCACTACTATCTCTTTCGCGGAACGCCTACGCGCTTGTGGCTGGATTTTGCCTTTCAGGAGCTCTTTGGGCTTGAGAACCGATTGACAGCACGGACCGCTGATCTCTACTTCGATACGATCTCCTCCAAACTGCAAACGCCGGAGTTCCTGCCGCGATCCCTGTTCGAGCGGTTTCATATCGAGGTACTTGCAACCACGGATTCGCCTCTCGATTCTCTCGCCGACCACATCGCCATTCGCGAGTCGGGCTGGAGCGGCCGCGTGCTGCCCACCTTCCGCCCCGATTCCGTGGTCGATCCCGAGTTCGCCGGATTTGCAGAGAACATCGCGAAACTGGGCGAACAGACCGACGAAGACACATCGACCTGGCAGGGCTATCTGGCGGCGCTGCGGCAGGAACGCGAACGGTTCCGTTCGCTCGGCTGCACCGCCACCGATCACGGACATCCAACCGCAAACACGGCCAATCTTTCCAGCGGCGCCAGTGCTGCGCTGTTTGCGAAGGTGAGTACAGGCCGTGCCAGCCTGGAGGAGGAAGAGCTCTTCCGTGCGCAGATGCTGACGGAGATGGCTCGCATGAGCCTGGACGATGGTCTGGTCATGCAAATTCATCCCGGAAGCGTACGGAATCATAACTTGGAACTCTTCCGTAAGTTTGGCCGCGACATGGGCGCGGATATTCCTGCGCCGACCAACTACGTAGAGGCGCTCCGGCCCCTTCTGGACCTCTTCGGCAATGAGACCGACCTGACGATTATCCTGTTCACGCTCGACGAGTCGACCTACAGCCGTGAACTCGCGCCGCTGGCGGGACATTATCCGTGCCTGCGCCTTGGTCCGCCGTGGTGGTTCAACGACAGCCCAGAGGGCATGATGCGATTTCGCGAATCGGTGATCGAGACTGCGGGCTTCTACAACACGGTGGGATTCAACGACGATACGCGCGCGTTTCTTTCCATACCGGCCCGGCATGACGTGGCGCGCCGCGTGGATTGTTCGTTTCTCGCACGACTGGTGGTTGAGCACCGTCTGAACGAAGATGAAGCCTTCGAGATCGCCCAGGACCTCACCAGCAACCTGGCGCGCCGCGCCTACAAGCTGTAAGAGAGGGCTACGGGGCGCCTCCCGCATGAGGCGCCACCACTTAGCCGCAACTACCCGCGCTTCGTCTTCACCGCAGCGACAGCCTGCTCCGGACCATTCTCCGGGACTTCGGGGACGTCGGCCTCGGTCAGCGCCTTGATGCCCAGCTTCTTACGAAGCTCCGTATCGATGCGCCCGAAGATCTCCTTGTTTTCCTTGAGGAATCCGCGCACGTTCTCACGTCCCTGCCCGATGCGCTCACCCTGGTAGCTGTACCACGCGCCCGACTTGTCGACGATGTTGTTCACCACTGCGAGGTCGAGCGTGTCGCCCTCGCGCGAGATGCCCTCGCCGTACAGGATGTCGAACTCGGCATCGCGGAACGGCGCCGCCACCTTGTTCTTCACGATCTTCACTTTGGTGCGATTGCCGACAACGACGTCGCCCTCTTTCACTGCACCGATGCGGCGAATGTCGATACGAACCGACGAGTAGAACTTCAGCGCGCGACCACCGGTGGTCGTCTCCGGATTGCCGAACATCACGCCGATCTTCTCGCGTATTTGATTGATAAAGATCAGCGAGGTGCGCGACTTCGAGACTGTCCCGGTCAGCTTGCGCAGCGCCTGCGACATCAACCGCGCCTGCAGCCCCATGTGCGAGTCGCCCATCTCGCCGTCGAGCTCCGCCTTCGGCACCAGCGCTGCAACCGAGTCCACCACCAGCACATCGATCGCGCCCGACTTCACCAGCGCCTCTACAATCTCCAGCGCCTGCTCGCCATAGTCCGGCTGGCTCACCAGCAAATTGTCCACGTCAACGCCGAGCTTCTTGGCATACGCCGGATCGAGCGCGTGCTCGGCGTCAACGAATGCGGCCAGGCCGCCGTTCTTCTGCGCCTCGGCGATAATCTGCAGCGTAATCGTCGTCTTACCCGAGCTCTCCGGCCCGAAGATTTCGATCACGCGACCGCGCGGCACACCGCCCACCCCCAGCGCAGCGTCGAACGAGATCGAACCCGTCGAAATCACCGCGATCGGACCAATCGCCTCCTTCGCTCCAAGCCGCATCACCGACCCTTTGCCAAATTGCTTATCAAGCTGCGCAAGTGCGGTTTCTATGGCTTTGCTGCGGTCGTCGGCCACGATATTGATCTCCTCAGTGGGTATTGACAGGTTGAAGTAACAACCGATAGTAGCATCCTCGTTCGCCAAAAAGCAAAAGAAAGGCGAAGATCCTTGTGGACATCCACGCGAACATCATGGGACGTTTTGAGCCCACCCTGGTTACGCTTTTCGAATGAGCCGCTTCCGTTACCTTGACCCAGTCACGACCGCATTCGTGGTCAGCGCAATTTCATGCCTCACCGCTTCAGCAGATCCACTGGCAGATTCACATCCTCGATCCGGAACAGCCCTGCGAGCGCCGGGTGCCGCGCCGCAATCGCCTGATACATCTCCCATGCCACGCGCCGGTAGCTGAAGTGCCCCGCAATCCCCGACCGCAACTCCGCGATATACAGCGCCTCGGCAAAGTCCATCTTGAACATCGCTCGACAGCGCGTGCCCAGTGGCAGCAGATACTGCGCGCTATGTGCAGCCTCCACCTCGTCACTATCCCGCAACGCCCGGTACGCTGCAAACGCGGCCTCTATCGCGGTCTTGTAGGCGGTCTGCAGCCCCGCCGCGGCCAGCGTTGGCTGCCCCGGGCACACCGGCTCATCGTACCCATGCAGGTCCGTGAACTCCTGGATCAGCTGCACGCACCGCCGATGCCGGTGCATGTCGCGGAAGCCGCCGATGTCCATCAGGATGTCGAAGCGGAACCCGTGCCCGGAGTGGAACGAGCGCAGCAACTCATCATGCCGTCCGCGGTGCGCCGTGCCCAGCTTCAGGAGTTCGTTCCTCCGCGTCTCGCCCAACGCCCCAACAGCTCCACGCAGCTGGCGATACGAATAGTGGCAGAACGGATACAGCAGCGACGTCGCCAGCTCGACCTCGAGATGCTCTTCGTCATCCAGCAGATCCACGATCGGCGCCGGATAGATCTCCACGCCGTTCATTAGCTCCTGGGCGGCCTGTGTGAGTTCCCTGCGGCTCTCAATCTGGTACTCATTCGGTTCGGCATGCTTGACCAGCGTCGGAGCAGCGTGCACCGGCGGCATCAGCTCGTTGAGGATCTGGGCGGTCGCCTCCGCATTCACGACACCCTCGCCAGCCAGTTCCTCTAGCTTGTCGCGTTGCACATTCCACGCTGGCTCGCTCGCTGCCGCTCGCAGCTTCACGCCCAGCTCGCGAATCTCGGTGAACGGGCTGGAGAGCAGCCGCGACACCTGCGTCTCCAGCGTGCGTGCATTCACAATCTGCCCCAGCGAAGTATTCGTCGCCAGCGGCAGCAGATACCGCGCCGCATCGAACGCTCGAGCCTTCAGCGTCCGCGAATACAACTCTGTCTTCATCTCCTCAGGCTGCGGAATTATGGCTTTGAGCGCCTCGAACATCCCTACGCTCAGCTCGTCATAGGAGGCAAATAGACCCTCAACGGCTCTTGTATAGGCCGAGCGGTGCTCCCCTTCCAGATGCGGCGTATACCAGCCCGACCTTCGGAAGTCCTGATATCGCGTCGAGCGCTCCTGCCCATCCCAGCGCGTCTCATCGACCAGCGCCACCGCCGCCAGCAGGCTCAGCCGCTCCACGGCGAATGCAATGTGGGCGAGGTCGGCGATCGATCGATGGCCATACTGGAAGTAAAACGTGTTGAGAAACTGTTCGGCTCGCTGCGAGCTGATCTCGGTCAGCGACTCGCGCATCGTCAGCGACGATCGCGAGTACTTGGCCATCGCGTAGGCGAGGACCTCGGGTTCAGCGCCGTAAATGGCGTAGACTTCGGTGATATTCTGCGAGGGCTTCTGTTCGGCTTGCTGCTTGTGGCTGTCGGTCATAACTCGCACAAGAATATCGCGCTTGCGATGTTTTAATGGTGGAAACAATATATGGAGGCTATTTTGAGCCAGCAGGACATGAAGGACAGCCTTGGGCTGTCAGGGGACGGGCAGAGACTGTCAGGAAGAATTGCACTGATTACCGGTGCCAGCCAGGGCATCGGCCGCGCCTGCGCCATTCAGCTCGCCAAGGCTGGCGCCACCGTCGCCCTGGCTGCCCGGTCTGTAGCCAAACTCGAGGCCGTCGCCGCCGAAATCACCGCCGCGGGTGGCCACGCCAAGGTCTACGCACTCGACGTCAGCAGCGAGGAATCCATAAAATTCTGCACTAAATCCGTCCTCGCCGACCTCGGAAAAGTCGAGATCCTCGTCAACAATGCCGGCATCACAAAGGACGGTTTGGCTCTGCGCATGAGGCTCTCGGACTTCGAAGCAGTCCTCCGCACCAACCTGACCGGAGCCTTCCTGCTCACGCAGGCGGTCATCTCCTCCATGATGAAGGCCCGCTGGGGCCGAGTCATCAACATCACCTCGGTCGTCGGCGAGATCGGCGCCGCAGGTCAGGTCAACTACTCCGCCTCCAAGGCCGGCATGATCGGCCTCACCAAATCCCTCGCCCGCGAGTTCGCCAGCCGCGGCATCACGGTCAACGCCGTCGCCCCCGGATTCATCCAGACCGCCATGACCGAGGAACTAACCGAAGCCCAGAGGGCGAGCATCCTCACCCAGATTCCCCTGGCGCGCTACGGCACCGACGCAGACATCGCAGCCGCCGTCGCATTCCTCGCCAGCGACGCCGCTGGCTATATCACAGGCCACACCCTCGACGTAAATGGTGGCATATATATGGGATAGGAGGCTTCGGGTGCTTCCGGGCTAAAGTGCCGTCCCGTGCACGAATCTGGGATGGTACAAATTCAGCGATATTCTGCACTTAGCCCTTGCCACACTGGCTCGCGATAGTTACTTTACCGCTAATGGCAAATATGCACACAGTAATGCTGGAAGAGCAGTTCGTTGGATCCGAGCCGACTCCAATCCATATCGGAGCTACGATCCGCGACTTCCGCCTGCAGCGCGGGATGTCGCAAGGGGACATTGAGAAGCGCACAGGCCTGCTGCGGTGCTACCTTTCACGCGTGGAAAACGGCCACACCGTTCCCTCGATTGAAACGCTGCAAAAGATTGCCGCATCGCTCGACATGCCGCTCAGTCAGTTCTTCTCCGAAGATCCCGTCAAGGTGACCTACGGCGTCACGCTCAGCGAAGACGAGATTCGTTTCCTCACCCAGGTCCAACGCTACTCCGCGAACCTGACAGAGAGCGATCGCAAGCTGTTGCTGGCCATGGTGCGCAAATTCGCCGCTACGGCGACGACTTCGATCAGCTAGAGCATCCAACTGCCTGCAAAGCAAAAGCCCCTGTCATCAGGGGCTTTTCTGTCTCCGTAAGACTTAAGGAATGCGGACCTTCGACAAGGCATACCCAAACAGGCAGAGCAGGAGCGTCGCGAACGCAAACGTAAGCTTCTGCCTCGCACGGTAGCTCGGCCGCCCCGAGGTCATCCGTGGAAACAGCGGAAGCCCGAGGGCCAGCCCGCTCAGAAACCCACCCAGGTGCGCCGTGTTATCGATCCGCGGCAGCGTTGCCGGGTCCAGATGAACCCGCGCCAGTTGATTGGCCGAGGCCATCCCCAGCATCCCCGGTGTCATGCCAATTGCCAGGTTCGCCACGGCAAAAAAGATTACCTGGCGACGCAGTCCACGCAGTTCGTCCCACGGCAGCGAGAGCTTGCGGTTCGACAGCAGCACAATCAAAATACCGGCAATGCCAAACACCGCTCCAGAGGCTCCTGCCACCAAACCCATCTGACCGCTGAAGACGCTCCACGTATACGAAAACATCATCCCCGCCGTGCCGGTCAGCAGATATACCGCCACTAACCCCTGCTTGCCCAGCAGCGGCTCGCCGAACAGCCCCAGGTTCCACAGGCACCACATGTTCAGTGCGATATGCAGGATCGTCACATGCACGAATGTGCCTGTAACCAGCCTCCACCACTGTCCCTGCTGGATCAGAGGAGATGCGCTCGCCCCAAAGCGAACCAGCGTATCGACATCGAACGACGCCGTCAAAATCCCCGCCCAGTCATGCTGATGAATCAGCCCGATCACCGGACCGGAGCTGAACATCGCCGCAAACACTGCGAAGTTGATGGCCATGAGCAGATAGGTTGCTGGATATTCCGAGAGCGAAACCGACCTCCCGGACTTTCTGGGCCTCGCGGGGTCGACAGGCGCAACACCATTCAGCGCGGCTTCCGCTGCGGCGATTGATGCTTCAGTCTGGGAAAGGTTCGTCACGATTGTGGGTGCAAGTCTGGCTCAGACAGTCTGCTTACGAAGCCGCTCGCGCAACTCCGGCGAGATACGCTCGCGGAAGACCGTGGAGACCATGCTTGGAATCGGCGTTGTAATCGTTACCAGCGTCCACAGCAGCATCGAGATCACCATGCCGACAATTGCCAAGACCTCGAGACTGATCGTCACACTGGTAGGGATGCGCAGCAGCGCTGCGGCACCCTGATCATGCAGCTGCAGGTGGTGAATGTTGCTGATATGGCTCATCGCCTCAACGCGATGCATTACCAGCGCGGCCAGAAGGAACGCGGCAAACGATAGCGTCGTTATCGCCAGCAGCATCACGTCCCACGTGCGATGCACCCGCTGCCGTCGCCGGCAGTGCGGACAGTTGTAGAGATGCGCCTCGTAGTCCAAGCGCAGATCAGGCGAGATCTCGGAAATGTCGTATCGCCAACCGGAAAGAATCGCACCTACAACCTGATCATTGCAGGTGTCTTGGCCATGTTGTCGAGAGTGAGTTGTATTTGTCGCCATGAATCTATCGATGCTTTAGTTATCTTAGTCGATTCTAGGTTTCGATGAAAGGCCCACCCGACGCGTTCCAAATGCTCGTTCCGATGAAAGCAGCCCTCTAGAGGCAAATCGGTTCCAGCGGCGCATCCTGTGCGGCCAGC
This sequence comes from Granulicella sp., assembly GCA_003138795.1. Taxonomy (GTDB): domain Bacteria; phylum Acidobacteriota; class Terriglobia; order Terriglobales; family Acidobacteriaceae; genus Granulicella. The sequence continues at coordinate 68,933 of PLHC01000076.1, read as the reverse complement.
ACCACGCGATTCCCCAGCAGGCTCAACCGGTCTCCAATCGCCTGCTCAGCCGCCAGCCGCGCCAGCTCTGGCAGATTGTTCTGCTCCGAAAGATGGCCCAGAACGATTGTGTGGGCGCCGCCATCGTAGTCACGCAGCAGAAACTCTGCCGCCGCCGCATTCGACAGATGCCCCACACGCGACAGCACCCGCTGCTTCACCGACCATGGATACGGCCCATTCTTCAGCATCTCCAGGTCGTGGTTGGACTCCAGCAGCAGCACGTCCACACTCTTCAGCGCCATCTTCACATTCGGAGGAATGTAGCCCAGATCGGTAGCGATCGCCATCTGAATCGACTCCGACCGCGCATGGAAGACGAACCCGCACGGATCGGCCGCATCATGCGGAGTGCTGAATGGATTGATGTCGATCTCGCCAATCGAAAATCCGTGCCCAGCTCGGAAGTACTCCACCGCAGGCAGAAACGCAGGATCGGCCTTGGCCTTCGGCGCAGCCGTGTCCCCCTCCGCTGCCGGCACACTCTCCGCTAACAGCTCCGCAGACTCGGCTTCCATCGAGCCAGCCGCCGAGACCTCATCGCTCTCCGCCAACATATGCGCCGCAGCCGTTTCCTCTGCGCGAGCTTCCTTCTCACGCTGCATCAGTTCCAGCCACTTCCCGTAGCTCATGGTCGTGCGCGGCGTCAGCATCCGCACCCAGGCCCGATGCGTCGGCTCGGTAAAGAACACCGGAATATTCAGCCGGCGAGCCAGCACGGACAGCCCCGCCACATGGTCCAGATGCTCGTGGGTGATCAGAATCGCGTCCAGCGCCTCAGGATCTTCCCCAACCTGCGCCATGCGCCGCATCAGTTCCCGGCACGACATCCCAGCATCGATAAGAATCCTCGTCGAGCCCGCGGCGATCACCGTCGCATTGCCCTTCGACCCCGATGCCAACACTGTCATCCGCACTACTTAAAAATACGCCGAATCCCTGTGACTAAACCCGCGCCCGGGGCCTGGGCGTCCACCAGGACTTCGCCCTGATTCCTCTAAGCTGCTCCGCGCAGCGGTGCCAGAAAATTCACCACCGACCGCAACACAATCTCGTCGCGCTGATTGAACACCAGCGTCCGCGACCGCACCACCCCAAAATTCGGTCGTGATCTCGAAAGCCGCAAACCCAGAATCTCCGCCTCGGTCCGGAGCGAATCGCCTGGCCTCACCGGCTCCGTCCACCGAATCTCCTCCACACCCGCTCCGACGATGCCGCCCGCAATACGGATCGACTCAACCCTCAGCCGCATGGCGATGGCCGCCGTCATCCATCCTGACGCCGCCAGCCCCTTGAAGAACGAACTCTCCCCGGCTGCTTGATCCAGATGGAACGGTTGCGGATCGTACCTCTCCGCAAACTCCTTGATCTCCTCCGCGGTCACCTTGTAGCTGTGGGTGGAGTTAAACTTCATGCCCACATACAAATCCTCGTAATACAACTCGGTTGCCAACGTAACCCTCCATGCCCCTCTTTTTAGTAGCTATAAAACCCGCGGCCCGACTTTCGCCCCAGCCACCCAGCATCCACCATACGGATCAGCAGCGGGCACGGTCTGTACTTCGGATCACCAATCCCCTCCTCGAGCATCCGCATAATATCCAGGCATACATCCAGCCCGATGAAGTCCGCCAGTGTCAGCGGCCCCATCGGATGCGCCATTCCCAGGCGAAAGATCTCATCCACGGCCTCTGCCGTCGCGACGCCCTCCATCACCGCGAACATCGCCTCATTCAGTAGCGGCATCAGCACGCGATTGGAGACAAAACCCGCCGCATCGTTCACCTCAACCGGCGTCTTTCCTACATCCAGCGCCAGCGCACGCACCGTTGCGAACGTCGCATCGGACGTCTGCAACCCGCGAATCACCTCCACCAGCGCCATCATCGACACCGGATTGAAGAAGTGCATCCCGATCACGCGCTCCGGCCTTCCCGTCCCTGCCGCGAGCTTGGTAATCGAGATCGACGACGTATTCGTCGCCAGGATCGCCTCCGGCCCCAGCAACTCATCGAGCTCGCGAAAGATCTCCTGCTTCACCATCAGCCGCTCGGTCGCCGCCTCCACCACCAGCGTGCACGCGCTCAGGTCCTGCAGCCTATGCACGGGACGAATCCTCGCAAAGATCGCCGGAGCCTCGGCCGGATCGATCTTGCCCTTGGCCGCCTCGCGGTCCAGGTTGGTGCGAATCGCCGCCAACCCCCGCTCCAGCGCCCGCTCACTCACTTCATACAGCGTCACCCCAAACCCCGCACGCGCGAACACATGCGCGATGCCATTGCCCATGGTTCCTGCGCCAACCACACCCAGCCGATCTTGCGATGCACTCATACAGCTACTCTCCCATAAAAGGCAAAGTCTAGCAGGCTCGATACATATCGGGCCAAGCCCGTTCGATAATCAACCGCACTCGGTAATAGACTTACCTCGGAGCAACCATTGAATAGCGTCCAGACTCGCGTCCAGCCCCGCGTCCCAAACCGCATCATCCGAAGCGAAAATCTCTCCGCACTGCGCAATCTCCGCGGCGCCAGCGTCGAGCTCATCTATATCGACCCGCCCTTCAACACCGGCGTCACTCAAAAGCGCACCCGCATCAAGACCATCCGAGACGCCGCGGGCGACCGCACCGGCTTTGGCGGCAACCGCTATCGCACCGAGAAGCTCGCCTCTACCCCCATCTACGCCGATCTCTTCGACGACTACATCGGCTTCCTCCGCCCGCGCATGGTCGAGGCCCATCGCGTCCTGACTTCCACGGGTTCTCTCTTTTTACATATAGACCCGCGCGAGGTTCATTACTGCAAGGTCATGCTCGACGAGGTCTTCGCCTTGAATGACGGGGCAGGACGCGCCTGCTTCCAGAACGAGATCATCTGGGCCTACGACTACGGCGCGCGCGCCACCAAACGCTGGCCCGCCAAGCACGACAACATCCTCTGGTACACCAAAGATCCCAAACGCTACACCTTCAACCTCGGCGCATCGGACCGCATCCCTTACATGGCGCCCGGCCTGGTCGGCGCTGAAAAGGCCGCGCGCGGAAAAACCCCCACCGATGTCTGGTGGCACACCATCGTCTCTCCCACCGGCAAAGAGAAGACCGGCTATCCGACCCAGAAACCATTGGGAATTTTAGAGCGCATCGTCCGCGTCCACTCCAACCCCGGCGACACGGTCCTCGACTTCTTCGCCGGCAGCGGCACCACCGGCGTCGCCGCAGCGCGCAACGGTCGTAACTGCATCCTCATCGATCAGAGCACCGAAGCCTGTACGCTCATGCGCAAGCGCCTGCGAACGAGTAACTGCGAATCCCAGAAGACAACGCAAAACTGATCTTGCTTAAGAATTGTTCCATGGTCCGTCTGCAGCGATGAGTGCGTCAGCTTTCCTGGGCCCCCATGTGAGGCGTTTGTAAGAGTGGACTCGATCGTGATGCTTAAGCACAGGATCGACAACGGCCCACGCGGCCTCCACCGTGTCCTCTCGAGTGAAGAGCGTGCGGTCACCCTTCATGGCATCGCCGAGAAGTCGCTCGTAGGGCGTCTCGCCTCCCGGCTGTTCATTGCACAGGTAGAACTCCCGTTGAACGCCGAGTGCGTCGCTTCCTGCCAGCTTGACTCGAGCTGCGAGAGAAATCGTTGACTCAGGAGAGATCTCGAACCTCAGATAGTTGGAGCGTTTCGTTACTGCTTCCGGGTCGGCAAAGAGTTTCTGCGGCGGTGCTTTCAACTCCACCAGAACGCCGGTCTCGGTGGCGGGCAAATACTTGCCCGATCGCAAATACCACGGCACGCCGCCCCAGCGCCACGAGTCGATGAAGAGGCGCAGTGCGCAGAATGTCTCTACGTCGGAGTTCTTCGCTACATGCGCCTGCTGGCGATAACCTTCGTATTGCCCACGCACAACGTCGTCGGCCTTCAAGGGCCGCATGGCCTGAAAGACCTGCAGCTTCTGGTTTTGCATCGCTTCGAAGCTCCGATTGGCCGGAGGCTCCATGGCGAGAAGTGCGACGATCTGGAATAGATGGTTCTGGATCACATCTCGCAGACAACCCGCGGTCTCATAGAACGCCCCGCGGCTGCCGACGCCAAACTTCTCGGCGAGTGTGATCTGCACGCTGGCCACATAGTTGCGGTTCCAGAGCGGCTCCAGAAACGAGTTGGCGAATCGAAAGTACAGGATGTCCATGATCGCCTCCTTCGCAAGGAAGTGATCGATGCGGAAGATCGCATCTTCCGCGAACACCTTATGCGCGATGCGATTCAACGCCCGCGCAGAGGCGAGATCGCGCCCAAAGGGCTTCTCGATAACGATGCGTGCGTTCCCGGCCAACCCGGCCGCGCCAAGCCCTTCGATCACCACTCCAAAAAGAACAGGCGGGATGGCAAGGTAGTGAGTCGGACGCCGGGCACTTCCTAACGCCTGCTTGATCGCCGTGAAGGTGTCCGGGTTTTCATAGTCTCCTCGTACATATTGAAAGAGTGAGAGGAACTGCTTGAATGCACTCTTGTTATCGATGCCGCCGGCCCGCTCGATACTATCCTTCACGCGATTGCGCAGATTCTCAAGCGTCCACTTCTGTTTGGCAACGCCGATGATCGGCACCTTGAGCTCCCCACGCTTTGCCAGGGCGTAGAGTCCCGGGAAGACCATCTTGTGGGCCAGGTCGCCCGTTACTCCGAAGAGCACAAGCGCGTCTGATTGCGAGACACTCATCAAGCACCTTCGTTCCTGGCCGCAGACTTCTCATTGTGGCCACCAAACTGAAATCGTAGCGCCGAAAGCACCTTGTCGGCGAAGTCGCCCTCGCCGCGTGAACTGAAGCGCTCGAACAGTGCAGCGCTGAGCACCGGGGCAGGAATCGACTCGTCGATAGCGGCCTTGAGCGTCCAACGCCCCTCTCCGGAGTCCGAGACGCGGCCCGCGAACTTGCTGAGGTCAGGACTATCGAGAAGCGCTGCTGCAGCGAGATCCAACAGCCACGAGGAGATGACGCTGCCGCGTCGCCAGATCTCGGTGATGTCGGCAAGGTTCAGGTCGTACTGGTAGTGTTCCGGATCGCGCAGCGGCGTTGTCTCGGCGTCAGCGGATGCTTTATCCTTGCCGGCGTTGGCGTGGCGCAGGATATTCAAGCCTTCTGCATAAGAGGCCATCATGCCGTACTCAATGCCGTTGTGGACCATCTTGACGAAGTGGCCCGCACCGTTCGCGCCGCAGTGCAGGTATCCATGCTCGGCGGTGCCGCCGATCTTCTCCCGCCCAGGCGTGCGCGGCGCTTCTTCGATCCCCGGAGCCAACGCGGCGAAGATCGGCTCACAGCGCTTCACAATCGCATCGTCGCCGCCGATCATCAGGCAATAGCCTCGGTCCGCCCCCCACACTCCACCGCTGGTACCGGCGTCCATATAGTGGATGCCCTTCGGCTTCAGTTCTGCGGCACGGCGTATGTCGTCGTGGTAATAAGAGTTTCCCCCGTCGATGATCACGTCGTCCGGCTGGAGGAGTGGAACAAGCTGCTTCAGCATCGGGTCCACCACGGCTGCGGGAACCATCAACCAGATAGCACGCGGCGCGGTCAGCTTCTGCACAAACTCTTCAAGCGAGGTGGTACCGAATGCTCCCTCTTTAACGACACTCTGCGTCTTTTCTTCCTTGCGGTCCCAGGCGATACAATGGTGATCGGCCTTCTGAAGACGCACCACCATATTGATTCCCATCCTGCCCAACCCAATCATGCCCAGTTCCATGGAGTTCCTTTCACTGCGTCCTTCGCCTCAAACCATAGGATGTAATTTGCGCAGCAAATGGCTGTTCCATAGTGCTCAATGCGGCAGTGCTCAGCCGTTGGTTTCGTTACCTCACGCTGTCTCCGCGCAAGCGCTCCGTTGACGCGACCGAGGCGTTTGGTGGGCGGATGCAACCCCAACTCGAACGGACAAGTCTCAACAGACGGGGTTGAGACATAGTTGAGACACAGTTCCACCGTTGCAGATTGAATAGAGGGCTTGCATGGAGAATATAAAAATCGACTCAGACAAATTTCAGGTACGTCCAGGCGAACCGATCAAGCTACACGAACTTCCTACCAGGATCCACCCTTTTTACAAGACAAAGAAGAAGTATCACGCTTTGCTGCAGGAGCATATTTCAGAGTTGAGCAATCTGCAGCAACTGCTCTATGCCTCGAACCAGTACGCCCTCCTTCTGATCTTTCAGGGGATCGACGCTGCGGGGAAAGACGGAGCGATTCGCCACGTCATGTCCGGGATCAACCCGCAGGGCTGCGACGTATCCAGCTTCAAGCAGCCGACCGCCGACGAACTGGAGCACGATTTTCTCTGGCGCTCAACCTGTCGGCTTCCCGAGCGTGGACGGATCGGCATCTTCAACCGTTCCTATTACGAGGAGGTTTTGGTCGACCGGGTCCATCCGAAGCTTCTCAACGCAGAGGGGCTTGGGAAAGAATTGCGAGAAGACAAGAACATTTGGAGCCAGCGGTACCGCTCCATCGTCGACATGGAGCATCACCTGCATAACAATGGGACACGCACGGTCAAGATCTTCCTCCATCTATCTCAGGAAGAGCAGCGCAAACGATTCCTCGAGCGCATCGAAGAGCCGAACAAGAATTGGAAGTTCAGCCTCGCCGACATTCACGAGAGGAAGTATTGGAAGAAATATATGGAAGCGTTTGAAGCTTGCCTGAATGCAACCAGCACGCAGCACGCACCCTGGTTTGTTGTTCCCGCCGATGACAAGGAGAACGCTCGTCTGATTATCTCCGCGATCCTCTTGGACGCGCTCAAGGGTCTAAAGATGGAATATCCCAAGACCACCGCAAAACGCCGCGCTGAGTTACAGTCCATTCGCAAGCTGCTGCAGAAGTAAGGTCAGGACCGGGTCGGGCGTGGCATGCGGTCCACTTGCCGTCCCAACCTCATACTGGAGAGAGAGAGAATGAGTACTATGCTGAGAACTCCAGCGGGAAAGACCATCTGGCACAAATCGAGACAGAGGCGCAGGGCATCGTAAACAAAGCGTCTGCGACTCCAGCCGCTGCTCCCGCGCCATCGAAAGTTCAGGAGAAAAAGTGAACAATCCAAGATCCAGCGAGAAGAATCCAGAAGCCGGTACACCGTCGGAGCTGGTTCTGGGAATGGATGAGCTTACCGAACTGGCGCTCAACCTGCATTGGTCCTGGAACCATCTAGCGGATGAGTTATGGGACGCCCTGGATAGCTATCTATGGCAGACAACGCAGAACCCCTGGGTCATCCTGCAGACGGTCTCGAAGGACAAGATCAAAGCTCTGCTGGAGACGCCAAAGTTTCAAGCGCTCCTGTCCTCATTGCTGCAGCACAAACGGAAGTCCTTCGCGACGGATGCATGGTTTCAGAAGAAGTACCCCGGCACCGCGCTCTCATCGGTCGCATACTTCAGCATGGAGTTCATGCTGACCGAGGCGCTCCCGATCTACTCCGGCGGACTCGGAAATGTAACAGGCGACCAGATGAAGGCAGCCAGCGACCTGGGTGTCCCTGTAGTCGGTGTCGGTTTGCTCTGGGGCCAGGGGTACTTTCGCCAGGGCTTCGATGCGGATGGCCAGCAGCGCGTCCTGTATCCGGTCAACGATCCTGGCCAGTTGCCCATTCAGCCGCTTCGCCGTCCGGATGGAGAGTGGTTGAGGCTGCAGATTGAACTTCCCGGAGCGAAGATATGGCTGCGGTGCTGGCAGGTCCTGGTTGGCAGAACGAAGCTCTACCTGCTCGACGCCAACGACTTCGCCAATACCGCCGCGCACCGCGGCATCACCAGCGAACTCTACGGCGGCGATCCGGAGATGCGACTAAAGCAGGAGATCGTTCTTGGCATTGGTGGCTGGCGTCTGCTCTGCGCTCTCGGCCTGCATCCCGAGGTCTGTCATCTCAACGAAGGCCACGCGGCCCTCACCGTACTCGAGCGCGCACGCTGCTACATGGAAGATCATCAAGTCCCGTTTGCGCTTGCGCTGACCGTCACCCGGGCGGGAAACATCTTTACGACACACACTGCTGTGCCGGCGGGGTTCGATCGCTTCGATCCCGAACTCCTCCGCAAATATCTCGGCATCTATGCGAAAGATGAACTCGCAATACCGATGGAGAACCTCCTCGCCCTCGGAAGACAGAACGCGGGAGATGCGTCTGAGCCCTTCAATATGGCCTACCTTGCGCTACGCGGCAGTGGTCAGGTCAACGGGGTCAGCAAGCTCCATGGACAAGTGAGTCGACAGATCTTCGAGCCGCTCTTTCCCCGCTGGCCGCAAGCCGATGTGCCCATCGGTTCCGTCACCAACGGCATTCATGTGCCTACCTGGGACTCAGTCGAGGCCGATGCTCTCTGGACGAAGGCCTGCGGCGCGAATCGTTGGCGCGGTGCTCATCCCGTTGCAGACGACGTCCGTTCCCTGACCGACACCGAGTTGTGGCAGATGCGCACCCAGGCGCGCAAGACGATGCTCGGTCGCGTGCGTCAACGGTACGCGCGCCAGCTTTCGTCCGAAGGTGGCCCTCAACTGGAGGGCGCACATATCTGTGACGAGAATGTGCTGACGGTTGGATTTGCGCGCCGCTTTGCAACCTATAAGCGTCCCTGTCTTTTACTGCACGACCCTGAGCGGCTCATGCGTCTACTCTCCGATCCGAAGCGTCCTCTGCAATTGCTCCTCGCCGGCAAAGCGCATCCCGAGGACCTGGCGGGACAGGCGCTGGTCAAGCAATGGAACGAGTTCATCAAGCGCCCCGAAGTCCGCTGCCACGTCGTCTTCCTCAGCGACTACGACATGCAAATGGCGCAGGAACTGGTCCAGGGCATGGATCTGTGGATCAGCACTCCACGACGCCCGTGGGAAGCGTGCGGGACGAGTGGGATGAAGGTTCTTGTAAACGGTGGGCTGAATCTATCGGAACTGGACGGCTGGTGGGCGGAGGCGTATTCCCCGGAAGTTGGGTGGGCTATCGGCGATGGCAAGGAACATGGCGAAGACCCGACATTGGACGCTGCAGAAGCCGAGGCCCTATATGCGCTTTTGGAAAACCAGGTGATTCCGGAGTTCTATGAACGCACACCAGAGGGCGTGCCAGTGAAGTGGCTGCATCGTATCCGTGAGAGCATGGCCCGCCTCACCCCGGAATTCTCCGCGAGCCGTGCCATCCGCGAATACACCGAAGATCACTATCTTCCCGCTGCCTCCGGTTACACGGAACGCGCAGCGAATGACAGCAAGCTGGGGATTGACCTTCTCCAGTGGCAACAGGATTTGGCGCGGCATTGGAACTCTATGCGCTTTGGCAACCTTCGGATCGAGTCCCGCGATAGCCTTCGTCTTTTTCAATTAGAGGTTCTTCCCGGCAATGTCCGTCCGGACGACCTGATCGTGGAACTGTACGCAGAGCCAGTTTCCGGAGGTGACCCGGTGCGCGAAACCATGACCGCATCCACGGAGCAGGTCTCTCCCGGCGTGCTGCTTTATTCGGCCGAGGTGCCCGCAACGCGCGCCTCTAGCGACTACACTCCCCGCGTCATTCCCCGTCGTCCCAGTGCGCTTCTACCGCTCGAATCAACACACATCCTTTGGAAAAGCTGACCCCCCGAGGACGGCAGCTCGCACGGGTTCCCAGTGATGCGCCATGTATCGCACATCACCGGGCCCAAAGCACTGGGAGTCAAAATTAGTCAGCCAGCTCATCCGCCAGATGCAGCCACTTATCCAGCGTCGCAATCCCCCGCTCGATCTCTTCCTTCTCTACGATCAGCGGCGGCGCAACCACGAAGTGGCTCACCCATGCCTGGATGATCACGCCATCTGCCAGCATCTTCGCCGCAATCTGATCCACCAGCATCGGCGTGCCCGACACCTTATCCGTATACGTATTGAACGGCTCCTTCGTCGTCTGGTTTTTTACCAGGTCGACTGCCCAGAACAGCCCCTTGCCGCGCACATCGCCGACACTCTTATGCTTCGCCTTCAGGGCCTTCAGTTTCTCCTCGACAAACGGCCCCAGGTCACGCGCGCGCTCCACCAGCTTCAGCCGCTTCATCTCATGGATGGTCGCCACCGCCGGTCCCAGCGTCATCGGATGCGCTTCATACGTGTGTCCATGCGCAAAATAATGGTCCTGAAAGAAGTCGCCAATCTTCTCTGACGTCGCACACAGACCCAGCGGCACATACGCCGACGTAATGCCCTTCGCCGTCGTCAAAATATCCGGCGTCACGCCCCACAGGTTCATCGCGAACCACTCGCCCGCACGCCCCCATCCGGTCATCACCTCATCGGCAATCAGCAGCACGCCCGTCTCGTCGCACACCTTGCGCAGCTTCGGCATGTACTCAGCGGGCGGCACAATTACCCCATTGGTCCCAACGATCGGCTCCACCAGCACCGCAGCCACATCGCTCTCATTGCGAATCATGTGCTCCATATAATCCACGCACGCAATCCCACACTGCGGATACGTCTGCTTGATCGGACACTTATAGCAATGCACCTCCGGCCCGAAGATAACGCCCGGCCCCTTGCCGCGCGGCTCCATCGCCCATCGCCGCGGATCGCCCGTCGCCGCAATACTTCCCGCCGTCGACCCGTGATAGCTCCGATACCTCGCGAGGATCTTCGACTTGCCCGTATACATACGCGCAATCTTGAACGCCGCCTCGTTCGCATCCGTTCCAGACGTCGTAAAGAAGAACCGATTCAACCCCTTCGGCAGCACCTCGAGCAGCAGCTTTGACAGCTCGGCTCTGGACGTCGTCGCATATCCTGGCATCGCATACGCCAGGTCCTGCGCCTGTTGCTTGATCGCATCGACCACCGCCTGGTTCTTATGCCCTAGGTTCACGCACATCAACTGCGACGAGAAATCCAGATACTTCTTCCCATTCCCATCCGTAATGTAACAACCCTCCGCATCGACGATATGCATCGGATTCCAACCCTTCTGGAATCGCCATGTACCATAGTTCGTCTCACGCGTTATCCGCACCACCTCTTCCGAGGTCATTGCTGCATTTGTTTCCACCAAATCGCTAGGGCTCATCGTCTTTATCCTTTCACTTCCGCCAGCTTCACGCGCTGACCAAACATCATTAAGTAATAGATTGCTCCAGAAAGGAAGAATCCGACAAACCACGCATAGTCATAAAGAAACGCCACCCGCGGTACAAACTTCCCCACCAGCGCCGCGAACACTCCCAGCACTAACGCCACAATCGCCGCTGGATTCAAGCCATTCTTGTACTCATAGATCCCATCGCGCCGATAGAGCGAGTAGCTATCGAGCCGCGTTCGGCGCACCAGAAAATAGTCCGTCACCATAATCCCAGCGACCGGCCCCAGTAGCCCCGAGTACCCCACCAGCCAGCCAAACACATAGCTTCCAAACGTCGCCATCAGCTTCCATGGCATCATCGCGAGGCCTAGAAAACCCGTAATCAAACCACCTGTCCGAAAGCTAATCAGCTTTGGCGCTAGGTTCGAAAAATCATTGGACGGTGAAACGACATTCGCTGCGATATTCATATTCATCGTCGCAATCAGCAGCCCGATCAGGCCGAGAAACGCGATCCATGGCTGATGAAACTTGCCCAGTAGCGTCACCGGATTCCATATCGGCTCACCAAACACCACCGTCGACGACGAAGTCACCGCAATCCCGATGAACGAGTACAGCACCATCGCCACTGGCAGCCCAGCCGCCTGCCCAATCAACTGCGACTTCTGCGTCTTCGCATAGCGCGTGAAGTCCGGAATGTTCAGGCTCAGCGTCGCCCAATATCCCACCATCGCCGTCAACGATGGAAAGAAGAAGTGCAGAAAACTCCCCGTCGTCGCGAACCTGCTCGGTGCCGCGAGCATCGGCCCAAACCCACCCGCGCGATGCAGCATATATGCCAGCAGCAACAGCCCCAGACCCAGCAGCAAGGGCGCCGAAAAACTCTGTAGAAACCGTATCGACTCCACGCCGCGCCACACCACCACCATGTTCAGCGCCCAGAATCCCAGAAAGCAAACCCACGTCACGCCGGCCATATGCGCCGCCGCCGGCCACAGCACCACGACCATCGCGGCAATCGCCTGCCCGCCAATCCACGTCTGAATCCCGAACCACCCGCACGCCACAATCGCGCGCAGCATCGCCGGAATATTCGCACCCACCGGCCCAAACGAAGCCCGCACAAATACCGGAAACGGAATCCCATACTTTGCGCCCGCATGCGCATTCAGCAGCATCGGAATCAGCACAATCAGATTACCCAGCAGGATCGTCCCGACGGCCTGCTTCCAGTTCATGCCACCGGCGATCAAGCTCGCCGCCAGCATGTACGTCGTCACCCCCATCGACATCGAAAACCACAGCGCGATGTAGTTGTAGGTGCCCCACGTGCGCTGCACCGGCATCGTTGGCGCAAGGTCGTCGTTATAGAGTCGCGCATCGGGCGCATACTCACCAGCGAACTGATCGCTGTCAATCGCGACATTCGTCACCAGTGCAATCAAGCAAGCCCTCCGCCATTGGCTTCGCGCTTCACGAACCGTCCCCGCCCCGTCTCACCCAAAAATCTCCCCGGCTGCGCTACGTTGTTCACCACCAACTCACCACGCGAATACACCTTCGCGGCATTGCCCACGACCTTCCATCCGTCAAACATCGAGTAGTCCGTCGCCATGCACTGTGTTGCTGCCGAAATCGTGTACTCCGCCTTCGGGTTCCACAGCACAATATCTGCATCGAGCCCCGCTGCAATCGAGCCCTTCTGCTTCTCCATGCCAAAGATTCTCGCCGGATTCGTCGCACATAGCGCGACAAACCTCTCCGGCGTAATGCGCCCTGCGTTCACACCGAAGTGCCACAAGATCTGCAACCGATTTTCCACCCCCGGCCCACCATTCGGAATCTTTCGGAAGTCTCCACGCCCAAGCTCCTTCTGGTCTGCAAACCGGAACGGACAATGATCGGTCGACACCACCGCCAGCGATCCATCCCGGAGCGCACCCCACAACGGCTCCTGGTTCCACTTCTCCCGCAGCGGAGGCGTAAACACATACTTGGCCTCATCCCAGCCCTTGCCCGGCATCTGGTCCTCGATCGATAGCACCAGATACTGCGGGCAGGTCTCGCCCAGCGCCTTCGCTCCACGCCCTTGCATAAATTTCAACGCTGCCAGCGAATCTTCATTCGACACATGCACGATGTACACAGCCGCTCCCGCCATATCCGCCAATGCGATCGCCCGATGCGTCGCCTCCGCCTCGGCCTTCGGTGATCGTGACAGCGCATGATAGTGCGGCTCCGTCTTACCCTCCGCAATCATCTGCGCGACAACAATATCGATCGCACTTCCATTCTCCGCATGCACGCAACACAGAGCATTCAATGCCGCAGCCTTCTGCATCACCCTGAACATCAGCCCGTCGTCGATCATCAGCACGCCTGGATACGCCATGAACAGCTTGAAGCTCGAGATCCCCTCCGCGACCATCTCCTCCATCTCGCGCAATCCCTGCGCACCATCCCCCGGCCCCAGATCCGTCACCGCCATATGCAGTGAAAAATCCACGCACGCCTTATCCTTCGACTTCGCCCTCCACACATCCAGCGCCTCGCGCATCGTGTGCCCCTGCGACTGCAGTGCAAAATCGATCACCGTCGTCGTTCCACCCACGGCCGCTGCCTGGGTTCCCGTCGTGTAATCGTCCGCCGAGGTCGTTCCACCAAACGGCATATCGAGATGCGTATGCACATCAATCCCGCCGGGCATCACCAGCAGCCCCGTCGCATCCACCACCTCATGCCCTGCCTCACTGATCCCAGTGCCAACCCATGCAATAGTCTCGCCCGCTAGGAGCACATCGAGCTGTTTTGACTCCGTCGCACTTACAACTATCCCGTTTTTAATCAGGATTCCCATAGTTCACAACTCCCTAGACATTCGAATTATCAGCACCCGCCGCAACGCGTTCTGCCCACGTCTGCGGAGTCAGGCCCGTATCCACGCGCTCCATCGTGATGCACTCCGGCACCGGACAAACCAAGCTGCACAAATTACATCCCACGCAGTGCTCCTCATCCACGAGCGGAATCCGCTCCAGCGGCGTCGCATACGGCCCGCTCACTCCACCGCCATTCAAATCCAGCTTCGCAATCGGCGTCGTGCTGATCCGCCTGCTGCTCTCCGCCGCCACCATGGCGGGCGTGCGCGTCGTGTCAGGCGCAGGCAGCGTGCGATCCAGATGAATACACTGGTGCGCCCCATCCCAGCACGCCGTGTAGCAAAGCTCGCATCCAATGCACTTCGACTCGTGAATATGCGCGACCACCTTGAAGTTCAAATTCAAGTTCTTCCACTCACGCATATTGGGCAGCGAGAGACCACGAAAATCATCGATCGACTCATACCCTCTGCGCCGCATCCACGCCAGCAGGCCGTCGCCCATATCTTCGACAATGCGATACCCATAGTGCATCACAGCCGTACACACCTGCACCGTTCCCGCACCCAGCAGCATAAACTCCGCCACATCCTGCCAGCCCCCAATCCCGCCAATAGCCGACACCGGCAGCGCCACCTGAGCGTCGCTCATCATCTGCTGCACCATGTTCAGCGCGATTGGTTTCACCGCCGGGCCGCAGTAGCCGCCATGCGAGCTCTTGCCATCGACATTCGGCCGCGGCTCGAGCGTCTCCAGATCGATCCCTGTAATCGAATTAATCGTATTGATCGCCGACAGCGCATCCGCACCTGCGCGCTTCGCTGCTCGTGCCGGAAGCCGGATGTCGCTGATGTTCGGCGTCAGCTTCACGATCACCGGCGTCCGTGCCTTCTCCTTCACCCATCCCGTAATCTGCTCGCAGTATTCCGGCACCTGCCCCACCGCCGAGCCCATCCCGCGCTCACTCATCCCATGCGGACATCCGAAGTTCAACTCCAGTCCATCCGCTCCAGCATCCTCCGCGCGCTGCACGATCTCATGCCACGCCTCGCGCTTGCTCTCCACCATCAGCGACGCAATCACCACATGCTTCGGATAGCGGCGCTTCACCTCCGCAAGCTCGCTCAGGTTCACCTCCATCGGCCGATCGGAGATCAGTTCAATGTTGTTGAAGCCCATCATCTTCTGCCCGTTCCAGTCGATCGACGAGTAGCGCGAGCTCACATTCGTAACCTGCTCACCGATCGTCTTCCACACCGCGCCGCCCCAGCCCGCATCAAACGCGCGCATAATCTGCTCACCGCTGTTCGTCGGCGGTCCACTCGCCAGCCAGAACGGATTCATGCATTTGATTCCCGCAAACGTCGTCTCAAGCGTTGGCATCTTGCCCCTCCAACCAAGCTGCAATCCCAATCCCCGCGCGTTTTCCATCCGCAACCGCATCGACCACCTCGCGCCCACCATTCGTGCAATCGCCACCCGCAAAGTACTTCGCGTTGGACGTCTGCCCAGTTGCGCGATCGATCACGATTCGTCCACGCTCGAGCTTCACCTTGCCCTCCGATACAAACTCAGCGTGTGTCGCCTGCCCAATTGCCAGCACGATTAAATCCACTGCCAGCGTAAAATTTTCGCCTTGCATCGGCACAAGCGAACCATCGCTCGTCGTTTCCAGGTGCGCCAGTTCCAGACCGTGCACCTTCTTCGTCCCTGCCAGTCCCACTGGTGCCACATGCCACAGAAACTTCACACCCGCCTGCCTCGCATGCTCATACTCAAACGCAAACGCCGACATCTGCTCTGACCCGCGCCGATACACCATATGCACCTCGCTCGCGCCCAGCCGCACCGCAGCATTCGCAGCATCAATCGCCGTATTCCCTGCACCGATCACAGCAACCTTAGGCGGCGCATGATTGATCTTGCCGTTCTTGTATCCCGCAATAAAATCGAGCGCATTCGTAACGCCCTCAAGCTCTTCCCCTGCAATTCCCAGCTTATGGATCGCACCCAATCCCATGCCTAGAAATACCGCATCGTAACTCGCCTCAAGCTCCGCAAGCTTCGCCGCATTGACCACCGTCTTGAAGTGAAACTCCACGCCTAGCTGCGCCAGCAGATCGATCTCCCGCAAGCTCTCAGCCAGCGGCAGCTTGTACTCTGCAATTCCATACGTATTCAGACCACCCGGCAGCGGCCGCGCATCGAATATCTCCGCTCTCACACCGCGCCTGCGCAACTCCGCCGCACACGCCAACGACGCCGGCCCACCGCCGATCAACGCCACCCGCCTCCCCGTATCCGCGCCCGGCGCAAACGGCAGCGGAGCCCCACTCGCATGCAGCGCATCCATCGCAAACCGCTGCAGCCTCCCAATCTCAATTGGCTGCTTGTTGTAGCGATGCATCACGCAGGCGCCCTCGCACAACACCTGCACCGGGCACGCCCGCGAACAGCTTGCTCCAAGAATATTCGCGTCCAGGATCGTCCGGGCGGATCCTTCCAGATTCCCACTCGCAATCTTCTTGATGAACTTCGGCACATCGATATGCGTCGGACAAGCGGCCATGCAAGGCGCGTCGAAGCAGTACAAACATCGCTGCGCCTCTGTCACCGCAGCCGTCTTCTCTAACGGCGGACGCAGGTCCGCAAACCGCGCCGCAACCTCCGCCGTGCCTTCTGCCTTCGAAAAAAAGCTTGTCGACTCACTCATGGAACGAGCACATCTCCTTCTTTTAGCTGAGATGGATGGATGAAGGTTCGATTATCCTCCATCTGCGCTCAAAGTGGGAGGCCCTCAGCGTTGCCCAATCCACCGCATCGTCTTCTCACTCAGTCTTCCGAACGCCTGCACAGCCTGCTCCAGGTGCTCGCGCTTCGTATCCTCCGCCGCGTTGTGACTCAAACCATTCAGCGACTGCACAAACATCATCACCGTCGGAATCCCCAGCCGCGCGACCTCCGCCGCATCGTGCAGCGGCCCTGACGGCAACTGCTCCACGATCCCCACCGTCTCCACAATCGCCTCCTCACAATGCGCAATCAACTCCGTATCGAAAGGAATTGGCTCGATCGACCAGATCTTCGCCCACTCCACCGTACATCCCTCCTCCTGCGCAAACCGCTCACTCGCCGCCTTCGCCTCGCGCAGCATCTCCGCCAGCACCGCTGCATCGAGGTCCCGCATATCCAGCGTCGTCTCGCACCGCCCCACCACCGCCGTCACAATTCCCGGAAACGTCTTCACGCTGCCCATCGTCGCCACCGCCTGCGGATGCTTCATCGCAATCGGCCGAATCGCCAGTGCCAGCTTCGCCGCCGCCGCCAGCGCATCGCGCCGAACCTCCATCGGCGTCGACCCCGAATGAGCCTCCTGCCCGCGGAACGTAACCGCCCACCGCTCCACGCCCTTCGTCCCCTGCACCACACCCAGCGGCTTGCCGAGCCGCTCCAGAATCGGCCCCTGCTCGATATGCAACTCGAGATACGCCGCCAAATTCTTCTGTTCGACCATCGCCTCGCCTATGCGCTCCACGTCCACACCGCACGCAGCGAGCGCCGCCTCCAGCGTCACACCTTCGCGATCGGTCCGCACCCGGTCCGCCTCGATCGTCGCCTTCCCCGCAAACGCCGCCGACCCAAACAGGCTGCGTCCAAACCGAGCGCCCTCCTCATCCGCCCAATCCACCAGCTTCACCGTCACCGGCGGCTTGCCGTCATACTGCTCCGCAAAGCTCGTCAACACCTCAAGCCCAGCAATCACCCCCAGGCACCCATCCAACCACCCGCCATTCGGCACCGAGTCCAGATGACTGCCCACCACCAGCGCTCTCTCACTCGCACCCGCCAGCGTCACCCAATGATTCCCCGCCGCGTCGTAGTGATGCTCCACGGGCAGCGCTTTCAGCTTCTCTTCAAACCACGCCCTCGCCTTCAGCCACATCGGCGACCAGGCCACGCGCTGCGCCCCATGCTCGTCAGCCGTCAGCGTTCGCAGCTCCTCAAGATTGCCCAGCACCCGCGCCGCATTCACCATCCATCACCTCAAGCACCCAACCTAGCACCAACCACACCCCAAACAAAGAAGGGCCACCTTCATCGAAGCAGCCCATCCGTGCTTTTCTCTACCCTCTATCCTCTACCCTCCACACTCTGCTCTTACTTACTTCCCGGCGGCACAATCCCATTCATCCGCAGATACTCCACCATCTGCCCGTAGTGGTCATACCCATGCGCTACTCCAAACGCCGCCAGCGTCGCCCGCGTGTGCATTCCATCCGCACCCTTGATCGTCTCAAACGCATTCTCTAGCGTAATCGTCGCAATCGCCCTATGCGCAAACGCAAACGATGCGGCCAGCGCTGCAACCGCATCTTCCTTCTTCGTCAGCATCGCAATCTGTTTCCTATCCATATCCGGCTTCAGACCACTGAGCGTGGAATAGAAGTAGTAGTTCGCCTCGGCCACATGCGTCACCTGCTGTGCAAATGTCCGAACCGTGTCGAACTTCGCCAGCTGTCCCGGCACAAAGATCGCCGNNGCATCGCCTTCACCACGCCCATGGTCTCGCCCTCAAACAGGCTCAGCATGTCGTCCAAGGCCTTGGACGGCGCCATCATCGAACCCACGACAGGCTTGGCCGCCGGCATATCCATGGCCATCTGGGCCTTCGCCATCATCGAACAAGAGCCTAGCACCACAACCATCATCATCTTCTGCAAGCGCATACCTTCACCTCGCACAGAATCCTACACGCCCGAATGCATTCTGGCCATGAAGTCCGCAAACATGTGCCACGCACGCATCCTTCCCAGCGGAATGCGGCAGGGTGCTCTCGTTACGGAGCGACTCCCCTAGCCTCAACCACTAAAATCAACTCATGGACCGCATCTATCTCGACGCCAACGCCACGACCCCAGTCCTTCCCGAGGTCGTCGACGCCATGCGCCCCTTCTGGACCGAAACTTTCGGCAACCCCAGCTCCGCGCACCACTCCGGCCAGCGCACCCGCTCCGCCATCGAGCACGCCCGCGCTTCCGTCGCGAAGCTCCTCAACTGCACCGCCAAGGAGATCGTCTTCACCTCCGGCGGCACCGAGAGCGACAACCTCGCGCTCAGCGGCGTTCTACAGCCCTTCATCGACAAACGCCAACCAGCCCACGTCATCACCACCCAGATCGAGCACCACGCCATCCTCTATACCGCGCAGGCCCTGCGCAGCCGCAACGTCGACATCACCTACCTCGCTCCCACGCGCGCCGGCCTCATCGACCCCGACGCCTTCGAAGCCGCGCTTCGTCCGGACACCGAACTCGTCTCCATCATGCTCGCCAACAACGAGACCGGCGTGGTCCANNCAACGAGACCGGAGCCGTCCAGCCCGTAGGCAAGCTCGCCCGCATCGCCAAGGCCTACAATCCCGCTATCCTCGTTCACACCGACGCCGTACAGGCCGCCGCCAAGCTCCCACTCGACCTCTCCGGAGCGCTCAAGAACGTCGACATCCTCTCCATCTCCGGCCACAAGATGTACGCCCCGCAGGGCACAGGCATCCTCTTCATCCGCAAAGACGTGCATCTTGCGCCGCTCTTCCACGGGGGACCGCAGGAGCGCCAACGCCGAGCCGGCACCGAAAACGTCCCCGGCATCGTCGCCCTCGGCCGCGCCGCCGAACTCGCCCTCGCATGGCTCAACTCCGACGCTCCACAGCAACTCGCCGCCCTGCGCGACCGTCTCGAGCAAGGCCTGCTCGCCGCAATCCCCAACACGCACATCAATGGTCCGAGTGGAACCCAGGCCACCCACCGCGCGCCCAACACCACCAACCTGCGCTTCGACAGCGTCGACGCCGAGGCACTCCTCATCGCGCTCGACATGCAGGGCATCTCCGCCAGCTTCGGCGCGGCCTGCCANNGGACTCACCCCTGCCGAGGCCCGCTCCAGCCTGCGCCTCTCCCTCTCCCGCCTCACCACTGCCGACGAGATCGACCGCGCACTCGACATCATCCCCGCCGCCGTCGCCCGCCTGCGTTCGCTGGCATAAACAGCAACGCCGCTCCATCACGGAGCGGCGTGCTTCACATCAAGTCCCTCACAAATACCACGGGATATTCACCACCACGATCCGCTGATTTCCCTTCAGCAGCAGCAGCAGCTTCAGCAACTGCACGCGCTGGCCGTGCAGCAGATACTCCCACCAGTGCCGTACCACCAACTCCGGCAGCAGCACCGCGATCTTCCGCCCCGGAAACTCTTCCTCCAGCTCCATCACATAGTCGATCAGGGGTGAGAGGATGTTGCGATAGGAACTCTTCACCGTCACCAACTCCGGCACGGCCATATTGTGCTGACGCACCGGTATCAGCACCATCTGCTCCCACACCTTGCCCAGCGCATCCGAATCGTCCGAGTCCACATGCACCACCTTCACCAGCGGACTCAGCTGCATCCCAAACCGCATCGCCTTCTCGGTCACCTTGTCCCACCCGGCCATCGGGATCACCACGATCGGCGGCTCGAGCCCGGTAAGCCGGAGCGGCGTCGGGTCGATCGTCTCCGAGCGCACCCGCGTGTAGTGGCGTTTCACCCCCATCATGATGGCGATCAGCAGAGGTACCAGGATCGCCGTCACCCAGGCGCCCTCCAAAAACTTCGACAGCAGCAGGATGCAAAGCGTGACGGCTGTAGCCACCGCCCCCAATCCATTGATAAACATCTTCGCGTGCCGGTTCGAAGCGTCCAACGTCTTGTGCCAGTGCTTCACCATCCCCGCCTGGCTCAGCGTAAAGGCCAGGAACGCGCCAATCGCATACAGCGGAATCAGCCGGTCGGTCACACCATCGAAGATGATCAGGATCACTGCCGTAAATCCGGTCAGCGCATAAATTCCGTGGGAGAACAGCAGCCTGCGGCCACGCAATATAAACACATGGGGCAGATAGTCTTGACTTGCAATCGCACGCGCCATACGCGGAAAGTCCGCAAATGCCGTGTTCGCGCTGAAGGACAGCGCCGCCAGCACCGCGCCCATCGTAAGAAAGTAGAACCATGCGCGCCCAAACACCGCCGCCACCACAATCGACAGAACGCTCTGGTAATTGGTGGCGTCTGGGTCCATTGCCGTCACGCCATACGACCGCGCCACATAGCTCAGTCCCCACAGCAGTATGATCAGGATCCCGATAATCACGGTCAGCGTATGGCTAGCATTTTTACTGCGTGGTTCCTTGAAGGCCGTAACACCATTCGATACCGCCTCGACACCGGTCATCGCTGCGCATCCGCTCGAAAACGCCTTAAGCAGCAGATACACCAGCAGCCATCCCGTAAGACCATGGAGCGGATTGTCCACGGGCGGCGGTGGGGCAGCTACCGCCGTCGGATGTCCATGCGTAATCCAGGTCTGGTAAACGCCTACACCGATCGTTGTCAGCAGGGTCCCTACAAACAGGATCGTCGGCAGCATGAAGATCGCGCCGGTCTCCTTCACGCCGCGCATGTTCACCAGCGCAATCCCTGCCAGGATGACCAGGCACAGCAGCAACTGGTGCGGGTGCAGCCACTGAAATGCGCTCACCAGCGCCGTCACGCCCGCCGAAATGCCCACCGCGGCCGTCAGAATGTAGTCGATCATCAGCGCCGCAGCCGCAAACAGTCCGGCCGTATCGCCCAGGTTTTCGCTCGCCACCGTATACGACCCACCGCCGTTCGGATACGCCTGGATCGTCTGCCTATAGCTGAAATAAAGGATCGTCAGCAGCGTAAGGATGAACCCAAAGATCGGCAGCAGATAGTGCTGCACACCCCAGAATCCCAAAGGAATCAGCAGCGCCATCGCTGCCTCGGGGCCGTACGCCGCGCTGGTCAGTCCATCCAATCCGAAGATTGGGATACCTGAAGCCGGACCAATATGCTCTGCCTGTTCCTCACTGGTAGCTAACGGCCGGCCAAACAGTACGTCAAAAAGCTTCATAACCCTCGCAAAATCCCCTACTATCTACCACGACTGGCCGCTATTCGCATTGAGCGCACCGATAGATATCCTACGACACTTCTGTCAATCCTTTCCCGAAAGCTTTTGACAGTTCCCTTATTACTTCCTTACAGCTTCCTTATTCACCCCAATAAACCTCGCCGGCGAAGATTCGACGAAACCGCTAGAGCCAGAACTCCGACGGCTGCCCCGTCCCACCTGCGCGAATTGCCGAAGCGCTCGTTCCCTTCAGGTACGCAAAGCGCTCCGTCATGCTCTCCACTCGCCACCCACACCTATCGCGGCGTCAGCTTATACAGCACCAGCGTCTGCCGCCCCGGGTCGTCGAACACCCGGTATCGCGCCACCTCATCTAGCCGGTACCTTTTCCCCATCTCCTGGATAGATTTGTCCTCCCACCCCGGCCACGCCGCGTACCACCCCGGCTTATACCTGTTCAACATCGCATCCAGCCCGTGCACTCTAATGCTCTCGCAGATCGCCGGCACTCCCGTCCACAGGGTAAGATCATCGCCGCTATCCGAGACCAGCACCGGCTTCGCGCCTCCATCCGCCTGCGCGCTGCCATCCGCATCGCCATCCGCATTGATGATCGCCGCAATGCCCTGTGCCGCCTCCCAAAAACTGTAATCCGGATGCAGCACATAGCCCACCGTCTGCGCGACCATCCCCACCGCAGCCACCACGACCACTCCCGCCAGCACCGCCCCCGCCCACCGCGCGGCTGCCCCACCAGGCACGGGCGAGCGAAGCCTCTCGCCGTCCGCGCAGGACCTGCGCCTGTCCCACATCGCCGCCACACCCAGCCCGATCACCAGCACCAGGGGCATCGCGATCACCAGGTAGTATCGCGGTTGGAAGTTCGTGTGGTAGCCGATATACGCCATCTGTCCCACAATCGCGATCACCGAAGCCCCAAACTGCGGCACCCTCCACAACTCGCGCAGCCATACCACTGACAACACGCCGACCACCACCGCCACCCAAAGCAGCACGGGGTTGATCCACCCGCCATCCCGCAGCGTCACCCACGCCATCTTCGGCACGATGCTCAAATGCACGCGGTACGCATTGATGCTGAACAGCAACCTATAGTCCGCTAGGTAATGCGGCCTCACGGCCAGCCGCATATATACCATCCACAGCACCGCTGCCGTTCCCACAACGACCGCCGCCGCGGCCACTCCACGCCGCCGAAGTCCACGGAGACCCAGCCACCCCAACCTCGCCCACATCAGGTACAGCACCGCCGGCACCAGCGCGATACCCGTCATCTTGATCAGCACCAGCAGGCACACCACCACCCCAAGCAGCACCTGTCTCAGCGCATCCTCGCGCCTCGTCTCCCCCGCCAGCCACAGCGCCAGCATCATCCAGAAAACCGTCACCGGCTCCAGCAACGCCAGCCGGTTGAACGCATAGCAGAACGGATTGATCACGGTCAGCAGCACAACGACCGCCGCCAGCCGTCCCGGCCTCGCCCGCCAGGCCACGCGATACAGCAGCACCAGCGACACCCCATACAGCAGCATCGTCAGCGTCCGAGCCGCGATCATGCTCACGCCAGTCACTGCAAACCACGCACCCAGCATCGCCGGCCACACCGGCATCGCCACCACCGGGTTGAACGAGTCCGGCAGATACCAGTTCCCCTGCACAAAGTGGTGGATGGCCGCCCCGCCATACCACCCCTCATCGGTCATCTTCGACCAGTCCATCCAGGGCGAGCCGTTCGGAAAGTCTGCCCGCAGATGCACAAACCCCACAACATAAAACGCCGCGCTCAAAACCAGCAGCAGGCCCACAAGCCAACGGCCTCCACGCCCCAAATCTCTACCTTGAACGTTCGATTCCATAGCCACGCCCTAGTATCACACCCATCGCAACACTCGTCCGTGACCCCACTCCACACCATCCCCTCCACCAACACATCTGGCTCAGCGTCAGCGTCCCGTCGCTGTATCAAGAGCTCAGGGCGGCTGTATCAAGAGCTCAGGGCTGCGGCGGCCCATCCAGCGTCGGAGCTTCCGTCTCCGCAAACCGCCCATCCGGCAGCCGCTCCACGGTCGGCGCATAGGTCCCCAGCAGCTCCCGCCGCCACCACGCGCCCTGCGTTCGCTTCTCCTCCGGTGTACTGAACCAGTACTGCCACAGCACCGCGCGCACCATCCGCGGAGGCTGCCCCGCAAAGGGATCCCCCCGGAACAGCCCCAGCACATCGCGATCGCCCTCCAGCAACCGCTCCTCCGTGAGCGGCACAATCGGCGCCTGCTGCCATGACGTCAGCGAAGCAAACCACAAGTTCCAATCGAACCGCGGCTGATACGGCGCATAGATCCCCGGCCGTTCCCTTACATCCTGCGGCTTGTACCGAAACAGATACGGCGTCCACGTCTGCCCATCATTCGATCCCTGAAACTCAATCTCATACCGATGCGGCGTCATCACCGCGAACAGCCCATACGCATTCGCAACACGAAACGGCTCCAGCGCCGCCACCGGAGCATTCGGCAGCGGCGCCTCCGGCCAGAACATCTCCACCAACTGCGCCGTGGTCGCATAGCCAATCCACGTCAACGCCACCGCCGTCACCGCGACCCGAACCCCCGCCCACCGCGTCCCAGGCCTCACAGCACTTATGCCGTCCTCGTGCAGCGGCGGCGACCCCTCACCCCCCACCACTCCCCCGCGCCATCTCCGCGGAACAAACCGCAGGAGAGCCATATCATCCAGCAGAAACACGGCGAGCACCAGCACCAGGTAGTTCAAAAACGCATAATTCGCCGTCGCGATCACGCCAATCTGCCACACCGTAACAATGCAGAAGCAGGCAATCCGCCAGCGCCGTGGAAGAAGCGCCATCCACACCAGCACCAGCTCCATCCCTAGCGTCGCGCCCGCCGTCGCCCTCTGGAACCAATGCGGCAACTGCTGCAGATACCATCCGATCCACGTCGGCAGCGGGCCATTCTGGTAGTACTCATACATCGCGGTCAGGTTGCGCCACGTCGGATCTCCGCTCAGCAGCTTCACCGCGCCCGACTGGAAGTAAATCCGGAACCACTCCCACAGCAGCAGAAACATCGCCGCGCGCGCAGGCAGACACCGCCGCCCCCACCCCGGCCACAGCCCCGTCGGCGCGACGAACAGCGCCAGAAACCCTGCCTCCAGCAGCATCCCATCCGACTGATACTGCCCAAAGTCCTGCGACAGCGCAATGAACGAAAGGAAGCACACCAGGCACACCAGCAGCGCCGCCCGCGGAGCCACATTTCCAACCACCAACAACGCAGCAATCAGTCCCACCCAGCTCAGCGCCATCAGCGCATGATTCCCACTCGACACCCACAGCAGCGTGGGCGCATACCAGAACCTCAGCACACCAAACTGATGCAGCCGTTGCAGATACTCACCCGCGGGCAGAATCCCCTGCGACCCAATCATTCCCCTGATCTGAAACAACAGCGCAAGGAACGCCGAAAAGTAAATCACTCCCACCGCCCGCAGAAACAGCCAGCGCGCGACCAGGTGATCCCGAACACCCTCGTTGCGATCGAAAAGATATCGAAGCATCCGCACACCGCCACGCATGCTCTCCGCACCTCTCTTCCCACTTGGATGCTCAGCGTAGCGCAACGAGCTCGCACTCGGCAGCGAACTCCGCCTCAAAACTCTACACAGCTACCCCCTGCTGCGTGGCGCTACTGCGCTATTCCTGCCGCGCTGGCTTTTACCGCAATGGCTCTACCGTCTCCGGCCTCTTCAACATCTGGATCGCGTCCCTGTAACCGATGCCTGGCGCAACCGGGGAATAGTGGCTGGTCTCTTCGTCGATCTGAATATTCAGCGCCTTCACCATCAGCGCCCTCCCCGTTAACTTCAGTTTCAGTCCCGTCAGCTCCCAATCGTTCCCGCCAACGTCCGTCTGTTTCATTACAACCGTTCCGCCCTTATTCACCTTGCCAAGAATCCCAAACCCAAAATCAATATTCGCAACCACGTGAGCATCCAGCCTTGTCAGCCGCTCCTGCGCCTGATCGATCCACACCTCGCCCACGAAACCACGCAGAAGATCCGACTCTATGTCCGGCGGAACAAACCGCGGATTGGGCTTGAAGCTCAGTCGGTAGCAACGCCCCGCATCGCACGGAACGATTCCCTCCATCTGGTACAGCTCCGACTCCGGCAGCTGGCTCATCAAGTGGTCGACGCGCGCCGCATCCTTCAGCTCACTCTTGTGCCGACGCTCCTGAAGCTCCGGAAACGCAGCCAGAGTATCCAAACGGTTCAGTTCCGCTCGATCAGACATGGTGCTCAGCGGCTTGCCATCGATCGCGATCAGCCGCGCGACGTCGCCATCCTTCGTCTCGATAATCTCCTTGGTCGTCTCGCGCTGCCCGTCTCTCTTGAGCAGCAGATACCGCATCGGCCGATGACTCTTTTCCGCATCCAGCCTGTGCTGCACCGCCCGGCGCACCAGCGCGACAGGATCCAGCGTCGCCGTCGTCCCCGTCTGCGCCCTCTCCCCCGTTGCCAACCCCGTGCCCAGCACGCCCAAAACGAGAACAGCCCCGCAGCGCTTCATACCTCGAAGCCTATGCAGTGCTATGCAGCAGCTATGCATCATCGACAGTGTCACCGACCTCTGACCATCCACCTAATAAGGATACCCAATCAACCCGGCGCAAACGTACTGCAATAATCCACCGCATCCCCGCCCACACCCCCACCCCTCTCTGACCAACGATCGCGCGGTCTCAATGAGCCAGGAATGCACGCGAAAGAGCTATACCCGGCTAAGCCCTTCCAACATCACCAGTCTCTCCACCCGGCTGCGGATTTCATCCCGCACCTTGCGCACCTCATCCATCGGACGGCCTTTGGGATCGGGAAGAGGCCAGTCATCACGGCGGAGGCCCGGAACGTAGGGACAGTCTTCGCCGCAGCCCATCGTAATGAGCATTTGAGCGTCACGGGCCAGCTCATCGGTAAGCTTTTGCGGCTTGGCGGAGCCGAGGTCGATGCCAACTTCGCTCATCGCATCGAGCACAACCGGATGCACCTGCGCACCGGGCTGCGTTCCCGCGGAGACAGCACGAGCCTTCGCCGGATCAACCATCTGGTTGAAGAACGCGGCTGCCATCTGAGAGCGGCCTGCATTGTGAACGCAGGCGAAGATATAGGTCTTCATTCGGCTCTCCTGGATTGAGGCATGGTTGGGTGATCGCTATACGCCTCGATGAAACCGCGCACTCGTGCGCCCATCTCATCGCGCACAGTCCGAAAGACCTGCATCCGCTCGTCATGGGAGGCTTCGGCGTTCGCAGGATCGTCAATCGGCCAATGCTCGCGCACGCAAATGCCAGGAAAGATCGGGCAAGAATCTCGTGCGCGGTCGCAAACGGTAATGATGTACGGGAAATGCTGACCCAGAAAGCTGGTTACATTTTTGGAACGCTGTCCAGAGATATCGATCCCGACCTCTCGCATGGCCTCAACCGCGAGAGGATTCAGTGCGCTCGGCTCAAGTCCGGCACTTTGCGCGTTGAAGTGGTCACCTGCCAGATGGCGCAACCAGCCCTCCGCCATTTGACTACGGCAAGAATTGCCGGTGCACAGAAAGAGCACATTAGGCATTGGCCTCCTTCGCTGGCGCACAACACGTTGAACCGCAGCAGGCTTTTTCGGCTGGCTTGATAGCGTAAACCTTCACGCTGGCGGCGGCCGCATTCACGTCATAGGTTGACAGCAGAGCTGAAAGGTCCGCGTGAAGCGTGGCCGCGTCGGGGGCCGATGCGCAACACGCGCCCGGCACCTCCACAGAAGGCACCGCGGAGTCCATCGCCGGCGAGCAGCATGCGGACTGGTTCTCCACCTTGGCATACGCGTTCAGGTCCACCCCACTGTCCACGATTGCAACGTTGGAGAATCCAGCCTTGAGCAGTTCTGCGCAATACGTCTCGATAAGGATTGCTCCGCCGATGCAGCCGACGTATGCGGCCAGGCTCGAAGCGATCGCTTCCGGCAACTCTGTCTTCAAGGCAATATCGCTCGCCGCCAGCCGTCCACCGGGTTTGAGCACGCGAGCAATCTCGCGAAAGACGGCAGGCTTATCCGGAGCAAGGTTGAGAACGCAGTTGCTGATGACGCAGTCCACAGAGGCGTCTGGCAGCGGAAGTTTATCGATGGTCGCAAGGTAAAACTCGACGTTGCTATATCCGCCAGCCTCGGCGTTCGCGCGCGCGCGCTCGATCATGGCGGGCGTCATATCGATGCCGATGGCGCGACCCTCCGGACCCACCTGCTTCGACGCAAGGAATACGTCCAGACCGCCGCCGGAGCCAAGATCGACGACCACCTCACCTGGCCTCAGGTGCGCAGTCGCCGTGGGATTGCCGCAGGAGAGCCCCATGTTCGCCGCGGCAGGGATCGAGGTCAACTCATCGGCGGTGTATCCAAACGCCTCCGCCACGGCCTTTACGCCCGCATGGTCACTCGACAATAAGCTCTCCGCGACCGCTCCATACTTCGCCTTCACCGAATCGAGTAGCTGTTCTGTCATTGCGATCCTCCAATATATGTGTCTAGACAAATATATTTCCCTTCCACACATACGTCAATGCGCATATATTAGGAGCATGGCGAAACGGACCTTCAATGTCGAACGATTCTTCCAGGCGCTCGGCGACAACACGCGTCTGCGGCTCTTGAACCTGATCGGCGAGCAGGAGCTCTGCGTCTGCTACTTCGTGGAGATTCTTGGCCATCCGCAGCCGAAGATCTCCCGCCATCTGGCCTATCTCCGCAGTGCCGGGATCGTGTCGGCTCGACGCGAAGGCAAGTGGATGCACTACCGCATCGTGACGCCGCCGCACATCGGCGCCGCGCAGATTCTCCGCCAGACGCTTGATTGGCTAAGAGAGGATCGGGCAATGCAGGCGGACAGGGCAAAGCTCTCGAAGGCCTGCTGCTCCCCTGAGAAGTTCACCAGTCTCGAAGGCGCCCCCTTGCCAACGGCGATCACAGAAGTTTGCTGCGAGGCTCGATAAGTATGTCCACTGCTCCCACCGCACAAGGGCGAATCTGCGCGCCTGCCGCACGCAAGCACCTCTCATTTCTGGACCGTTTTCTGACGCTCTGGATCTTTCTGGCGATGGCGATTGGCGTAGCCATCGGCCACTTCGTTCCGTCCTCGGCTGCGTTTGTTAACCGCTTCCAGGCCGGCACGACGAACATTCCGATTGCGATCGGCCTCATCATCATGATGTTTCCGCCGCTGGCAAAGGTCCGCTACGAGAAGCTCGGCGAAGTCTTCCGCAACAAACGAGTACTCGGCCTCTCTCTTGTGCAGAACTGGCTGGTCGGGCCGCTGCTGATGTTTGGGCTCGCTGTTCTCTTCCTGCGTAGCGAGCCAGCATACATGCGCGGCCTCATTCTCATCGGCATCGCTCGATGCATTGCGATGGTGCTGGTCTGGAACGAACTCGCCGAAGGAGACACCGACTATGTTGCCGGCCTGGTAGCTCTCAACAGCATCTTTCAAGTGCTGTTCTATAGCCTCTACGCCTGGGTCTTCATCACAATTCTTCCCCGGTGGTTGGGGTTGCAGGGCAGTGTCGTCCACATCAGCATCGGCCAACTCGCCAGGAGCGTTGGACTGTATCTGGGAGTTCCATTTGTTGCTGGATTCCTTACCCGGCTAGTGCTTTTACGAGCGAAGGGGGAGGAGTGGTATCAGACCCGCTTTATCGCACGCATCAGTCCCCTGACGCTTATAGCGCTACTGTTCACAATTCTCGTCATGTTCTCATTGAAAGGCGATTTAATCGTCAGGCTGCCGCTGGATGTGATTCGGATTGCTGTGCCGCTGGTCATCTACTTCGCTGTGATGTTCCTGGTGAGCTTCTGGATGGGCAAGCGGATGGGCGCGAACTACGCGCAGTCGGCAACGCTGTCCTTTACCGCGGCGGGCAACAACTTCGAGCTGGCGATTGCAGTCTCCGTTGCCGTCTTCGGGATCAACTCCGGCGAGGCGTTCGTGGGGGTCGTCGGTCCTCTGGTTGAGGTGCCTGCACTCATCGGCCTCGTCAATGTCGCCTTCTGGATACGCAATCGATACTTCGGAGCGTCAGATGCTGCCTTCGACGTTCACCCAGTAGAAGATGCTCCATAGACGTCCGACGGACAAAGCCGCACGGCTGCACCGCGCCTCCCTTGTTCCCGAATAACGGTCAACTCCAGAAACCAGCACAGCATCCGTACCGCGCCCCGTATATTCCGGAAGTCTTCCAGCCATTCCGCTAAACTATCCCCATGTCCACCCTCACCTCGATCCCGCTCACTACCATCTCCGGCACTCCCGCCACCCTCGCCGACTACGCCGGCAAGGTTCTCCTCATCGTGAACGTCGCCTCCAAGTGCGGCCTCACCCCGCAGTACACCGCCCTCGAAGCTCTCTACCAGCAATACAAAGATCGCGGCCTCTTCGTCCTCGGCTTCCCTGCCAACGACTTCGCCGGTCAGGAGCCCGGCACCGATCAGGAGATCGCCACCTTCTGCTCCCTCGACTACCCCGTCACCTTCCCCCTCTTCTCCAAGATCGCCGTCACCGGCCCCGACAAGCACCCCCTCTATGCCGCCCTGATCGCCGCCGCGCCCGAGCACGTCGTCACCGGCCCCTTCCGCGAAAAACTCACCACATTCGCCGCCACCAAAGGCCTTCCCGCGCCCAACCCGCTTCCCGAGCTCCTCTGGAACTTCGAAAAGTTCCTCATCGGCCGCGACGGCAACGTCATCGCCCGCTTCGCCCCCGACACACCCCCCAACGACCCCCGCATCATCTCCGCCATCGAACAGGCCCTCTAGACCGGTAGTCCGGGTGACCCCACCCATGGCGCAGCTTCATCGCGACATGGGTGGGGTCCCTGACCACCCGTCCACAAATCCCTGTCAAGACATCAAGACCGGGTACCCCTATTTCTCCAGCAACTGCGTCTTGTCGTGAGCCGCTCACGTATCCTCAGGTACACCTGCATTCCAGCTGTTCAGAGAGGCCCTCCCAACGATGCTCCGCAAGCCATTGCTCCTCGCCGCCGCAATTATTGCCCTCACGCTCCCCGCCTTCAACCAGACCCCGATCCGCATCACCGCCGACCTCACCGAGGCCCCGCGCGAGCTCTACCACGCCGAGATTGACCTGCCCGTAAAGCCCGGTCCCAACACCTTCATCACCCCCGAATGGATCCCCGGCGACCACCGCCCCACCGGCCCTGCCGCCGACATCACCGGCGTCGTCTTCTCCGTCAAGGGCCCCGGAGGCGAGACGAAGACCCTTCCCTGGCGCCGCGACGACGAGAACCTCTACGAGTTCCACGTCGATGTCCCCGCCGGCGTCACCACCCTCCACGCCCACCTCGACTGCATCGTCACCTCCCGCGCCGACGACAAGATCGCCGTCCTCGAGTGGGAGAAGCTCCTGCTCTACCCGGCGAACACCCCCGTCCGCGACATCCCCATCCAGCCCAGTGTGACCGTCCCCGCCGGCTGGGGCATCGGCACCGCCCTCACCCCCGCCGCACCCTACGATCCCAACGCAAAAGTCGGCGGAACCACGCAATTTGAGACCACCAACGTCGAGCAGCTTGAGGACTCGCCCGTCATCGCCGGCGAGTACTTCCACGAGTTCGCCCTCGCTCCCGAGATCACCCCCAGGCACTTCATCGACGTCGTCTCCGACGAGCCCAACGACTCCAACCTTCGCCCCGACCTCCTCGCCGAAATCTCCAACCTCGTCCGCGAAACCGGCGCAGCCTACAACTCGCGCCACTATCACGTCTACCACTTCTTGCTCACGCTCTCCGACATCGCTGGCGGCGAAGGCCTCGAGCACGGCCAGTCCTCCGACAACGGCGTCGGCGAAAAGGCCTTCTCCACCCAGCAGCACCAACTGCCGGAGGCCGACCTGCTCTCCCATGAGTTCACCCATTCCTGGAACGGCAAGTATCGCCGCCCCTACAACCTCTACCAGCCTGACTTCGCCACCATGCAGCAGGGCTCGCTGCTCTGGGTGTATGAGGGCATGACCCAGTACCTCGGCAACGTTCTCGCCGCGCGCTCCGGCCTCAAGTCGCAGGCCGCCTACCGCGACCTGCTCGCCGCCTCCGCAGCGCAGCTCGACTACAAGTCCGGTCGCATCTGGCGCCCCACCGAAGACACGGCCATCGCCGCCAGTATCCTCCGCCACGACGACCCCGCCTGGTCCAACTGGCGCCGCGGCCAGGACTACTACCAGGAGGGCGAACTCCTCTGGCTTGACGCCGACACTAAGATCCGCGAGCTCACCAACGATCAGAAGTCCCTCACCGACTTCCTCCACATCTTCCTCGGCAAGGACGGAAACACCGGCCCGCTTATCGTCAACTACAACCGCGCCGAGCTCATCACCAACCTCAACGAGGTCGTCAAGTACGACTGGGCCGGCTTCCTCCACGACCGCGTCGACCTCATCAACCCCCACGCCGATCTCGCCGGCATCGAGCGCGGCGGCTACAAGCTCATCTACCAGGATCACCCCACCGAGTCCATGGCCACGGTGATGCGCAGCAGTCGGCTCAGTCACGGCGGTCCCAACGTCTGGTACTCCCTCGGCCTGCAGATCGAAGACGACGGCACCATCCGCGACGTCCGCTGGGGCGGCCCTGCCGACCAGGCCAAGCTCGCCCCCGGCCAGAAGCTCATCGCTATCAACGGTCGCGTCTTCTCCGCCGACGCGCTGCAGCAAGCCATCATCGCAGCCAAATCCAGCAAGGACCCCATCCACCTCCTTGTGCAGTCCGAGAGCTACATCACCCCGGTCAGCATCGACTACCACGACGGCGAGCGCTACCCCGCAATGGTCCGCGTCGAAGGAACCAAAGACTACCTCGACGAGATCACCACTCCCCTCACCAAACCCCCAGCCGCAGCACCCGCCGCAGCCACAACCAGGTAGCCACAACCAAAGGGCGCGAACGCATCACCGTTCGCGTCCTTCTCATCTCAACACAGGAGTCTTCGATGCATCGGTCCCTCTGGTTAGCAACTCTCCTTGTATGCGCCTCGTGCGTCAGCGCCCAGACCGCATCCACGCCCGCCTACACCGGCACGCCAGGCAACTACATCGCGCATGACTTCCACTTCGGCTCCGGCGAATCCCTCCCCGAACTGAAGCTCCACTACCTCACCCTCGGCACGCCGCACCGCGACGCCTCCGGCCGCGTTGACAATGCCGTCCTCCTCCTGCACGGCACCGGCGGCAGCGCACACTCGCTCTTCGCGCCGCAGTTCTCCACCGTGCTCTTCGGCCCCGGCCAGCCCCTCGACATCACCCACTACTTTCTCATCTTCCCCGACGACATCGGCCAGGGCGAAGCCTCCAAACCCTCCGATGGCCTGTGCATGAAGTTCCCCCACTACGACTACGACGACATGGTTCGCTCGCAGCACCAGATGCTTCTCGACGGTCTGCACATCGATCATGTCCGCCTCATCCTCGGAACCTCCATGGGCTGCATGCAGAGCTTCGTCTGGGGCGAGACCTACCCCGGATTCGCCGACGCGCTCATGCCACTCGCCTGCCTGCCCGTACCGATCGCCGGCCGCAACCGCATGATGCGCTACATGGCCATCGAGAATATCGAACGCGATCCTGTCTGGAAGAATGGCGATTACACCACCGAGCCCATCGAAGGCCTCCGCACCGCCAACGAGATGCTCCTCATCATGGGCTCAGCACCGCTCGTCATGCAGAAGCAGGAGCCCACACGCGCAACAGCCGAAGCCTACGTAGACCAAGTCCTCGCCCGCACCGTCGCCGCAACCGACGCCAACAACCTCATCTACTACGTCGACGCCTCACGCAACTACGATCCCAGCCAGGACCTAGACCGCATCACCGTACCGGTCATGTGGATCAACTCCGCCGACGACTTCATCAACCCACCCGAGCTAGGCATCGCCGAAAAGATGGTCCACACCATGCCCCACGCCCAGTTCGTCCTCATCCCCATCTCAGACCAGACGCGCGGCCACGGCACCCACACCCAGGCCGCAGTCTGGCAGAACTACCTCGTGCAATTACTCAACGAGTCCGCGCCGAAGCACTAACTCTCTCCACGCATCTCCGCCGCAGCTTCGTCGATCACCGTCAACGCAGCCGCATCCACTCCATCTGCATCGAGCAGTCCCTGCATTGCTCGCCCAATCAGCAGCAGCAGCGGCGCGGGTCCGCACACCAACTCCGGCAGCTCCCCCAGCATCGCTGCCGCATAACTCTGTCGCGACGTAGCCGCGTGCGAGATCGCGCAGCACGCCACATCCTCACCCACACCCGCCTCCCGAAGCTCCCGCGCGATCCTTGCCATATCGCGACCCGGCATATACACCACCAGCGTCGCATCCTCGGGCAGGGTCCCACTCCAGATCGGCCTCGCGCCTATCTTCTCCGCAGCATGATGTCCGGTGCAGAAGATCAGCTTCGACGCACTCTTGCGATCCGTCAGAGGCAGCGCCAGCGCCGCTCCTGCCGCGAACGCCGCCGTCACGCCCGGAACCACCTCAAACGGAATCTCCGCCGCTCGCAGCGCAGCAATCTCTTCGCCCGCTCGCCCAAACACCAGCGGGTCGCCACTCTTCAGCCGCACCACCGACTGCCCCGCCCTTGCCGACTCGATCATCAGCGTATGGATCCCCGCCTGCGTAATCCGCGGCCGTCCACAGCGCTTGCCCACACTCGTAATCAGCGCATGACGATGCACCAGTGCAAGCACCTCCTCCGGCACAAGGTCATCATGCAACACCACATCCGCCGTCTCCAGCAGCCGCAGCGCACGCACCGTCAGCAGCTCCGGATCGCCCGGCCCCGCGCCCACCAAATAGACTGTCCCTTTCGCCGCGAAGCTCATCCAGCAATCTCCTTAGCCGGAAGGAATCCATGCTCCCGCGCATGCTGCTGTGCCCTCATCCGCGAAGGACACCCTGCATACCCGCACACCTCGCGCTGCGCCAGCTCATGCAGCAACAATTTTCGCTCCTCGCCAACCGGCTCCACAGCCGTAACCTCACGCCGCAGACGTCCCAGCTCCATCAGCCACTCACCCGTATCCAGCGGCAACTGCGCATTGATCTCCTTCCTCAGCCGCTGTGCCAGCGCCGGGCTCTCCCCCGCAGTCGAGATTGCAATCTGCAACTCGCCTCTCCGCACCACCGACGGAAAGTAGTAGTCGCAGAACGGCGGATCATCCACCGCATTGCACAGAATCCCCGCCGCACTCGCCTCCGCATACACCGCGCGGTTCACGGCAGGCGTAGCTGTTCCCGCAACCACGAGAAACGCACCACCTAGATCCCCCTGCCGATACGCCCGCTGGTGCCACGTTAGCTCGCCCGCCTCCACCCACGCCCGCACGCGCGGCAGAGCCTCCGGCGCAATCACCGTCACGCTCGCCTCCGCAATCAGCAGGCTCTCAATCTTCGACGCCGCAATATTCCCCGCGCCCACCACCACGCATGGCCGCGCCGCAAGCTTCAGAAAGATCGGAAACAAACTCATCGGGAATGCCTCATACCGAAACTCCTTAGCCAATATTGCTGGGAACGCGTCCCGGCGACGGATCGCGTTCCACCAGCTCCACGACACCTCCCGCAAGCTGCACCCTCAGATCCTCATCGCTGGTGCGCCGGAAGTACGAGCGCAGATTCTCGCCCTCACGGCGCTGCTTGAGATACCCACGCAGCAACCGCTCGATCGCCTCCGGGCAATCCTCCGCAGCCGCACGATACCCGATCTGCCGCGCAATCCCTGCATACTCACCAACAGCGCCGCCGACGCAGAAGTAGAACGCATCGACCATCTTGCCGTCCTTCTTCAACTTCTTACCCTCGAGCCCCAGGTCCGCAATCCAGCTCTGTCCGCAACTGTTCGTGCAGCCCGTCACATGCAGCCGCAGTTGCTGATCGAACTCCGGCAGCCGCTCCTCCATCTCCCCGACAAGCCACTTCGCAAACCCTTTCGTCTCCGCGATCGCCAGCTTGCAAAACTCCGTTCCCGTACAAGCCACCGCACCGCGATAAAACACCGACGGCTCAACCTGCAACCCCAGCGCGACGATCTTCTCCACCAGCTCCTGTGTCTTCGCATTCGGAATATTCACCAGCACGATATTTTGCCCAATCGTCGCGCGCAGATGCCCGTCTCCGTACGTCTCGGACAAGGCTGCCAGCGCATGAAGCTGCTCCGGGTTCAGCCGGCCATTCAGCACCGTCACTCCTACGTAGCTCTGCCCCTCCTGCCGCTGCCTGTGCACGCCTACATGGTCGCGATACACATCATCCGCAACCGGCCCTTCTTCAGCCGGATCGAACCTGTACCCAAGCTTCTCCTCAATCGCCGCGAGCATCGACTCTGCCGTCCATCCATGGCGCATAAACAGATACTTCATTCGCGCATGCGTCCGGCTCTCACGCAGCGCATCCTGCTCGCGGAAGATCTCGCACACGGTCTTCACCACATCCAGCGCCTTGTCCTGCGGAATAAACACATTCAACCGCACCGCAAGATGCGGCTCGGCCGAAAGCCCTCCGCCCACGCGCAGGCTATAGCCAACCTCCCCCCTGCCATCCTTCACACGCTTCAGGCCGGTCAACCCCACATCGTTGATCTCCGGATAGCTGCACCAGATCGGGCAACCCGTCACCGAGATCTTGAACTTCCTCGGCAGGTTATAAAACTCCGGATTCGCCGTCAGCAAACGCGCCACCTCCACCGCCAGCGGCGACGCATCCAGCAACTCATGGCCATCCCGCCCAGCCAGAGGACATCCGGTCACATTACGCACCACATCGCCGCAAGCTCCCTTCGGCGACAACCCAACTTCGGTCAGCGCCTCCACAATCTCCGGCAGCTTCTCAATCGTCAGCCAGTGCAGCTGAATATTCTGCCGCGTCGTAATGTCCGCCACACCACGCGCATACTTCGCCGTGATGTCTGCGATCGCATGCACTTGCTTCGCCGTCAGCAGCCCATTCGGCAGCCCAATGCGCATCATGAAATATTCAGTAGCCTTGCCTACGCCGCCCACTCCGCCCGTCACACCCACACCATCGCCCTGCGAATAGACTCCCCACCACTTAAAGTAGAACTCAGCCCACTCCGGCAGCACGCTCCCGCGGCCCGCGCGCGCAAACTGCCGCACCTCGTCCCAAGCCGCCCACGGATTCTTCTCGCGCTTCAGGCGTTCAGACCTCTGCGCTTTCGTCTCTTTCACTGCAACGGCACTCGTACCAGGGTTAACGGCTTCGCTCAACGGGTTTCTCCAATCCATCTCAAAAAACAAAGGCCCACGAGATCATTCGTGGGCACTCGGGGTAACTCTCAGCATTTGCTCATCTTCGAGCAGCAGCGTCCGAGGCCTCAAGGCCGGGACAAGGACAACAAGCTGCGATGCGCGAAAGACTCATCTCTCAAGCGTAGCCGCGCACCCCCAAGCCGTCAAACAACGCCCCATCAACCCAGCCGCGACTCCGCCTCTTTTGCCGCCTCGTAGATCTGGTCGAACGACTCCACCACATGCGTGCACTCGCCATGCGACGAAACCAGCCCGCTGCCATACACCTTGATCGCCCCGCGCTCGTGGATCACCCCAAACTCCACCGGGAACCAGAAGTGCGCCGCAATCCCCGTCTGAAAGACACTGTTTCGCGACGCAAGCAGGTTACCAGGCTGATACGCCACTCCGGGAAACACAGCCCCCACCGCCGGCGGCGCCAACTCATTCAGGTGCACCGGAATCACACCCTCAGTGCGTCGCTACAGCTTCGCACGAAGCGGAATCCCCGGATCCGTAAACGGAACCTCCGCAGCTACCGCATGCGACTGCAGAATCTTGTGGTGCAGGCAATAAAGCGCCAGTTCCAGCCGGTCTGCAACGCCGAGCTTGTCATAGATCTTCCGCAGATAGTTCTTCACCACCTGCTCCGTCGTCCCGACCTGGTAGGCAATCTCTTTATTCCGCATGCCCCGCGTAATGCACGCAATGATCGCCAGTTCCTTCTCTGAGAGCCGCGGCTGCGAACGCGGATTCGTCAGCATCGACGCCTGCTCGCGATACGCATCGATCACCCAGCCGATCGACTGGTTGTCGATCCACGTCTCTCCTTCCGCGACCCTGCGCACACACTTCACCAGCATGTCCGGCGAGATCGATCGCGGCACAACCCCGCGCACGCCACGCCGGAACAGTTCGACCGTATTGCTCTCATCGCTCGAAGATATCTGCACAATCAGCTTGGCCTTCGGAGCCCGCCGCATAAAATCGGGAATCGCATCCACTGTTCCGGCGATCAGATGGCCCTCAAGCACCACAATGTCCGTCGGAAAGCGCTGCAACGCCGCGTACAGGTTCTCCAGCGTCTCGGCCTGTGCCACAACGCGTATATCATCCTCGACCGCAAACACCTTCCTCATCCCAACGCGATAGATCGCCTGGGAGTCCGCAAGAATAACCCGAATACTGCTGGAACCACCTTCTGCCGGCGCGAACTCCTCTACATTTGCCGCCAACTCATCACTCATAATTACTCAGCCTCGAAAAAAGTATTCATCGATGACCGCCGCCGCCATCGTCTTGCCTGCGGTTCGTTGATGTCGGACGATGCGCCCGGCGCAATGGAGCAGCACATCGTTAATCCCGCCCATAATCGCTGCCGGCATTTTTACCTCGAACTCGACTTCGGTCCCAATCGCCGGCAGTTCATCCGCAGCAAAGAGCACCCCGCTGGCGGACACATCTTCAGTAACAGCCTGGTATTGGCGCTCGCCTGTGCCCAGCACGATCTCCAGATGCAATGGAAAGCGCACGGCTACACGCA
This sequence comes from Granulicella sp., assembly GCA_003138795.1. Taxonomy (GTDB): domain Bacteria; phylum Acidobacteriota; class Terriglobia; order Terriglobales; family Acidobacteriaceae; genus Granulicella. The sequence continues at coordinate 30,021 of PLHC01000076.1, read as the reverse complement.
CCGGAATGCTTTTGAACGATCGGTATAAAACAGTCAACCGACCCTCCTTCCAGGTACTGCAACAAAATAGTTAGTTGTTACGCAAGAATTCTACTGCACACCTGCTCCCGCGTGGCTCATTCATTTGCACAAGGCACATGCGCCGATACCAGCACCAGACCCGACGATCCACCACCCACCTTCACAAACTCGGCGATAATCCCTTCACCCCCCAACGAGTGGCCAGCGCACACCGGGAACTGTTCCCCGTGCCGAACCACACGCCAATCTTCTTCACGCTCAACAGGCACCGTTCGATCCTGGCCATTCGGCGGCTGCACTTCACATTTCCGGCTTCGTACTTCCCGCTTTCACAGATACACCTGCACCATTCGCTGCCAGCACGGCCAATCGTGCCGCGCATTATCGCCCCACACGTCCAGCCGCACCGGAATCCCCTTCGCCCGCATCACTGCAGCCAGCTGCTCGTTGTCTCTCCAGCACGGGTCATGCGTGCCCGCCGCCAACACATACGTGTTATGCCGCATGCGGTCCAGAATCCCCGCATCCGACAGGTTCGGCAGATAATCCATCGGCAGATTGAAGTAGCAATCATCGTCGTAATATCCGTTCAGCAACCCCAGGCTCTTCAAGTCGAACGCACCGCTCATCGACAGGCAGCCCGTAAACACATCTGGATTCCGCAGGCTGATATTCACCGCATGATATCCACCGAAGCAGCAGCCGATCGCCCCCAGGTGCGGCCGATGGTTGCGATGCCGCACAAACGGCACGACCTCGTGCAGAACATAGTTCTCATACTGCACCTCCCGCGCGATCCTCCCCCGTGGCGGAACATCGCGGTTGTACCAACTCTCCCCATCGACCGAGTCCACGCAAAACAACTGCACCCGCCGTCCCTCAATCTTGTCCTCGATCGCTCCCACCATCCCGCGATCCTCGAACTCATAGAACCGTCCCTGCGACGTCGGAAACACGATTACCGGCAGGCCACCATGCCCAAATACCAGCATCTCCATATCGCGCCCAGGCGCGGAGGAGAACCACTTGTGATACTCCCGTGTCATGTGGCCTCCTTATCTTCATCTTCCACTTCTACTCAGAGGCCCTGGCCTATTGATTAGGTTGTGTTTCCGATTTGAACGATCTTCACCTATACTCTCCGCCGCCTCCACGGCGACTGACGCGACACCCCGATCCATCCATCCGGGAGTCCGTCAAGACCGCTGCATCTGCTCTTATCTGTGCGTTCCTACCAGGCGTTTCCGGCGTTCTCCACGAAGGATCTGCCTGGCCGTGCGCTGCAACCAGGTCCTCCACTGCCTTCTCCGGCGCGACACTGAAAGCGTTTTGCACCGAAACCGTCGCAGAAAATGGTGTTCTGCCATTGCAGAAGATGCCGAAATCCGCGATACTTAGGTGTTCGGACTTCTTCGTCCGTCGGCTGTGTCGATCGTGGCATCCAGGGCAATCCAGGACCCCGTCGGCAACCCTGAACACATTTATGCTTTTCTGAGAGGATCTACCCTGTGTTGATGATTCGTTTGGCGCGCGTTGGCGCCCGTAAGCAGCCCCACTACCGCGTCGTTGTCATCGAAAAGGACCGCGCCCGCAACGGCCGTTCGGTCGAGGTGGTTGGCACCTACAACCCCCGCACCAACCCCGCCAGCGTCGATATCAAGCGCGACCGCGTCGATTATTGGACCTCCAAGGGCGCCCAACTCTCCGAGACCGTCGGAAAGCTCCTCGCCAAGCATCAGCCCGTAGCTGCTCCAGCCGAGCCTGAAGCATTTCCTATGGCCTAGGTAACCACTTGGCGTGACCTTTAGGGACCTTCACCCGAACCCCAAAGAGTATCGCGAAATCTGGCAAGTTGCAGTACACTCCCCTCAAGCCAACACCTCCGTTTTGAAGTTCATCGTAGAACTCGGGCTCTAAACATTCGGACTATTTACCCTGATTTGCGAGACACCTCAATGCGGTAACCGGCGAGACCCTTCCACTCAAGAGAAGCGGCTCCCCGGTACTGGTGCCGGCGTATTACTCCCTGAGGTGTACGAGTGACTGATTCCACAGAGCTGCCGGACAGCAACTTTGCTGTCTCCGAAATGCAAACCCTAATGACTGAAATCACTCGGGCCCTCGTGGACGATGCTGATGCGGTCAAGGTCGAAGTCTTGACCGGTCCGGATGCCACGGTTCTCCGCCTTCACGTTGCGCCCGGCGATATTGGGAAGGTCATCGGCAAGCAGGGACGCACTGCGCGTTCGCTCCGCACCATTCTCGGTGCTGCCAGCATGAAACTGCAGTGCCGTTTCTCGCTCGACATCGTCGAAGCCGGTCGGAGTAATCACGGGCATGAAGACCAGGAGAAGGTCTGAAGCCCGGTCGCATCTCGGCCTCTTCTTTAGCGTTTCCTGATAGAGATAAACGGCAAGAGGCATACCGCGTTGAACGGCATCTCAAAATCCGGCTGGTTCCCACTCGCACGTCTGCTGCGCCCTCAAGGTCGCCGTGGTGAGCTCCTCGCCGAACCCCTCAGCGACCTCCCCGACATCTTCGCCGCCAACCGCGACCTCTTCCTCGTGGCCCCGAACGCAACCTCGCCCGAGCCCGGCTCCTCGACCATCCACATCGAGGAGCATTGGTTTCCCACCGGCAAGAACGCGGGCCGCATCGTCCTCAAGCTCTCCGGCTGCGACAGCATCTCCGACGCCGAGACCCTGGCCAGCAAGCAGCTCCTGATCGCCGCCGACCAGCTCCCCACGCTCGACCCCGACACCTTCTTCGTCGGCGATCTCGTCGGTTGCACGCTCTACAACGCGGACATCCCCGTCGGCACCGTCGTCGATGTCGAATTTGCCACCGGCCCCGATGGCCGAACCCGGCTGGAAGACGCCGCGCCCCTCCTCGCCGTCGAGCTCCCCCTCCCCACACCGCCCCCCGCCGAAGCCCCCGAGCCCGTCCTCATTCCCTTCGTGCTCGCGTGGCTCGAATCCGTCGACATCGCCGCGCGCCGCATCACCATGCATCTCCCCGAAGGCCTGCTGGACACTGTTCCGAACGCTGAAGAGCTGTCATCGAACGCTGAAAACCAGTCCTCCTGACCCGCAGCACCGCAAAGGGAAGAATCTGCTTCTGCTCGTATTGTTGCTCTGGCTTCGCTTTCTGTCCTTCCCGCAGGCAATCTCCTTCTCCCCTGACGCCCCGCAGTAGCCCGCGTCGTACACTCGTCTCTGTCCTATGCGTTTCGACATCGTCACCATCTTTCCGGAGTTCTTCGGCAGCCCGCCCGATCAGGGCATCCTAGGCCATGGCGTCGTCTCGCGCGCCCTGCGCACCGGCCTCGCCAGCGCCCACACCCACGACCTCCGCGCCTTCACCCACGACCGCCACCGCACCGTTGACGACCGTCCCTTCGGCGGTGGCGAGGGCATGGTTCTCAAGGCCCAGCCCATCTTCGAGTGCCTCGAGTCCCTCAATCTCACTCCCAAGCCCACCCGTGACACCACCCGCGAGACCGTCATTCTTCTCTCCGCGCAGGGCAAGCGCTTCACGCAGGCAACCGCCCGCCGTCTCGCCACCCTCGATCGCGTCGTTCTCATCTGCGGCCGCTACGAAGGCGTCGACGAGCGCGTCAGCCAGCTCCTCTGCGACGAGGAACTCTCCATCGGCGATTACGTCCTCTCCGGCGGCGAGCTCGGCGCAGCCGTCATCCTCGACGCCGTCGTCCGCCTGCTCCCCGGCGTCCTCGGCCACGCCGACTCCTCAAAATTCGAAAGCTTCGGCGAAGGCGATCGCCCCGAAGACACCATGACCGCAGCCGGAGTACCCCGCTCCACCCACGGCTCCGGCGGCCTGCTCGACTACCCCCACTACACCCGCCCCGCCGAATTCCTCGGCGTTCCCATCCCCGAGCCTCTCGGCAACGGCGACCACCTCGCCATCCGCCGCTGGCGCCATCAGGCAGCGCTCGCCAAAACCCTCGCCAACCGCCCCGACCTCCTTGCTGCAGCCGACATCTCCGACGAGGACCGCGAGTTCCTCGCAACGCTCGGCTACCAACCGCCTGCCTGAACCTATTTCACATGTGGAAATCAGCTGCAAATCCGCCCAATCTCATGTAAACTTGATCCTGCGACTTTACGTAAGGAATCAATCATGTCTATCCATCCGATTATGCAGAAACTCGCTGACAAGCTTCAGCGGACCGACCTCCCGGACTTCGCCCCTGGCGATACGATTCGCGTGCAGGTGAAGATCAAAGAGGGCGACAAAGAGCGTCTGCAGGCGTTCGAGGGCATGGTTATTGCCTGTAAGAAGGGCCCGCAGGGTTCCTTCACCGTCCGCAAGATGAGCTTCGGCCAGGGTGTCGAGCGCATCTTCCCCTACAACTCCAAGGTCGTCGACAAGGTCGAGAAGATCCGCTCCTACCAGGTGCGTCGCTCGAAGCTCTTCTACCTCCGTGGCCTGCGCGGCAAGGCTGCCCGTCTGCGCGAGGTCGAGCGCACCGCGTAAACCACCAACTTTCAGCATTAACAGAGAAGAGGCGACCCATTGGGTCGCCTCTTCTCTGTGTCCTGATTGCGGCTGTTCTCACTTTTTCTGCTCTAAATTCATCCATCTTCCGACCAGCCCGGTCATCCGCTACACTCAAAGGTGCGACCCTCACTCGCATAACGATGGCCCTGCTCTTCCACATTCCTACCGTCGACGGCGTCACCAAAGCCACCGCCAAGCAGCAGATGCTCAAGCAACTCATCTGCACCGACGCGCCGGAGCAAGCCCTGCGCTACCACGGCTACCGCATCATCGCCGGCGTCGACGAAGTCGGTCGCGGTGCGCTCTTCGGCCCCGTCGTCGCCGCCGCCGTGATTCTCCCTGCGAAGATCGGAATCCTCGCCCGCATGGGTCTCAAAGACTCCAAGCAGCTCACCCGCGAGCAGCGCGAGCGCCTCGATCGCAAGATCCGCAAGGTTGCCATCGCCTTTGCGATCGCCGAAGTCGACGCCGAGACCATCGATCGCCTCAACATCTACCAGGCCTCCCGCCTCGCCATGCTCGTCGCCGTCGAGCGCCTCAGCGTCGCACCCGACCACCTGCTCATTGACGCCATGCGCATCGATCATCCCTGCGCCCAGACCCGCATCTTCTACGGCGACTCGCTCTCGCTCTCCATCGCCGCCGCCTCGGTCATCGCCAAGGTCCATCGTGACGCCCTCATGCGCGAACTCGACGTGCTCCACCCCCAATACGGTCTCGCTGCGCACAAAGGCTATGCCACACCCGAACACCGCAGAGCCCTCGTCGAACACGGCCCCTGCCCACTCCATCGCATGAGCTTCGCCCCGGTTGCCGCGGCATTGGGCCCCGACCCCAGCGCCGCGCTTGACGCCCGTATTGAGGCAGGCGACCTCTTCCTTGACGAAGACGCCCTCGATGAAACCCAGACAATCGTTAAGGAGGATACAACTTGGGACTGAGGCTTCTATGCGTAACCGCGCACCCCGACGACGAGTGCTTTGCCTTCGGCGGAGCCCTCGCCCTCGCCGCCGAGCGTGGCGTCGAAACCAGCGTCATCTGCCTCACCGACGGCCAGGCCGGCTCCTATCGCGGCTCCGCCTCCTCCCCCCAGGAGCTTGGCGAGTTGCGCCGCGCCGAGTTCGCCGCCTCCTGTAAAATCCTCGGCGTCCACCACCACGAACTCCTCGACTTTCAGGACGGCCAGCTCGAGTTCGCCAATCTCTCCGAGATGGCCGCCAAGCTCGTCGAACGCATTCGCCGCATTCGCCCGCACGCCATCATCACCTTCGGCGGCGACGGCGGCCTCAACACCCACGCCGACCACACCGTTGCCTCCGCCGCAACCACCGCCGCCTTCCACTGGGCCGGCTCGCCCAAGCGCTATCCCGCCCTCGGCGACCTCTATCAACCGCAGCGCCTCTACTACCTCACCTACAACTTCTTCGTCGACGGTCGCCCGCGCCACATACCCGCACCCTGGACCCTCACCCTCGACATCCGCTCCGTCTTCCTCTGCAAGCAGGACGCCATGCGCGCGCACACCTCGCAGACCCCGCTCATGGAGCGGGCCCGTCCCATCTTCGAGCAGCATGGCCAGGAAGAACACTACGCTCTAGCCGCATCCATCGTTCCGCAACCCGCAACCCAATCCACCGACATGTTCGAAGGCGTCACCGAGTAGCGCTCCAGCCTCTTCCGCCTCACCTCTACTCTGTCATCCGGAGCGGAGCGCAGTGGAGTCGAAGGACCTGCCATCAGGTTCGCAGCCGCACTTCCGCCCGCCCTTTTCAATCGCTAATCTAGCCGTTCCTAAGCACCGGCCACTGCGGCTGTCTTCACTGTCTTGGCGCGCCTTCGTATCGAATACGCCAGCCGCACCAGAAGCAGCACCGTTAGCACCGCGGTCACCTCCCACGGCGTCCGCACGCCCGTCTTCACCAGCCACCAGAAGTGAATACACGCTGCAATTCCCACCACATAGATCAGCCGATGCAGCCGCTTCCAGTTCCTCCCACCCATCGCCCGCAGCACCCGCTGCGGAGACGTCACCGCCAGCGTCAGCAGCATCACCCACGCCGCCAATCCCACCTGGATAAACCGCCGCTTCTTCAAATCATCGAGCATCGTCGGCCAAATCAGCTTCAACTGCGTCCACGGCTCCGCCAGATGCCCCGCCCGCACTCCGTCGATCGCCGCCGCGATATCGTATCCGCTAAAAAGCAGCACGTACGTCAGCAGGTGCAGCGTCGCATAAAAGAAAACGTACAACCCCACCATCCGCCGAAACCGCACCAGCCAGCTCAGCGCCGAATGCACCCGCCGCACCGGCGTAATCGCCAGGTCCGCGAGCAGCAGCCACAGCGCCCAGTTCCCCGTGAAGTGCGTAATGAAATTGGTCGGATCGGCCTCCGCCGCGAGCGCGCCGCTGCGATACATCTGGAGCAGATACAGCGCCGGCAAAAGACACAGCACATGCACCACAGCCTTCAAATAAGGAATCGCTCGACTCGGCATAGGCTCAATTTTATGCGCCGCCCATGCAGCGCCCCACTCTATCCTCTACACTCTATCCTCTACACTCTGCCTTAATAATTCTTCTTCAAATCCATCCCCGCATACATCGACGCGACCTGGTCTCCATAGCCATTGAACATCAGCGTCGGCACATACTTCGGAAAGATGGTGTTCGAATTCAACAGCCGCTCATGCGCCTGCGACCACCGCGGATGGTCCACACTCGGATTCACATTCGAATAAAACCCATACTCATTCGCCGCCAGCTCATTCCACGTCGTCGGCGGCTGCTTATCGACAAACCGTATCGTCACAATCGACTTCGCCGACTTGAACCCATACTTCCACGGAACGATCACGCGAATCGGTGCTCCCTGCTGATTCGCCAGCGTCTCTCCATACGATCCAAACGTCAGCAACGTCAGCGGATTCATCGCCTCATCCATCCGCAACCCCTCCGAATACGGCCACTCGATGCCGCCCGGCAGCAACTCCTGCTTGCCGTCAGCAAGCGAAATAAACTGCACATACTTCGCACTCGGCAGCGGATCCATCGCCTTGATAAACTCCGCCAGCGGATACCCATCCCACGGAATCACCATCGACCACGCCTCCACGCACCGGAAGCGATACACCCTCTGCTCCATCGGCCGGTAGCCCGCGATCGTATCGTCATCGATCGTCCGCGGCTTCTGCACCAACCCCTCCACCTTCACGCTCCACGGCCGCGTCCGCAGCGTGTGAGCGTTCTTCGCGGGGTCGCTCTTGTCCTCGCCAAACTCATAAAAATTGTTGTAGCTCTTCGCCTTCGCCTCAGGAGTCGTCGCGCGATCCGGAACCGCATACTTCGTCTCGACCAGGTTATTCAGCTTGGTCTCTGCGGCTGCCATCCTCGGAAATCCGGCCGCCGCCGCCGCAACGCCCATCGCACCCAGCCCCGTCAGCACGCTCCGGCGGTTGGCCTGGAACGCCTCATACAGCTCTTTCGGCGTAATCTCCGACGACGGAATCTCAGCCCCTGTCCGCAACAGCATAATCAATTCCTCTCTTCCATAGGACGCAGCCCGAAGCCTCTCGTTTAGCCTACATTCGTTCTCGCACTCCTGGCGGACGCCCCTAGCAGCCTCCCCGCAAACACGATTGTTCCCGCCACCACAACAAACCCCACCAGCAGCAGCTCCCGATCAAAATTCGGCCTCGACACCACAATGTACCCAAACCCCACCAGCGCCAGCAACGGTGGCAGCGGATACAGCCACATCCGAAACGGCCTTCGCATCTCCGGCCTTCGAATGCGCAGCACAATCACCCCAATATGCTGCAGAGCAAACTGCAGCAGGATCCTCAGCACCACCAGCGCCGCAATCACATCTGCCAACGAGAAGAAGCAAAACACACAAGCCGCCCCTGCCAACGTCAGCAGCGACACATACGGAAACCCTCGCGTCGGATGCAGCCGTCCAAACACCGCCGGGAAATTCCCATCCCGCGCCGCTGCAAACGGAATCCGCGAGTACCCCAGCAGTAGCGAGAACACGCTCGCAAACGCGGTCACCATCACCAGCACCGCCGCCAGCCTTCCCAGCCACAACGCCGCATGCGCCCCGAACGCGGGTGTATACGCCACGCGCATCATCTCCGACAGCAGCGCCCGCCGCGCCTCCACGCCCTGCGCCGCCACGATCGCCGGCGCACCCATCACCGCGAGCACACTCGCATTCAGCCCCAGATACAGCACTGCCACAATCCCAATCGATACCAGCACCGCCCTCGGAATCGTCCTTCCCGGATCGCGCGTCTCACCGCCCAGAAACGTCACGTTGTAGTAGCCCCAGTAGTCGTACGTCGCAATCAACATCGCCGACCCCAGCCCCACAAAGAACCCGTGATCGAGCCGCCAGGCCCCGGCCGGAAACGCCACCACCCGCGCGATATGCCCATGCAGCAGACCGGTCACCATCGACCATCCAATCGTCCCCAGCACCACCACCAGCAGCGCCGTCGAAAGCCCACGCATCTTCGCCAGCCTGCGGTACAGCAACACCACCGCCAGCACCACGGCCGCGATCGCCACCAGCGTCGCTCGCCCCGCGCTTACGCCAAAGCTGTACGGCCCAACATGCAGCGCATGCACCACCCCCTGCGACACCCACCCCGGCGCCAGGAACCCTGCATACTGCGCCAGCCCAATGCATCCACTTGCCACCGACAGCGGAGCCGAGAAGCACAGCTGAAACACAAACAAAAAGCTCAACCATCTTCCCAGCCCACCCGGAAACATCTCCGCCAAATAGTGATATGTCCCCCCCGCCTCGGGCATCGCCGCGCCCAACTCGGCCCACACCAACCCATCGCAAGCCGCCAGCCCCGCGCCCAACACCCACCCCAGCATCGCCTGCGGCCCACCCATCGTTGCCAGCAGCAGCGGCAGCGTCAGGAACGGCCCGACGCCGATCATGTCCAGCAGATTCAGAGTCACTGCACCGCGCAACGTCAACGATCGTTCGAGCTGCGGCGCCATGGTTTCCATCCCGCCAAGTCTACCGCGCCCATCGCAGCCCGCTCTATGCGAAGCTAATCCCATGAAGTTCGTTGCCGCTCTAGCTCTCACGCTCTGCCTCTCCGCCACCTCCATCGCCCAACAAGCCGGCGCGCAGGCCACCTTCACCGACCCCGCGAACCTGCGCGGCGAGCGCGTCACCCCCATCGACGGTCGCGAACTCCCCATCGACCAGGGCGCGCGCGGCCTTCAGCAGCTTCTCCGCAAGCTCAACACCCGCGCCTCTCTCCTGCTCATCGTCGCCCACCCCGACGACGAAGACGGCGGCATGCTCACCCTCTACTCCCGCGGCCTCGGCGTCCGCGTCGCCGACCTCTCCCTCAACCGCGGCGAAGGCGGCCAGAACGCCGTCACTGGCGACTTCGAGGACGCCCTCGGCCTCCTCCGCACCCAGGAACTCCTCTCCGCCGATCACTATTTCGACGCCGACCAGTTCTTCGGCACCGAGGTCGACTTCGGCTTCTCCAAGACCAAGGAAGAATCCTTCGCCAAATGGGGCCACGACCGCGTCCTCTATGACGCCGTCCGCACCGTCCGCCTTTATCGCCCACTGGTCATAGCCTCTGTTTTCATAGGGGGCGTAACCGACGGCCACGGCCAACACCAGGTCTCCGGCCAGATCGCACAAGAGGTCTTCAAGGCTGCCGCCGACCCCAACGTCTTCCCCGACCAGATAGCCGCAGGCCTCCTGCCCTGGCATGCGCTCAAGGTCTACGCCCGCGTCCCCATGCAGGCCATCACGCCGCAAGGCCTCTTCGACTACGCCACCAACCAGTACACCCCCGCGCGCTTCACCAACTACGTCACCGGAGAGGTCACCACCACCGTCCCCTCCGTCGACATCGTCGTCCACGAAGGCAACACCGACCCGATCCTCTCCGACAATCCCTCCGACCCACCCTGCAGCTACGTCGAGTTCGCCCGCATCGGCCTCGGCCTGCAAAAGTCGCAGATCGGCGGCAACATGCGCATCCCGCCCCCAGGCGCCTTCGACATCAGCTACCACCTCTACGGCTCTGTCCTCCCGGCCGATAAACAGAAGCAGCACGACGCCACCTTCTTCGACGGCATCGACACCAGCATCGAAGGCATCGCCGATCTGGCCCCCGACACCGCCTCAGCCCGCACCAACCTCCGCGCAACCCTCCACGTCATCGCAGCCGAAATCGCCACCGCGCAAAAGCTCTTCACCCCAGACCATCCCGAGGCGACCGCACCTCCCCTCGCCTCCGCGCTGGGCTTTCTCAACAGGTTGATTCACAGCACCGAGCTATTAAACCTCCCTCCAGACCAAAAACAAAACGTCCTCCACGAACTCCGCATCAAGCGCGTCCAACTCAACGACGCACTCGTCCTCGCCCTCGGCCTTTCAGTCGATGCCATGGCACGGTCAAGCGATCTGGTTGCGAGTTCTTCGCCCGTACTCAAGACAGTTCTAACCGAATCCTCTACCGAAACCGTAAAGTTCGACCAAATGCGGATCGATGGCGCAGGCTGGGATCAGAGCCAGGGCTTTTCTGGCTCAATCACTCCTGAATTGTCCTCATCCAGGCCCCTCGAACGCATGGGGCAGATTCCATCCGACCACATGACCCCCATCACGCAGCCCTACTTCTATCGCGACAACATCGAACAAGCCTTCTACGAACTCCGCGATCCCGCCCTGCGCAACGCCCCCGCAACGCCCTCACCACTGACCGCCTGGGCATCGGTCGACTATCAGGGAGCAGAGATCACAGTCGGCCGCATCGTCCACGACGGCCCTCAACCCGTCAGCATCATCCCACCCTTCTCCATCGCCTCTAGCCCGGCAGCGACCATCTTTCCCCTCGGTCAGTCCAAAGTCAAACTCACCGCCACCCTCCGCACCACCTCCTCCACCTCCGCCAACATCAATGTCCAGTCCCCCCACAACTGGACCATCGAAGCCAGGGCAGCCACGACTCCATCCACAAAGACTGACCACTTCATCGACTTCTACGTTCACCCCACCGCCCCCTTCTCCCAACCCCAAATCTTCCACGTCACCGCCGAGACCCCCGACCACCGCACCTTCAGCGAATCGTTCCGCCCCGTAGGCTACCCCGGCCTCATCTCCACCAACTACTACACCCCCGCCACCACACGCATCGTCCCCGTCGACCTGAAGCTGCCGCAGCACCACCGCATCGCCTATCTCCCCGGCACCGGCGACGCCGTCCCCGAGGCCCTCGCCTCCATCGGCCTCCAGCCCGAGCTCCTCACCGTCGCCGACCTCACACCCGAAAATCTCGCACAATTCGACACCATCATCCTCGGAGTCCGCACCTACGCCGCCCACCCCGACCTCCACGGCGCACCCACAGCAGCCCTGCTCGACTACGCCCGCTCCGGCGGCAACGTCCTCGTCCAATACCAGACCGCCGAGTTCACCGCCGCCGACGCCCCCTACCCCCTCACCCTCGGCAACGCCGAAAAGGTCGTCGACGAAACCGACCCCGTCCAACTCCTCGATCCCACCGCCCCACTCCTCACCACCCCCAACCTCATCACTCCGGCCGACTTCAACAACTGGATCGAAGAGCGCGGCCACGGCTTCCTCCAAACCTGGGACCCCCACTACACCGCCCTCACCGAAACCCACGACCCCGGAGGCCCCGAGACAGCGGCCCAGATCCCCCAGCAGGGCGGCCTCATCACCACCCCCCTTGGCAGCGCTTCAGGCAGACAGGGCCGCTGGACCTACTGCGCCTTCGCCCTCTACCGCCAGCTCCCCGAAGCCGTCCCCGGAGCCTACCGCCTCTTCGTCAACCTCCTGGACAGCAACCCGACTCCCTGACCGAACTCATCCGTCCGGCTACACCAGATCTGGTGCCATCCGCCCATCGCCACGCACGGGCGTCACGAAACATAGCTGTACATGTCGTCGCGCAGCACGAAACGCGGTTGAGTGTTCCCCAATTCCCCCGCAAATCACAGAAAAACGGCCTCCCGAAGGAGGCCGTTTCGATTGAGCACTATATTCGCTCTAGTGGCTGGTGTGATGCACCGGGTGATGCACCGGCGCCGCCTTCTTCGGCACAATCGCACCGTCGCTCATCGAAATCATCAGCGGCGTCTGTGTGTACGAAGCATACGTACCAACGAGAGTGATCTTATCTCCAACATTAGGAACGGTTTTCAGCGGTTCCTTCATCGTGAAGGTGAAGTCCGCCGTCTTGCCCTGGACCGCATCATCGGACACCGCAAGCTGTAGCGAATCCGCTGTAGCGGCGATCACGACACCCGGCAACTCCACAGACTTACCCTTGATCGTATCGAACACCTTGTCCGCATCGGCCTGCCTGCCATACTGCAGCACAAACTCCTTGTCGCTGATCGCCAGCGAAGCCAGATCCGGCGTCGTCGCAATCAGGTTCGTGACAATATCCTCAGGCTTGGGCGCAGGTTTCACCGTGAATCCCGCTGGAGGATCGAGGTTCGTCAGCACCGCAGTCTGCATAGCCGCATAGCCGTCCGCACTGCCGTGGTACTTCTTATAGCAATAGGTCGCCAGGGGCTGGATGGTGGGCTTATACGCATCTGGGGCGAAGGCTGCAGCACGCGTCGCATACCACGCGCAGTTCAGATAATCTGGAGGCGTTGAGGTGTAGTACACCTGCGCCAGCACGTACACATCCTGCAGCACAGGGCTCGCCTTCAATGTGTCCGCCTGATCGCCATCAATCTCCTTCTTCAGGGCTGCGATTGCACCCGCATTGTCCTTCTTCGTCAGGTCGTCGTCAGCAATGGCACTCTCAAACGTCGGCGCTGTCGCTTCCTTCAACTTGGCAAAGTCGGCATCGGAAACATCCTTCGGCGCTGCCGCATTCAAGCCCTGCTGCGCATACGTGGCAACCTTGTCCAGTGCTGCCTGCTTCGTTGCCGGATCGGTCAGCTTATCGGCATCCGCACGGCGGTAGTAAACCTCGAAGGTCAGTGCCCGCAGGTTGTTCGGATCGATGACAAGCAGCCGGTCCGCAGCATTTACCGTGGCTGCCTGGTCGCCGGTCTGGCTATCGGCAAACAGGATCTGGTTCAGCACATCCTGCTTCACCGCTGAACTCGGATACGCCTTGAGGTACGCCTCGAACGCTGCAGCCTTACCTGCCGCCGTGGTCTGCGTGTTGGCATTGTTATATGCCGCGTACTCATCGGCAGACATTTGAACACCGCTGGCTACCGGCTGCTGGGCGAACGTGAGAGACGCTGATGGTACCGCGCCGGCCACAGCCAGCAGCGAAGCAAGTACGACCTTCTTCATAAAGAGAACTCCTCGGAGAGATGCGTCTGTTTCTAAATCTATTTCTCAAGATTAGCGCAGATCGTGCGCCACGAATGTAAACCCGCCCCGTACCAGGGAGATAAGGGGGATGATGCAGATTATAGAAATGGCGTTGCCCCCGCGCAACCTCTACCACTTTCTTCTTCGCAATTGGATTCGACCGCCCTTATCCACAACATCCTTCCATCTGCACCCAATTCCGCGTTGATTCCAACCTCCCTGCCGCTTACGATTCGACCTAGTGGCTTGTCAAACGACCAGCCAGATCACGGATACTGGGCAAAACGCCCACCCGTAGAAGAGGTTTTGCTCTTGCTCAAGCTTAAAAAAGTCCAGATCCTCGGCTTCAAGTCTTTCTGCGACCGTACCGAGGTGCAACTCGCCGGCCAAGGCATCGCCGCGATCGTCGGCCCCAACGGCTGCGGCAAATCCAACATCTCCGACGCCATCACCTGGGTACTCGGCGAGCAATCCGCCAAGAGCCTGCGCGGCATCAAGATGGAGGATGTCATCTTCGCCGGCACCCGCGACCGCAAGCCCACAGGCATGGCCGAGGTCTCGCTCACCCTCATCGATCCCGAGGTCTACGACGGCAACACTCTTGCGGAAGGCGAAGCCGAGGTCTTTGGTGACGACCAGAACGTCACCACCATCGATGCCCTCAGCGACTGGGACGAGTCCGCGCTGCGCGCCGAAGCCGCACAGGAAACCGAAGAAGCCGTCGCCGAGGCCCAGCCCGGAACCACCTACGAAGCCGAAGTCCCCGCGAAGAAGTCCGCAGAAGCAGAAGGTGAGACTTCAGCTCAACCCGACGGCGGCAATGCCGATCTCAGCCCAGCCAACAACGTCGTCCTCAAAATCCGTCGCCGAAAGTTTGGTCGCACCCCCATTCGCGCCGGCGAGATCACCGTCACCCGCCGGCTCTTCCGCTCCGGCGACTCCGAGTACCTCCTCAACGGCAAGATCTGCCGCCTGCGCGACATCCAGGACATCTTCATGGGGACCGGCCTCGGCGGCGAAAGCTACGCCATGATCAGCCAGGAGCGCATCGGCAGTATCCTCTCCGCCAAGCCCCTTGATCGCCGCGCCATCATCGAAGAAGCCGCCGGCATCACACGCTTCAAGACCAAGAAGCGCCTCGCCGAGCTTCGCCTCGAGTCCGCCAAACAAAACCTCTCGCGCGTCAACGACATCTTCGAAGAGGTCGCGCGACAGATGGCCGTCCTCAAGCGCCAGGCCTCAAAGGCCGAACGCTACGGCTCTCTCCGCGACGAACTACGCAGCAAGCTCCGTGTCGTGCTGGCTAGCCGGCTTTCGCAGATGGATGCCGAGCAGTCTGCAGCCTCAGCAGAAATTGCCCGCCTCGGCGCACTCATCGACACCCAGGCCGCACAGCTCGAGACGATGGACGACCAGCACTCCGCCGGTGTCATTCGCGGGTACGAGCAGGACGGCCAGATCCGCGAAGCCGGCGCGCGCGCCAACTCCAGCGCCGTGGAGCTCGAACGCATCGTTGCGCGTACCGCCTCGAACGCCGACCGTGTCGCCGACCTCACGCAGCGCATCGCCACTGGCAACGACGATCTCGCCCAGGCCCGCGCCCAGCACGAGTCGCTTGCCGGCGAGCTCGAGCAGCATCGCAGCTTTCTTGAGAATGCCACCGTCGAATCCACCACCTCGCGTGAAGCAGCCAACGCACAGCAGGCGCAGGCCCATGAGGCCACCCGCAGCGTGCTTGCAGCCGAGGCCCTCGCCGAAACTCAGCGCCGCAGCGCCATGCAATCCATGCAGCGCGCCGCGCAGGCTAACAACGAGATCGCGCAGGCCGAAGCCGCGCTCGCCGGACTCGACCACGAGAATGAGCGCCTCGAGGCCGAGTCCCAGACCGCCCGCGCTGAACTCGAATCCCTCGGCCAGCAACGCGGCCAGGTCAAGCTCTCCTTCGAGGGCGTCACTGAACGCCTCAAGCGCCTCGAGACGGAGATTCTCGAGCTTCGCCACACACTCGAAACCAAGCGCCTCGAAGAGACACAGTCTCGCCGTCGCGGAGATGAACTGCGTGCCCAGGCGGCCACGCTCAATGGTCGTCGCAGCTCGCTTGAAGCCCTGATCCGCGAACACAGCTACTCCACTGACACCGTTCGCAACATCTTCCGCGCCAACGCCAAGCGCGAAGGCGGATCTGCGCCCATCGGCACCCTCGCCGACTTCCTCGAGGTCGATGGACGCTACGAGAGCGTTGTCGATGAATTTCTCCGCGACGAACTCAACTACATCGTCGTCCGCAGCTGGGATGCCGCCAACGAAGGCGTACGCCTGCTTCAGACCGACGTCGCAGGCCGCGCAACCTTCCTTATCCACCCTGACGGCATAAGCACGACCCTCCCACCGGAAGGCATTGCAAACCCAGGCGAAGGCGTGGTCGCGCTGAAAGACTGCATCCGCGTCCTGAACGGCTTCGGGCACTCGCTTGAGGCCATTCTGCCCAAGCTGCGCGATGGCTTTGTGGCTCCCGACACCGATACTGCCCGCAAACTGGCGCTCGAATACCCGCAGGCTTTCTTCCTCTCGCCCACTGGCGAAACCTTCCACAACGTCACCGTCACGGGCGGTAAGCCGCGTGAGCAAGGTCCCCTTGCGCTCAAGCGTGAACTTGCCGAACTGCAGACCAGGCTGGTGGGCGTCGAGACCGAGCTTGCGCAGAACGAGCTTGCCACCATCGCTCTTACCCGCGAGATCGCCGACCACACCACCACACTCGACGCCAGGAACCACGAGCGACGCGACGCTGAGCGCGAGAGTGCCAACTCCGGCGCCGCCCTGCGCCAGATGGAGCAGGAGTCCGCGCGCCTCGAGAGTCGCCTCCAGCAATGGCAGATTGCTGCTGGCAGAAATAAAGATCAGCGCCAGCAGCGTCAGGACCTCATCATCCGCAAGCGCGACGAAGCCGCAGTGTTCGATTCAGAACGAGCGAGCATCGAGCAGCACGTCGCCGAACTCACCGAACAGATCCTCTCCCTGCGCCTCAGCCGCGAAGAACTGCAGGTCGCCGCGAGTGCCGCCGCCGCCGCGCTCGCCGGTCTGGAAGAGCGACGCCGCAACGCCAACGCCAACTTCGACCAGACCCATCGTCTCTACCAAAGCCAGTCGCAGCGCATCGCGCAGTTGGAGTCGCAAATCACCAGCGCAGCCACCGAAAAGCAGCGCCGCGAAGAGGAAACCACCGAACTCTCCCTGAAACACATCGAGCTCACCGAGATGCGTGCCCAGGCCATCGCCGAAGGCGAAACGCTCTCCACCGAAGCAACCGCTCTGCGCGCCTCCATGTCCGAGCTCGACGCTAGTCTCCGCACTCTGCGCCATGAGACCGAAGGGCTGCGCGAGCAGCGAGCCACCCTCAGCGCCCGCGCCGCCAAGCTCACCTCTGACCTCGAACACCTTGAGGCCACCTGTCTCAACGACCTCTCCGCTGAAGCCACAGTCCTCCGCGAAGACACCACCATCGAGCGCATCGAGGCCGAAGCCCTCACCGCGGAGGATGAGGCCGCGCGCACCCTCAAGCAGCGCCTCGAAGCCATGGGCCCCGTCAACATGATGGCCCTTGAAGAGTTCCACGAGACCTCCGAGCGCCACGCATTCCTGGAGACCCAGCGCAGAGATCTCCTCGACTCCATCGAAAACACCCAGGCCTCCATCAAGGAGATCGACGACGTCTCCCGCATCAAGTTCGACGAGGCCTACAAAATCATCAACGAGAACTTCTCCGCCACCTTCACCAAGCTCTTCGGTGGCGGCCAGGCCTTCATGCGCCTCACGGAGATCGATGCCATCAATGGCAAGAGCTCCGACCTGAGCGGCATCGATATCATCGCCTCCCCCCCGGGCAAGAAGCAGCAGAACGTCCTTCTGCTCTCGGGTGGCGAAAAAGCCCTCACCGCAATCTCGCTGCTTGTCGGCATCTTCCAATTCCAGCCCGCCCCGTTCTGCATGCTTGACGAGGTCGATGCTCCGCTCGATGAGACCAACGTGGGACGATTCTCCAACCTTCTCTCGGAGGTGGCCTTGAACACACAGGTCATTATCATCACCCACACCAAGCGCACCATGGAGCAGGCCGACGTGATGTACGGCGTGACCATGCAGGAGCCCGGCGTCTCGAAGATCGTCAGCGTCTCCCTGGGCGGCCGCAGCAAGGGCCGCGAAGCCCGAAGCAATCAAGACTCCCGCAGCGCGGCATAGCCATGAACCCACTCGATTGGCTACTCTCCATCCTGCTCGCCTACTCGGTGGTCCGGGCGGTGATGCGCGGCTTCTTTCAAGAGGCCTTCGCCCTCGGCGGACTCATCCTCGGCTTCCTCTTCGCCTGCTGGTTCTACTGCAGCCTTGCGGTGGACCTCAAAGGCCTGATCAACTCGCCGCAAATCGCTCAGCTTGCGGCATTTCTGCTGATTCTGGCGGGCACTATGATCATTGCGAGCCTCATCGGCAAGCTCCTCCGCCACACCGCCTCAGCCGTCGGCATGGGCTTTGCCGACCGCCTCCTCGGCGCACTCTTCGGCCTGCTTCGCGGTGCGATTCTGGGCGTCGTTCTCTTGCTCGCCGTCACCGCTTTTCTGCCCACCGCCCCCTGGATTCAAAATTCTCATCTCGCACCGTATTTTCTTCGGGCCGCTCATGCTGTATCCTTCGTCATGCCCTCCGATCTCAGACTGCGTGTGCTTGATGGCCTAAATCGCATTAAGCACACGACACCCGATTGGATCAAGCACGGCCTCTCGTCGCAAACTAAGAAGTAAGCACATAGTTGGTTCCCAACCAGGGTCCACGTCAATTCCACAAAAGGAAGCCTCCGCGATTGAAACGCGAACTCGACAACCTCGTCCTCCAGATGCACGCCGCTGGTATCGCTTACACCGACGCGGTGCGCGAGTTTAAGAAGCACTACCTCCTCGAGGTTCTTTCGCGTCACCGCGGCAATCAGTGCAAAGCCGCTGAAGAACTCGGCATGCATCGAAACACGCTCAGCCGCACACTCTCCGAGCTCGGCATGGATTCTACGCAGATACGGCAGGGCGTACGCCGTCCGCCAACGTCAGTTCGCCCGGCGCGGACAGCTCGCCCGGACTTGAAAATCGTCTCCGGCGGACGTTAGCCGCGTTCACGCGTCTAAACCAGCAGATCATGCTCCGCCCATCCCAATCGCGCAGGCCACGCGGGCCCAGCAGCATGGCCCGAACCGCAGTATTGGGCTTACCCTTCCTCATTGCTTCAAGCTTTCATGCGGCATCCGTTCGCGCTCAAACGAGCAGCCCCGCCGACAGCCCTGCCAGTATTCCTGCTGGAACCATCCCGGCCCAGCCGTCAGCACCTACATCCAAGCCTCAATCCAAGTCCGCCGCAACTCCCATCTCAGCCAAGCAGGCTCGTGAGGCTGACGACGCCTATCTTGAAGGCGCAAAACAAATCGAGCATAAAAATTTAGCCGCTGCCGAGCGCTGTTTCGAGCAGGCCGTACATTTGAACCCAAACAATCGCGACTACGCGCTCGCACTCATCGTCACTCGCGAAAACTACGTCACCGAACTCGTGCAGGGGGCATCAAAAGCCCGCTCTCTCGGTGACACGGCACGTGGCAATTCACTGCTCGCCCAAGCGCACACCCTGGATCCGGACAACCGCATCGTCGCTCAGCATTTCGACACCGGTGCAACTCCTGTATCGAACCATCCAAAGACAGGCAACAAACCCGGCCTGTTCTACTCAAGCATCGACCCGATGAAGTTTCCTGCGCAGGACATCGCCTCCACACTCAGCGGTCCAGTTGAACTTGCCCCCCTTGCCGGCAAACGCAACGTGCATTTCCATGGAGACCCCCAGGGCGTCATTCGAAATCTCTATAGCCTCTATGGCATCACCGTAAGCTTCGACTCATCCGTATCTGGCGGCGCTCCTCTCAGCCTCGACATGGATGATGCAACCTTCGCCGACGCAACCCGCGTCCTCGGTATCGCGGCGCATATCTTCGCCGTACCCGTCCAGCCCAAAACCGTGCTCATCGCCACAGACACACAGGAGAACCGTAACACCCTAATGCCGCAGGTTGAGGAGACGATCTATCTTCCCGGTCGCACCAATGACGAGATGCAAGAGCTCGCCAACCTAGCCCGCAATATCTTCGACATCAAGGAGGTAACCGCCAGTGCCACCGGCGGCTACATGCTTCTGCGTGGTGACGTGAATGTCCTCCGCCAGGTCAATGCAATCTACGACGACATGCTCGACGGCGACCCCGAGGTGCTCTTCGATGTCACTCTCTACGAGCTCGATAAGACAATCGACAATAACATCGGAGCCGTCCTCCCAAGTTCGGCGGGCATCTTCAGCATAGCGTCGGAGGCACAATCGTTGGTGAGCGCAAACCAGTCGCTTATCAATCAGGCCATCGCCGGAGGCCTTCTCACGCTGAATGGCAGCCCGCTGCAGAATCTCATCACCGAAGTTGGCTTTCTCGTCGCCTCGGGCACCGTCACCGCGTCGCAGTACACCAACCTGCTCGGAACCTTCGGCGGCGGCCTCACCCTCGCCGGTCTCTTCCTAGGTTCGAGTTCAAGCTTCAAACTGGCCTTGAACTCCAGCGACGTGCGCCTGCTCGACGCCACACAGATCCGCTCCAGCAACCGCCAGCCCGCGACCTTTCGTGCGGGCACGCGGTATCCCGTCGTCACAGCGACGTATAGCTCAGGCGTCAGCAGCACGCTTGCCTCCTCACTCTCCGGTCTCAACATCAACGGAACCAGCGTTAGCTCGCTACTCTCACAATACTTGGGGAGCAGCTCCGTGACCGTGCCGCAGTTCCAGTTTGAGGATCTGGGCATCACGCTGAAGATGACGCCACAAATCCTCCACAGCGATGAGGTTTCGCTGGCGCTAGACATGAAGATTGAAGCCCTGGCCGGTAGCAGCATCAACAGCATTCCCATCCTGAACAACCGCGCTCTCACATCGACCATTACGGTTCCTGCTGGGCAGACTGCAATGCTAGCCACACTCGTTAGCTCGACCGAGACGAAGGCGCTCACCGGCCTGCCCGGCCTAAGCGAACTACCCGGCTTTCAGGGTACCGATCAGGACAGGGAGAAAGATTCAACGGAGCTCCTGATCACGATCACTCCACATATCGTGCGCACCGGACGAATGCAGATCTCCAGCCGACGCATTGCTGCCATCCGCTCCGGTCCAGGTTCCAGCACAAGCCCGGATATAAGCCCTGGTCCGGGTTCAAGCACAAGCCCGACTTCAAGCACGGCAACGCCGCAGTAGATTAGGGCGACTCCAGCGCTGACCACGGAACTATCTGCTCCATCTCGTCCAGAAACAGCTCACGGCGACTCTTACGGCCATACTTCTCAAACCCCACCTGTGACGCCAAACTCTGCTGCTTCATCGTCCTTCACCCCTGACCACAAGTTTAATCAATCAGGCTGTGGACGGTGAACTTGTGCAGAGACTCCCTAGTTACCGCGTTCACTTGGACGACCCCGTGATGGCCTCCACTGTTAGGTTGGTTCCGGATAGCTTCCCTTCCACTGTCACACTTTGGCCAGCCCACTTGTCGAATTGAGCTTTATCGCCTTTCAGGGTGTAGAGCTTATCCCCGCTCTGCAGGGCAGCATCCGCGCCGCGCTTGAGACATTCTCGTGTGCATTGGGCGGCAGTGACGTTGCTCATCATGTGATGAGCACCACACATCGAATCGGTAACGACTCCTCGGAACGCCTGCTGACTTTGCGCGTAGACCAACGATGCGGAAGAAACTAATGTGAGAGTGATGACTGCGAGTAAGCGACGCATTTATATCTCCTTTAATTCAGGTTGATGGTTCAAGACAATCACACGCGCTTCGCGTGTAATTTGCCGGTTCGCAGTGCCCGTTCCTTCATCATGACGAAGAACACGGGAACCAGTATGAGGACGTGAATGGTCGAGGTAATCATGCCGCCCACAATAGGTGCGGCGATCGGCTTCATCACATCGGAGCCGATACCGGACGACCAAAGGATTGGGACAAGACTGGCAAGCACTGCCGTGACAGTCATCAACTTGGGACGCAGCCGTTGCACTGCGCCTTCGATGACAGCAGCTTCGATGTCGGCGTTGTTGAGAATGGAGCCCTGCTGCAAGCGGTGTTCCAGGGCTTCATGGAGATAGACCACCATGACCACACCGGTCTCCACCGCGATGCCAAACAGAGCAATGTAGCCGATCCATACCGCAACGCTGAAGTTGTAACCAAGTATCCATTGCAGCAGCAGACCGCCTGTCATGGCGTAGATCGTGGGGATTATCAACACGACGGACTCTGCGACGGAATGAAAGATCATGTAGAGCAGAAGGAAGATGGTAAAGAAGACGACGGGCAGGATGAGTTTCATCCGTTCCTTTGCGCGCAACTCGAATTCATATTCGCCAGACCATTTGTAGTTGTAGTCGGGCGGCAGTGAAATCTGGTTGTGGAGTTTTCGAGTCGCTGCATCTACAAACCCCCCGTAGTCCGCGCCTTTGAGGTTGAGATAGATATAGCCGGTAAGTTGACCATCTTCATCGCGAATCATCGCCGGGCCGCTCGAGTACGAGATACGCGCTACCTGTCCGAGCGGAATTTGCGCGCCGGATGGTGTCGCAATCAATACGTCTCTCATCCTATCCACGCTATCCCGGAAATCCTGGGAATAACGCACATTGATTGGATAGCGTTCGCGTCCTTCGATATTCTCCGCGATGTCTTGCCCGCCAATTCCCGACGCTACCGCTGTCTGGATGTCAGCGATGCTAAGACCATAACGGGCCGCTTCCTCTCGATCCGGCTGTACGTTGACATAGAAGCCCTGAGAGATGCGTTCCGCGAAGATCGAGCTTACCTGTGGCATCGCTGACAAGACGCTCTGTATCTGTGTGGCGAGTCGGTCGATGCCATCGACATTAGGCCCCTGTACCTTAATGCCGAGAGGCGTCTTGATGCCCGTTAATTCCATGTCCAGCCGGTTTTCGACCGGGCTCGTCCAAGTGTTGGAGAGGCCGGGAAACTGCAACTTGGCGTCCATCTCCTGAATCAGCTTCTCGTAGGTCATGCCGGGCGGCCACTGCTCGCGCGGCTTGAGCATGATTGTGGTGTCATACATGTCGAGAGGTGCGTTGTCCGTGGCGCTGTCAGAACGTCCGACCGTGCCGAAGACGCTGACGACCTCCGGGAATGAGCGCAGAATCGCGTCCTGTTTTTCTAACAGAACCTTCGCCTGGTCAATCGCAATACCGGGAAGCGCAGTGGGCATGTAGAGCGCAGAGCCTTCATACAGAGGAGGCATGAACTGGCTCCCCAGCTTGAAAACGATAGGAAGTGTTGCAGCCAGGAAGATCAGATTGATCGCGATGGTCAGCTTGCGGTATTTCAGGCAAAAGCGAAGCACGGGGAGATAGATCGCCTGCGTAAACCGTGAGAAGGGGTTGGCGCTCTCCGGTCGCAGTCGCCCGCGAATGAAAAGCACCATCAATACCGGGACCAGTGTTATCGCAAGAATCGAGGACGACGCCAGGGCGAGCGTCTTCGTCCACGCCAGCGGACGAAACATCCGGCCTTCCTGTGCTTCCAGCAGAAAGACGGGGAGGAAGGAAACCACGATGATGAGTAGCGAAAAGAAGAGTGCCGGGCCAACCTGCTTCGCGGCGCCAATCAGGATCTCTTGCCGCTCCG
The DNA here is from genome assembly GCA_003138795.1 of Granulicella sp. Taxonomy (GTDB): domain Bacteria; phylum Acidobacteriota; class Terriglobia; order Terriglobales; family Acidobacteriaceae; genus Granulicella. The sequence goes on along the minus strand of PLHC01000076.1, from coordinate 6,372 downwards.
GTTCGGACACAGGTATCTTGTCTGACTGCTGCCGATCCGATAGATGGCGGTAGCCATTTTCGACCATGACGATTGCCGCATCGACCAATACGCCAATTGCGAGGGCCAGACCTCCGAGAGACATGATGTTGGCGCTGACACCCAACAGGTAGATCGGGATGAAGGAGATGAGAACAGCAATGGGCAGCGCCAGTATCGGTATCAGTGCGGAGCGGAAATTGAAAAGAAAGACCACGATGACCAGGCTCACGATGATGGCCTCTTCCACCAGATCATGTTGAAGCGTGGCAATTGAATCCTGAATCAGGCCGGAGCGGTCGTATGCCGGAAGGATCTGAACGCCGGGCGGGAGTGACGGAGCAATTTCGCGAAGCTTTTCTTTTACTCCTTTGATTACGTTCAGTGCATTCATGCCCTGCCGCATGACCACGATGCCACCAACCGTCTCCCCTTCGCCGTTCCACTCGGCAACCCCCTCGCGAATGTCTGGGCCAAAGGAGACCGTTCCCAGGTCGCGCAGCAATACCGGTGTACCGTTTTTGCTGCCCACTGCAACGGTTTCAAGATCGTTCAACGAATGCAGGTAGCCGAGCCCGCGGATCATGTACTCCGCTCCGCTTAGATCCAGAACCCTTCCCCCGACCTCGTTGGTGCTGGCTTTCACGCGGTCGATCACAGTCGAAAGCGGGATGTTGTAGGCAAGCAGTTTATTCGGATCGAGTTGAACCTGGTACTGGCGAACGTAGCCGCCGATGCTCGCTACTTCGGAGACGCCGGGCACGGTCTCCAGCGCATAGCGCAGGTGCCAGTCCTGCAAGCTGCGCAGGTCGGCGAGGCTATGCGTTCCGCTCTTGTCGACGATGGCATACTCGAAGACCCATCCAGCTCCTGTTGCATCCGGACCGATGGCCGGATGCACGTCGGCAGGCAGCCGGCCGCTGATCTGCTGCAGGTATTCGAGCACGCGTGAACGCGCCCAATACAAGTCTGTGCCGTCCTGAAAGACGACATAGACGTAGGAATCGCCGAACATGGTCTGCGCGCGTACAGCTTTGACGTGAGGCGCAGCCAGAAGGCTTGTCACAATCGGGTAGGTCACCTGATCTTCGATGACGTCGGGCGGCTCGCCTGCCCAACTCGTGTGCACGATTACTTGCACATCTGAGATATCCGGCAGCGCGTCCAGCGGCACATGCTGCAGCGACCAGATGCCTGCAAGGGTCAGGAGAAGGACGAAGGTGAGGACCAGAAAGCGATTCCGCGCGCAGACATCAATGATTCTGGAGAGCATGTCACCTCCCTCCTTCGGCGTTCACGCGCAGTTGTTTCGTAGCGACGTTCTGACCGTTTTGCTGCACAACAGTCGTTACGTCCCACGTTCCAGTGGAATCAATATTGATTTGGCCTTCGTACAAGCCATTCCCCTTCGGAGTGAGCTGTGCAGTCTTTTTGATTGCCGCCATGCCCATTGCAGGCATTGCAGGCATGAAGAAGGTCACGCCGACGTCCGCTCCGAAAACAGGGTTGCCATTGGCAGTGAGTTTTACGTGCAGGGTGTTCGGCCCCTTCTGCGGTGGATTGGGGGCGATCGTGAAATCGATATTCACCGTTGACGCCGGCTGTCCTGTTTGTTGCTGAGCTGTATTGCCGGCGCCGGGTGACGGCGGAGCGTTGGAACCGGCAGCCGCTTGTAACTGGCTCTCCGAATCAAGCAGGAAGTTGGCGGATGTAACGATCTGCTGATGAGCTTCGAGTCCTTTTAGAACGACGAAGGAGTCGCCCTCTTGCGGACCGAGAACAACATCCTTTGGCTCAAGACTTCCATTGTCGTGATTGACGAAGACTAACTGCCGTGTGCCAGTCTGAAAGATCGCGGATGCCGGCACAACAAGCTGCCGTCCCAAAGCGGATTTCAGGTCTACGTTCACAAACATGCCCGGCTTGAGCTTGACTCCGGGATTGCTGACAGAAAGCCGCACCAGCACGGTACGTGTCGCCATGTCCACTTGCGGGAGGATGTCTTCGATGTGCGCCGAAAAGGTTCGGTTGGGATAAGCATCCACCGTGATCGCGGCGCTATCTCCAGGCTTCAGTCTGCCGACATCATTCTGAAACACCTGCGCGTTCACCCAGACACGCGAGAGATCGGCGACCGTGTACAAGCGGGTGCTGGGATCGACGTACATATTCGGAAGTGCATTGCGCTCTGTGATGTATCCCGATGCTGGCGAGTCGATCGTCAGGTCCGACATGACCTTACCACTCGATTTCAGCTTTGCGATCTCACTGGAGGGTATCTCCCATTGTTGTAGCCGCTGCTCCGCTGCCGCGGAAAGAGAGGCCGCTCCGGAAGCAACGCCATCGAGGGTACTGGAACTCATGGCCTTCTGATTCTGGCGGGCCAACAAATATTCCTGCTGCGTAGCGACGAGGTCAGGACTGTAGACCGTGAAAAGAGGATCGCCTTTCTTGATGTATTGATAAGTGGCATTGGCAAAGACCTTGCGGATGTATCCGGGGAAGCGGACCTGCACGTAGGAAATAAGGCGTTCATCGGTGGCCACGGTGCCTGTTGCCCGGATATCGTCGGTTAGTTGCTGGTACTCAACCGTGCCGGTCTTTACTCCGATGGTTTGCATCTGATCTGCACTGAGTTGTACGGGCACAAGCGGCATTTCCATCTTTTGCGAAGGTGTCACCGTGCTGTTTCCCGCTTGTGGTGAAGGGCCGGACGCAAGCGGTTGAACATCGTCTGAATGGAGAACTGGCTGCTGCCGTAAATGGGATCGGTAAGCAATGACGCCAACGACCACTGCAAGAGCTACGATCCAAAATAGCGAAGTGCGCACGATGTACTTGTTCATCGGATTGTTGCTCCTGTCAGCGTTTCGAGGTGTGCCAGCGCTATTTCATGATCGAGAAGCGCCTGCTGATAATCGTGCTCAAATGACAGCACATCGAGCAGCGAGGAAAGCACGGGCGCGAACTGCTGTTTGTTCGATTGGTAGGCCGCCTCCTCGGAGCGTAAGACAGCTTGTGACTGGGGAATTAATCCTTCTTGATATTCCTTCAATAACTTCTCCGTGGTCGTGGCAGCGACGTATTGCTTCTGGACCTCCGCGAGTTGCTGCTGCATTTGGGAGTCAAGCTCCTGCTTCGACCCATGCAGCATTTCCGTCGCTTCTTCTACTTCACCTTCTGCTCGCTTATGCCGGGGCAGTTTCATGTTGAGGGTCAGCATGTAATAGTCAGGAAAGTCCGCGCCGGTTTGTTGGAACATATAGGCGATATTGAAGTCTGGTTTGCCATCGCGCTGCGCCGACTTCAGTTGTGCGGCTTGCTTTTGAACAGCACTAACATCCGTATGCACTGAAGGATTGTGGTCTTGAACGAGCGCTTGCAGTTCCTCAGAGGTGTAGCGCAGCGGTGTTGCCGAAAGCTGCTCGGGAGTGATGTCCTCTGAGTCTTGAGAACGATGCAGCAGTTGTTTGAGGTCGGCCTGAAGCTGCCCCATCTCCTGATGGTGCATGGTGATTTCCCGCAGAAGCTTGGTGTGCTCCAACTCAGCTCGCAGGACTTCTGCCTGGCTTCCCTGCCCGACGCTGTATCGCGACAGCCCGGATTCGATGAGTGGTTGAAGTACTGCATCGTTCTTCTGCAAAATGGCAACGGTTGCGCCGTTATAGGCCAATCGCAGGTACACGAGCTTGACCTGTTCGTCCACGAGCGAGCGCAACTGGTCCGCTTGCGCATGTTGCGTGTCCGCCTGCCGGTCGGCAACTTCACCCTTGAGCCGCAGTTTGCCGGGATAAGGAAGATCCTGTGATGCGCCGAATCCGATGTACGCAAAGTTGTTGTTGCTGAATCCGGCAAAAGGCCTGGGGCTTCCAACGCTGAGTTGCTGCACGGTGAACTGCGGGTCAGGTAAGGTCGTAACCTGCTGGGCAACGTAGGTTGCGGCCTTCGATGAATGGTCTGCGGCGGAAATCTGTGAATTGTTCGCCTCCGCTTCGGCGATTAGTTGGGCAAGTGGCGTCGACTTTGCGGGCATGTCCTCTGCGGATGCGAGGATGCCGGCTGCGAGCACCAATGCGGCGGTCCAGTACAAGGCCACCTTCATGGAGCAATCTCCTGTCTCTAGTACAGTTCGGAAACGAGCGTACGCGTGCGTAGCTCGAACGAAGTGCGAGATAGGAGTGGATCAGATTCGGAGATTGGTGGTTCGGGCGATCTGGAGTCCCGGCGGCGAATGCTCATCGGGGGCCTTATGCAGGACCATCGAATTTAGCAGAACGGCATCCGGTACAGTTGCGAGCTTTGAGACGGTGATCCACTGCAGGTCTGTGATCGGCGCCGAACTCGGAAGCTGCGGAAGGTTGTCTGTCTTGCCTTCGTTACGGCAGCATCCCATCTTTTCCATGTCACCGCAGTGCCCGTGCATGGCGCGGCAGCAGGCCTTCTCCTCATGCATCAGCGTGCTTCCGCTAACGCATGCGAGCATTGGCGCTCCAGCGAACAAGAGGAGAATGATAGCGACAAGTGTGGGGAAACGACGCATCCTGGATGAAGTATACAACTCGGCTACAGCGACACGGGATGCTCTACGGTGTTTCCACTCGTCCCGGGCAAAAGGAGCATTGCCATACACCGTCGCGAACATGACTCGGAGCTTCACACTGAGATGCTACACCGCTGAGGGTTGCTAAGGTGTGTCATACGACACGTAGCACGACGCACTACAACTGCTGTATGTCGCAGGTACTCGTGCTCGTGGTTGCCGCCTCGCACTTTAGGACAGCTGCGGCCTCGCTACGTGTCATAACTCTTCCGAGACTAGCTAAAGTGGATACAAGCCCATATATCAGTACCAATCCTCTGATATCGCCGCAATCGAAAGATTCTAGGCGACTTGATTCTCTGATGACTCTTTACGCCACAGGTGCACGGCGCGCGGAAGCGGTCCACCTGTGGGGTGCCGTTGATGAATTATCGAACCTAGCCAAAGAAGCTGCTACTTTTTAGCCTGTGTGCAGGACCGTAGGTTACTGAATCTATGCCCCTTGGTATCCATTGACGTATTCGACCGCTCTACCGGTTGTTGAACTCGTGACCATGAACACGGATGATGTAACCCAAATCGTCGCCCACCCCAGGATGGGGCAAAGGTATCGTTAAACTCCGGCAGATGCATCTGATCGGAGACCGAGACCTAGCGGATAACCATGGGCTTACATGGAGTAGAACCGCCCATAGAATTAGGCGCTTGAAAGAGGTTTGTTCGAACATCGCTCCGGATTACGCCCGCCTCAAACCAAGACGACCCCCGACTTCTTAACGCTCTCTCCACGAATGACTACCATCTTCTGAGACTATCTTCGTATGCGTCTGTTTATCGGGATTTCCTTGACGACTACAGTAATCGGCGAGCTCTCGGCAGCCTCGGCGTGGCTTAAATCCAGGGAAGATGGGCTGCGCTGGGCAGCGCCAGAATCGTGGCACATCACGCTGCAGTTTCTGGGCAACACTGGCCCGGAAGCATATACGTGCCTAGCCGCACGGCTTCGTGACTTACGTTCGCCGCCCGTTACGATACAGCTTGAGGCATTAGGCTTCTTCGACCGCGCCGGGATCTTCAGTGCCAGTGTCAGGCTCACTCCCGAACTACTCTCCCTCCATCAACGCGTCACAGCGGCGACTGCCCTGTGCGGGTACGTGCCCGAGTCGCGTCTCTACCATCCGCACATCACGCTCGCCCGCGGCAAAGGCGTAGGCCGCGGCCCAGAACTCCGTGAACTGAAGAGCAGGATTCACCGCCAACCAACCTTCACCAAATTTATTGCCGAGGAATTTATACTCTACGAAAGCTTACTGGGAACCACCGGTTCTCGCTACGAAATCCGCAATCGCTTTCCCCTCGGTAGTCGTTAACTGTTCCCGGCAACGCAGCTGCAAATAGCTGTTGCGCAATTGGGCAGCGGCATTCGGACGAGGGCTCCGAGTCGTTGCGCGATTTGGTGCGGGCACGCGAGGGGCCGATCCTTTTTGTGCGAAAGGCCGAACAAGGTAAGGCGGATGAGATCAACACCTGCATTGGATGTAACCAGGCTTGTCTGGACCATACGTTCGCCGGCAAGATCACTTCCTGCCTCGTGAATCCGCGTGCCTGTCATGAAACCCTGCTCAAGGTGACTCCGTCGCCGACGCGTCACCGGATTGCGGTGGTTGGGGCCGGCCCTGCCGGTCTAAGCTTTGCCACAACGGCCGCGCAACGTGGCTTCGAGGTGACCCTTTTCGACGCCGCATCCGCAATTGGCGGCCAGTTCAACATTGCAAAGAAGGTGCCGGGAAAAGACAGGGGAATCGCATTTCAAA
>PLHC01000001.1 GCA_003138795.1 Granulicella sp. | reverse complement strand
ACCGAGCGGTTGTAGTTGAAGTGGCCGCCGCCCCAGTAACCGCCCTGGTAGCCGAAGCCGACATAGCCAAAACCGTAGTTGATGCCGCCATAGTAGCCGACCGTCATGCCCCAGTAGCCGGGGTACCAGCCGTAGTAGCCGCCGTCCCAGTCCCAGTAGCCAGGCGTCCAGAGGCCACCGACATAGGGGGGCAGCACCCAGGCGCCGTCGACCCAGTAGTAGCCGCCGTCACCCCAGGCCCAGTAGCCGGGGGTCCAGATGTAGCCGTCACCGGGGCATTCGGGCTGGTCGTAGGTAGGAATTGGAGGCGGGGCGTAGCCTGCAGTAACTGCGACCTGCGCCTGAGCCTGCGGCGCAGGCATGGCAATGAACGCGGCGGCCGCAATTGCCGATGCTGCCAGAAGTTTGCGAATTGCGCGATTCAGATTCATATATTTACCCTTCCAGCGCCCTTCGCTCCCTAGCTGGGATTGCGAGTGCGGTGAGGACAGAGTTCCGGTCTCGTAAGCAGCTTGCCCTGATCCGGCTCTCGGTTGATTAGACACATACTCTACAGAATTTGTTGCGGTTTCTTCGGGATAGTTTCAGGGGCGGAAATTGGTTGGATGGGTCCTGGCTGCCGTTCGGAGTCCGGGGAAGCGTGCTTTTTCTTGAGATAGAGCATGCACAAGCCCTGCGAATGGGACAATACATCAGAATGAGTTCGAACTTTTTGCCGGAACACGCCATGTTTGCCCCGTCGCAGCGGGTGCACTTTATCGGGATTGGTGGAATTGGGATGAGCGGGATCGCGGAGATCCTGCTCACGATGGGCTATGCGGTTTCGGGGTCGGACCTGCGGGCATCGCCGACGACGGAACGATTGGAGCGGCTGGGCGCGAAGGTCTTTGTCGGCCACGCGGCTGCGAATGCTGCGGCGAGCGATGTCGTTGTGACCAGCTCGGCGGTGGCGAAGGACAATCCTGAGGTGCTGGAGGCGCGGGCGCGGAAGATTCCGGTGATCCAGCGCGCGGAGATGCTGGCCGAGCTGATGCGGTTGAAGTATGGGATTGCGATCGCGGGCATGCATGGCAAGACGACGACCACGACGATGGTAGCGGCGGTGCTCGCGGGCGGTGAACTGGATCCGACGGTTGTGGTGGGCGGGCGGGTCGATGCGCTGGGATCGAATGCGCGGCTGGGCAAGAGCCAGTATCTGGTTGCGGAGGCGGATGAGAGCGACCGCAGCTTCCTGAAGCTGTCGCCGATTCTGGCGGTGGTGACGAACCTCGACCGCGAACACATGGATACATATGCGGATATGGCCGACATTGAGGGCGCGTTCGTGACGTTCATGGACAAGGTTCCGTTCTATGGAGCGGTGACGGCGTGCGTCGATGACCCGAGGCTGCGGGCGATTCTGCCGCGGGTGACGCGGCGCGTGTATACGTATGGCGAGAGCGCGGAGGCTGACTTCCGGATGCGGATGCTGCCGAACGCGGAAGGTTGTCATGCGCGCTTCGAGATTAATGCGCGTGGGCTGGTTCTGGGGCCGTTCGAGCTCTATGTTCCGGGCAGGCACAATGTGCTGAATGCGACCGCTGCGGTCGCGATCGGCGTGCAGTTGGGCCTGGCGCCGGAGAAGATCGCCGCGGGATTGGCGACGTTTCGCGGTGTCGACCGGAGATTTCAGGTGCGTGGGGTGGAGCGCGGCGTGACCGTGGTGGACGATTACGGACACCACCCGACGGAGATTCGGGCGACGCTGCAGGCGGCGCGGGAGTGCGGCTATGGGCGCGTTCTGGTCTTATTTCAGCCGCACCGGTATACGCGGACACGCGACCTGATGGAGGAGTTCGCGGGCGCGTTTGGCGATGCGGATGCGGTGCAGGTCCTGGACATCTATGCGGCCAGCGAGCAGCCGATCGAGGGCATTACCGGGGAGGCGCTGGCGGCGGCCATTCGGGAGAAGAACGGAGGCCGCGTGAGGTATGCGAACTCGATGGCCGAGGCGGTGGAGCGGCTGGCTGCAGACGCGAGGCCGGGCGAGATGATCCTGACGATGGGAGCGGGGAGCGTCTCGCAGGCGGGACCGATGTTGCTGGAGGAACTGCGCGGCAGGTAGGCGAAGAGGAAGCAATCAAATGGAACAATCAATTTGCTGGAGCGTTCCTGAAGCGATACCCCGGCGCGGAGTATTGCGGCGGGGCGGGCGGAGGCCGTTATAGTTGTGATACGGCGATTCTTCCGCGGCCTTGCTCAGGGCCAGGCGGAGATGAAGAAGACAGGTTCCAAACGCGGGTCCGGGTACGACACCGGGCTGGGCTCTGCGGTGCTAGAGGCGCCGGAGGAGAGCTATGCTCCGGAGACCGAGACGCGTACGCCGTGGCAGGGCCGTGGGCCTGCGCCGGCGGGAGCTCTGCAACGTGGGTATGGCAGCGAAGACTACGATGGGCCGGGCGTGGCTGGGCCCGGATATGGGGCGCTGGACGAGCCGGAGTATATTCCGCGCAGAGGATCGTTCCGGCTGCGGTTTCGTGGATTGCCGCGGAGCGTGGCCGGGCGCATTGTGCTTGGTGTGGTTGCATTCGGAGTGCTGGGAGCGGTTGCGGTGGCTGTTGCGGGGGTGCGCTATTACCTGCTGCACGACTCGCGATTTCTGGTGGAGACGTCAGACGATATTCAGATTGCCGGTGCGCAGCATCTGACGCGGGACCAGGTGCTGCGCGTCTTTGGCGCGGACCTGGAGCGGAATATCTTTCGCGTGTCGCTGGCGGAACGCCGGGCAGATTTAGAGCGGCTTCCGTGGGTGGAGCATGCGACGGTGATGCGGCTGCTGCCAAACAATATCCGGGTCCAGATCCGGGAGCGAACGCCGGTGGCGTTTGTGCGGCAGGGAACGCAGATCGGACTGGTCGACGCGGGCGGCGTGCTGCTGGATATGCAGCCGGATGCGGCGGGNNCGGACGCGGCGGGCGATCCGCATTATTCGTTTCCGGTGCTGACGGGGGTGTCGGCGGATGATCCGCTGTCGACGCGGGCGGCGAGGATGGAGATCTACCGGCGGTTCATGCAGGCCCTGGATAGTACGGGCGAGCATCTGACGGACTCTCTGAGCGAGGTGGATGTGTCGAACCCGGAGGACGTGAAGGCGCTTGTTCCGTCGGGGAGTTCGGACATCCTGGTGCATTTTGGGCAGGAGGAGTTCCTGAAGCGGTATCGCGAGTTCCAACAGCATCTGCCGGAGTGGAAGCAGAAGTATCCAATGCTGGCTTCGGCGGACATGCGGTACGAGGGCCAGATCGTGCTGGAGATGCAGGGCGGAGGAGGTGCTGCGCCGGCGGGCAGTGGAAGCGCAAGTGGACCTGCGGCGAATGCGGATGCAGTTGCAGCGAGGCCGGCACCCGTGGCGGCGACTCCCCCCGCTAGCGTGAGGCCCCCTAGCGTGCAGCCCCCTAGCGTGCAGTCTGCGAAGCCGAAGTTGGTTGCGGCGAAGGCAACGAAGCCTGCTGCGAAGAAGACCGTTGCGAACAAGCCGGTTGCGAATAAAAAGGCGGCGGCGGGTCAGAGCGCAGCGAATCAGAAGGAGTTTGCGGCGCTGGCTGCAGCACACAAGGCTGCGTTGACCAGGGTAGCGTTGGCTAAGACAACGAAGAGCGGCGGAGCCAATGGCGCCGGTGGAGCGACTCCATGAATACGAAGACTGACAACCTGATCACCGTGCTGGATGCGGGTAGTTCAAAGAGTTGCGTGCTGGTGGCGGAGCTGGTGGATGGCGTGCTGCGGTATCGCGGGCACGGCGTAGAGGCGTCGCGGGGAATGCGGCGGGGCGTGATCTCGGATCTGGGGCCGGCGGCGGAAGCGATCAATTCGGCAGCGTTGACGGCGGAGAAGTCGACGAAGGCGCCGATTGAGACGGCAGTGGTTGGGATTGGCGGGCCGCATATCCGCGGGATGAACTCGCAGGGCGGCATCAGCATGGGCAGCCGGATGAAGGAGATTACGCGCGAGGATGTGCGGTCGGCGATCGACCGGGCGCGCTCGGTGGGGCTGGCTCCGGACCGCGAGGTGCTGCACCTGCTGCCGCAGCAGTTCATCCTCGATGACCAGGGCGGAATTCACGATCCGGTGGGGATGGTGGGGAACCGGCTGGAGGTGTGTCTGCATCTGTCGACGTGCTCGGGCAGTGCGGCGCAGAGTGTGGTGACGTGCGCGAATCGCGCGGGGCTCGAGGTGGTGGATACGGTGTTCGAGGGGCTTGCGGCGGCGGAGGCGGTGCTGTCGGCCGACGAGCGCGAGCTGGGCGTGTGCGTGGTGGACATAGGAGCGAGTTCGACGGAGCTGGTGGTGTTCTTTGAGGGCTCGGTGGCGCATACGGCGGTGCTGCCGATTGGCGGCGACCATTTTACGAATGATCTGGCAGTGGGGCTGCACGTGAGTGTGGACGAGGCCGAACAGCTGAAGCGGATGTACGGAAACTGCGTGGTGACGTCGATTCCACAGCTGAATGAGATTGAGATTGGCAGTGATCTGGCGATGGGCGGTCAGTCGGCGCGGATGGTGCGGCAGCGGTTTCTGGCGGAGATACTGGAGCCGCGCGCGCGCGAGCTGCTGACGATGCTGCGCGATAATCTGCGCACGGGCGGCGTGCTGGAGGCGATGGGCGCGGGCTGCGTGTTTACTGGCGGTGGAGCGCACCTGGTTGGATTGCTGGATAATGCCGAGAGTTTGTTGCGCGTGCCGGCGCGAATCGGTTATCCGGTGCCGTTGAGCAGGATGCCGTCGGAGCTGGCTAAGCCGGAGTTTGCGGCGGCGATCGGGATGCTGCTGTACACGCACCGGACGCAGGTGCGCAAAGCGAGCGAGGAGCAGGGGCTGGCGCAGAAGCTGAAGTCGATCTTTGCAGGGAGTTTTTAGAGGGCTGGACCGCAACCGGACGGCGGTGTAGACGATAGACTGGGAGCTATGAGATTTTGCAAGAGCTTGGCGGTAGTTTTGTTGGGACTTGGGTGTGCCGTTGCGGCTCGAGCCCAGGCGGGCGTGTATGTGGGGTACTCGGCGACGCGGCTTAGTGGCATTACGTGCTTTGAGAGCGCGCCAGTGACGTGCTCCAGTGCAAACGGTGCGGTGAATCCTTCTGGGATTCAAGGAGGTGCGTACTACGACTTCCGTACGGTTGGGCCGGTGCGGCTTGGCTTTGATCTGCGCGGGGGCACTGAGCACTCGAACAAGTCGGCGACGAGCTCGGCCGGCGGCAGCAATGCCACAGGATTGGATGATGTGCTGTTTGGTGTGAGGGGTTCGTTCCATACGCGCTACTCCTGGCTGAGTCCGTATGCGCAGGTGTCGGCAGGGTATGCGCGCAGCAATGCAACCTTACCGTTTGGAGCGACCACGCTCAGCTCTGGGGGAGTACCCAATCCGCGTTTAGAGGACAACTTCATGATGTATGAAGGGTTCGCAGGTGTAGATATTCATGTGTTTCCGGTGATCGATCTGCGGCCCGTAGAGCTTGGTATCGGCAATATGGACCGCTTTGGCAGCTCAGCAACCGGAGATGGACCCGGGTCGGTTGGGGTGATGTCGATCGGTGCGGCGATTGTGTTTCATCTGCCGTCGAAGTAATGGGTAAGGGAAGTAAGCCGCAAGCCGATGATCGAGATAGCGGCGCGGTAATCGAGATAGATGCGGGGCGGGTTTTCCTGAACGCGTTCCACGCATCCGCCATGCAGAATGAAGAAAGGTGTTTCGCAAACGCCTGAGGAGATACGCCTATGTCTAATCCACCGGAAGACGCACTCCGCATTCACTACCATGAAGAGACGCGACGCAGTGCGCGGATCAAGGTGATCGGCGTGGGCGGCGGCGGCAACAACGCGATCAACCGGATGATTGCGGCGAATGTCGAAGGCGTCGAGTTTATTGCGGCGAACACCGATGTCCAGGCGCTGGAGGGGTCGAATGCGCCGATCAAGCTGCAGTTGGGCGTGAAGCTGACGAGCGGGCTGGGTGCGGGGGCAAATCCGGATATTGGGCGGCGTGCGGCGCTGGAGGATTCGGACAAGATCATCGAGGCGCTCGAGGGCGCGGACATGGTGTTCGTGACGGCTGGGCTTGGCGGCGGCACGGGAACAGGTGCGGCTCCGGTGATCGCCTCGCTGGCGAGCGAGATGGGGGCGTTGACGATCGCCGTGGTGACGCGGCCATTTGGGTTCGAGGGCAAGCGACGCGCGATGCAGGCCGAACGCGGATTGCAGGAGCTGCTGGAATCGGTCGATACGTTGATCGTGATTCCGAACGATAAGCTGCTGACAACGGCGAAGGACGCGGGGTTCTTCGAGAGCTTCAGGATTGCAGACGATATTTTGCGGCAGGGCGTGCAGGGGATCTCGGACATCATTACGATTCCGGGCGTGATCAATCGCGACTTTGCGGATGTGAAGACGACGATGGCGGGGATGGGCTACTCGGTCATGGGCACAGCGGTGCGGTCGGGGCCGGGCCGCGCGCGCGAGGCTGCGATGGCTGCGATGGCGTCGCCTCTGCTGGAAGCCGGGGCGATCGACGGAGCGCGCGGGATTCTGATCAACATCACCGGCTCAAGCAGCCTGAGGCTGAGCGAGGTAAACGAAGCGTCGTCGATTATTCAGGAGGCGGCGCACGAGGACGCGAATATTATCTTCGGCGCGGTGCTGGACGAGAGTCTGGGCGACGAGGTGAAGTTCACCGTCATCGCTACGGGGTTTCGCGAGGCGATGCCTGCGCGGCGGGAGCGAATGATGGCCGGAGCAGGTTTGCCGACTGCACATCATGAGGTTGTTCCTCGTATTGTGGCGCGACCGCTCGTGGCACGGTTTTCCCAGGAGGCGGAGCAGCCTGTAGCGGAGACAGAACGGGTGATCTTCGCTTCGCAGGCGCCCACGCCGACGATACGGGGTGCAAGCGAGCCAGAGGTTGCAGCGGAGCCAGTCGCGGAGTCAGTCGCGGAATCGCGGGCTGCGGTTGTCCAAGAGCCGATGGCCGAGGCGCCGGTGCAACGACCGACCTATCCCGTGTCGTCCTATTACGAGACGGCGCGGCAACAGGCGTGGCAGGAGCCGGCGCCGCGAATTGAGTTTGCGCCGAGTGCGGCTGCGCAGTGTGAGGAGCCAGGGCAGTATGAGCCGTCTGCTTCGGAGCTCGCGTTGGAGGAGCCGAAGGCGGAGACCTATCCCGAGCCAGCGTGTGGGCCAGTCGTAGTGGAGCACATTCCTGAGTTTGCGCCGGAGCGTACGATTGAGTTATCGCGGCCAGCGGCCGAGGTGTATGGAGCCATCGATATCCGGGGTGCGGTTCAGGGCGCGGGTCAGGCTGCAGCGGCAGCGAAGGAGTCCGCGCCGGAGTTGCTTCCCGTGCGCGCGTCGGTGTTTGATGACGACTTTTTTCGCAGGCCGAAGGATGAGTTGTCGGCCAAGGCTGCCGAGGAAGTGGCGTCCAGGCAGTGGTCTGATCCTCGGGTTCCGTCGTTCGCAGGATATGCGGGAGAGAGCACGGCCGACAACGATGAACTCGATATTCCAGCGTTCCTGCGGCGGAAGCAGTAGCGAGGCTTTAACCTGCTGGCCGCTGTTTTGTCTGTCGTGCACGGATTACGACGATGGCATCTAATAGGAATAGCGGCTTGCCGCTAAACGGCGGCTTGCTCTTCATAAATTGGGAAGAATAACGGCGGCAGCAAGAGCAACACTAGAGAAGAGAAGAGAAGAGATGGGACGGAGAATATCAGGGCTGGTAATCGTGTTTCTGTTGTTTGCGGGCTTGATGAGCGCGAATGCGGCGAATGCAACGGTGAGACATAGGCGAGTTGCGGCGACGACTTCGCATCGTGCGGCTTCGCGGGGTAGTGCGCGTCGAGTTGTCCGTGGGCATCGAGCAGTTGCGGTTCCTGAACATGGGGTGGTTGAGCGTGTGAGGGGACGGCGGAGTTCGATACGTTCGTATGGTGAGCGGTTTACGGCGAGCAGCTTTGCCGACAATCTGACGGCGGCCGATGTGATCGGCGGTGAAGATCCGGTAGTGCGCGCGGCGGCAATTGATGCGCTGGGCAATATGAACGGCACGGTACTGGCGATCGACCCGTCGAGCGGGCGCATTCTCGCGATGGTGAATCAGAACCTGGCGCTGAGCGCTGGCGCGGAACCGTGCTCGACGATCAAGGTGGCAGTGGCGCTGGCGGCGCTGAAAGAGGGCATGGTCAAGGCGGATACGCCGGTAAATCTTGGCGGCCACTACTCGGTGGATCTGACGCATGCGCTGGCGAGGTCGATTAACTTGTACTTCGAGGTGCTGGGCCGCGCGATGGGCTTTGAGCGCGTGAAGCACTATGCGAACGAGTTTGGGCTGGGCGAGCTGGCGGGATACAACATTCCGGGTGAGCATCTGGGCGTGTATCCGGATAAGGTGCTGCCGGCAGCGGATGGCGGGGTGGGGCGGATGTGCTCGTTTGGCGAGAGCATCTCGATGACGCCGCTGCAGTTGGGAGCGCTTGTGTCGGCGATTGCGAATGGAGGGACGCTGTATTACCTGCAGCATCCGACGACGCAGGCCGAGGCGGTGGACTTCCAGCCGAAGGTGAAGCGACTGCTGGACATCAAGGATGTGATTCCGCAGATTCTGCCGGGCATGCAGGGGGCGGTGGACTTTTCGAATGGAACGGCGCGCTCGCTGCGGACGAACTTCGAACAGTTCCCGGTGTTTGGGAAGACGGGCACGTGCTCGGATAACGGGACGCGGTTTGGCTGGTTTGTGAGCTATGGCGATGCGCCGACGGGACGGATTGTGACGGTGATCTTCCTGGAAGGCGGCAAGCCGACGTTCGGGCCCAAGGCTGCGGAACTGACGGGTGAGTTTTACCGTGCGATGTATGACCGGAACTACTTCCAGTCGAAGACGGTGACGACGGCTTCTGTGGGGCAGCTCAGCGGCGGGCAGTAAGCATTTGTATCCTACCGAATGAGGCATTGGCTCGCAATGAAGATTCTGACAGCAGAAGAGATGGGTGCAGCGGACCGGCGCTCGGTTGAATCGGGCGTGCCGGTTATGCAGTTGATGGAGCATGCGGGCGCGGCGGTGGCGCGGTTTTGTCTGCGAAGATTCGCGGGCGACGGGCTGGTGGTGGTCCTGGCTGGCAAGGGAAATAACGGCGGCGATGGATTGGTGGCGGCGCGGCGTCTGGCGGCGGCAGGGTGTCGCGTGCGCGTGGCGCTGCTCCGCCCCAACGAGGAAAGGCGCTCGTCGGGGACCCCGCTGGGTGCGGCGGGCGATGTGAAGAGTGATGCGGCGGTTGCGCTGAGGTCTGCGAAGATGCAGGCTGGTGTCGAAATGCGTGTGGTCTCCGATGAGGATGGTCTGCGTGCGGCGCTGGAGGGCGCTGAGTTGGTGGTTGATGCCGTGGTGGGGACGGGTTTCAAGCCGCCTTTGCGTGGGTTGGCGGCCACGGCGCAGTCGTTGTTAGAGGCGACGAAGGTTCCAGTGGTGGCGGTCGATTTGCCGAGTGGGTGGGATGCGGATTCGGTGGAGGAGACGGCTCAGGGGGCGTTTCGAGCGGACGCGGTGGTGACGTTTGCGGCTCCAAAGTTGGCGCATGTGTTTGGGCAACTGACGACGGGGAAGGCGTTTGGGCCGGTGGTGGTGGCGCCCATTGGAACGCCTGAAGATGCGATCGAATCTGCGACGGGACTGTGTTGGTGTGGGAGTGCGAAGGCGATTGCCGAGGCGCCGCGAGCGATCGATGGCAATAAGGGACGGCTCGGCCATGTGCTGCTGGTGGGTGGTGCGTTTGGCAAGGCTGGAGCGCCGTCGATGGCGAGCGTGGCGGCGATGCGTGCGGGTGCGGGATTGGTGACGGCGGCGGTGCCGCGCGAGATACTGCCGATTGTGGCCGCGGTTGCGCCGGAGTTGATGCTGACGCCATTGGCGACGGAGGGTTCAGGTGGGCTGTCGATTGAAATGCTGGGGAAGGAGTCGCTGGCGAAGCTGTTGAAGGGGATGACAGTTGTGGGGATTGGGCCCGGGTTGGGTCAGGAGGGTACTACGCCGGAGTGGGTGCGCGCATTTGTAGAGCGCGTGACGCTGCCGATGGTGATCGACGCGGATGCGCTGAATGCGCTGGCTGGGAGGACGTCGCTGCTACATGACGCGGTGAAAGCGGCGCAGGCGAAGGGCAAGCCGCGGACGATTGTGCTGACGCCGCATCCAGGCGAGATGGCGCGGTTGGTTGGGATGACGGTGAAGGAGGTCGAGGCTGATCGTGTTGGGCTGGCACGAAGGTTTGCGACTGAGCATGGCGTGACGCTGGTGCTGAAGGGATGGCGCACGCTGGTGGCCCATCCAGATGGAAGGATTGCGGTTAATACGACCGGGAATCCGTCGATGGCGAAGGGCGGGAGCGGCGATATTCTGACGGGGATCGTGTCGGCGATGCTGGCGCAATATCCGGATGATGTTGCTCGCGCAGTGGAGGCGGCGGTGTTCTTGCATGGGCTGGCAGGGGATTTTGCGTGCCTCGCACAGGATGAGCATACGGTGCTCGCGACGGACACTGTGAACCACCTGTGGCAGGCGTTTTGCGCGCGGGTGACGGACAAGGATGGGTTGACCTGGATCTCGGGGACCGCAAAGGCAGGGACGGCAACGAAAAAGGCTTCGGAAGGTAAGGCGTACAACGAACGATGAGAGAGTGGACGCACGAGAAGAGGCTTCGCACCCGCAGTGAGAGTGGAACACTGGGGCTGGGCGAGTCGATCACGGAGCTGCTGGCGGCGCCGAAGCTGGTGGTACTGCGCGGCGATCTGGGCATGGGGAAGACGACGCTGGTGCGTGGGATGGCGGCGGCGCTGGGCGCGGATGCGGATGAGGTGACCAGCCCGACGTTCACTCTGGTGCATGAGCATCAGGGGCGCAGGGTGCGGCTGATTCACCTGGATCTGTATCGGCTGGAGACGGAGCGGGAGCTCGAGGGCATAGGGCTGTGGGAGATGGCCGATGCTCCCGATGCGCTGGTGATGGTCGAGTGGGGCGACCGGTTTGCGAGCGTGAGGGAGCGTGCGGATGCGGAGATTGCGATCACCCAGGGTGAGACCGAGAACGAACGGCTGCTGCGGGTGCGGTGGTAGAGGCATGATATGGCCGTAAAGTGTTGGATTTATTGCGGTTTGCGGCCGGTGTGGCGATAGATGGCGCAGAGTTCGTCGCCGGTGGAGCCGTATTCCTTCTGTTCGGCGATGGCGGCCAGGTCGGCTACGTGATCGGCAGGAGTCATCGCGACCGGGCCCATCCAGAGGCGGGTGAGGGCGGGGTGGTGGTCGAGAAGAGAGCCGTGCTCGGCGTTTGCGTAGAGGAGATCAAACGGTTTAGGATGTGCGGCTTGCGAGCTCTCGACATGGCGGAGGAAACGGCGGAGGATGGGCAGTTCGAAGGGGTGGAAGAGGAAGGCCAGGGTGGGTTCGGAGGGGAGTGGGTGGGTGGTTGCGTCGCCGTGGTAGAGGGTGAGGGGAGCGAGGGCTTCGGCTTGTAAGTCGTTGTTCCAGAGGGAGATATTGTCTTTGGCGATGCGTGCGAGGTCGGGGTTTAGCTCGACGCCTTCGACGCGCAGGAAGGGAAACTGCGAGGCGAGGAGCATGGCGCGGCCTTTGCCGGCGCCGACGTCGAGGAAGACCGTGCGCTCGATTGGCTGAGGAGCGGTGCGCTGCAGCCATAAGTCCAACAGACCATGCAGGATAGAGGGTGCGACGCCGTAGTAGGCGGTCAGCTCTTCGACCTTTGCGGAGGTGCCCTGGACGATGACCGAGCCCGGGATGAGGCCGGAGGTGTCGGTTCCGTGGAGTTGGTCGAAGGGGTGAATCGCGGGTTGGATTTTTCGGNNGTGACGCACGTTGTGGTTTTGGGGACGCAAGTTTTGCAGGTGGAGGTTCAGAGGATCGGGAAGAGCGCTGGGAGGAGTTTGACCTCGACGCGCGAGATGGATTCGAGGCCGAGAAGCCGGTTCTCGATCTGGGCGACGAGTTGGAGGTTGGCGGCCTCGTCGGCGCCGGGTGCGTAGAGGGTGATGCGCGCGAGGTGGCGAGGGGGGAGGCCGGGGATGGTTGAACCGGGTGCGTCGGTGTCGGGGGTGAGGGTGGCGGAGCGGACGAGGTTGGCGTCGACGATGTTGCGGCCTGCCGGGTTAGGGCCGGGGGTGTAGCAATCGCGGAGGAGTTGGAGGAGGTCGGCGTTCGTCATGGGCTCTATGGGTAGTCTAAGCGAGTTCAGATACAGGGCTCTCTCCGCTGCGGCTCACGATGAGGACGTGAGCCTCCGGTCGAGAGGACTGGGTTGTCGAGAGGACTGGGTTTGGGTGATGCGGATGACAGGCGCCCAGCCTCCACCTCAGCGGACAAAGACCGGCCGCCGGGAACCCTGATCTTCGGACCAGCTCAGGAAAACCAGATAGATTAGGCGGCGGTGTCGAGATGGTATTTCACGCAGTCGTCGAGGTGGTGGTTGCTGCGGGACTTCCATTGGGGGTCGTTGGAGGTGTGGGCGATGCCCTGGCGGTAGAACTCAAGCCAGGTGAGGCAGCCCTTGATGGCGGCGATGTGGCCGTCGTTCTGGTTGGGGTCCAGAGGGATGAGCTGGTTGAGATCCTTGAGCGCCGGCTGGAAGTCGGAGTCGGGCGCGTCGCGGAGGCTGGCGGCGTGGTCGAAGGCGGCCCAGGCGGGAGTGTTCAGGCGGGGCGTGGTGATGATGATGGGCGCGGGGGTGTTGGAGATCGCGTTTCGTGCATCGTGACGGTGGCGCACGATGTTGAAGACGAAGATTGCGATGATGATGGCCAGGAGGATGTAGTGGCGGGGGCGGAGTTGCATGGTGGCTCCAGTGGGATTCTTGGTGGTGCGGGCTTTGTGCGAACCCACCCTGCCGCGCGATGAAGCTGCGCGTCGAGGATGGGGCACCCGGATTCGTGCGCGGTAGGGGAGAGAAGCAGATTCCCCACGGGAATGACAGAAAGAAAGAAAGGCAAAAGGCAAGAGCAAGAGCAAGAGCANNCAAGAGCCAAAGCAAGAGCCAATACAGGGATCCTTCGCTGCGCTCAGGATGACGAGCCGAGAAGCTTAGCTAGTGGGTGCGGTCGACGAGGTATTGGGCCAGGGACTTGAGCGGAGTGGCGGATTCGCCGAAGGGTTCGAGGGCGGCGAAGGCATCGGCGATGAGTGCGGCGGAGTCGAGCTTGGATTGCTCGAGGCCGTAGACGGCGGGCCAGGTGGCNNGTCGAGGATGTCGTCGACGATCTGGAAGGCGAGGCCGGCTTTTTCGCCGAAGATGGCGAGTTGCGTAATCACGCTGCTGGCGGGGCGCGCGAGGCGCTCCTTCAGGCGCTTTTCACCGCTGGGCTGTGCCAGGACATGGCCGAGGCCGAGGAGTCCGCCGCAGACGATGGAGGTGGTGATGAGAGCGCCGGTCTTGGAGCGGTGGATGCGCTCGACGAGTTCGGCGGTGGGCTTCTGGCCTTCGCCTTCGATGTCCATGACCTGTCCGCCGATCATGCCCGGGGGCAGCTCGCCGGGAAGGCCGGAGCCGGGGAGGGGGCCGACGCCGCTGCCGAGGGCGAAGGAGAGTTCGCGGAGGATCTCGACGATGGTGGCGGGCGGAGCGGGGAGTTGCGCGAGGGTCTGGAAGGCGAGGTTCTGGAGCGCGTCGCCGGCGAGAATCGCGATGGCTTCGCCGAAGACGACGTGGCAGGTGGGCTTGCCGCGGCGGAGGTCATCGTTGTCGAGAGCGGGGAGGTCGTCGTGGATGAGGGAGTAGGTGTGCGCCATCTCGATGGCCGCGCCCAGCTTATCGGCTCCGGCGGGGATGGTTCCGGCGACCATGCGGGCGGCTTCCATGCAGAGGATGGGACGGAGGCGCTTGCCGCCGGCGAAGGTGGAGTGGCGCATGGCGCGGTGGATGGAGTGCGGTTCGATGGTGGCGGCGGGGAGCAGGCGCTCGAGTGCTGCGTCGGTGAGTGCTACTCCGGACTTCAGTAGGGTTTGGACTTCAGTGTTCATAGTCAGCTAACGATTCTACGCGGTCCTGCGCGGACGGCGAGAGTTGGGTCCTGCGCGGAGTCCTGCGCGGACGGCGGGAGTNNGGATCCTGCGCGGACGGTGGGGGTTGGGCAGGGCGCTCATGTCTGGGTGCGGCGGAAGGTGAGGGCAAGGGCGATGAGAGCGAGGGCCGAGAGAGCGATGCCGAGTTGCTGGTCGGGGGTGCGGCGCCACGCGATGTCGATGGTGCGCTGGCCGCGGGGCAGCTGCATGGTGATGAGGCCGTCATCTCGCGCGGGGCTTGGATAGTGCTCGATGGACATCGTGTCGGGGCCCACNNCCAGTGACGTCCCAGTTGGGGTAGGCGCGGAGGTTGAGGATGAGGATTTCGGGCTGTGGGAGGTTGAGGGTGAGGTGCGTGGGGGCGTGCGCGGAGATGGTCTGGTCGAGCGGGATGGGGTTGTCGTCGGTGTCGATGTTGGGATTGAGTTCGGTGGCGGTGGGGAGGGTGTTGGGCGCGGGGGTGTTGGGGTTGGCGCTCGCGCTGAGCCAGTAGCCGGGGTTGTCGGTGCGGAGGACGTCGTTGTCGGCGTTGCTGGGCGTGTACTCGTCGGTGGGGGCGACGCCGTGATGGGTAGCGAGATGCTGCGCGATGGTGGCGGGGCGGTCGTCGGGGCCGCAGGGCTGGGCGTAGAGGTGGAAGGTGAAGAGGCCCAGGGCGAGTGGGAGGAGGAGGGCTGCGAGGTTCTGCGCGAACGGCGGGAGGTCCCGCGCGGACGGCGGGNNGAGTTGGATTTTGCGGGGGGCCTGCGGGAGTTGGATTGTGGGGGGGTGGGTGAAGGCGTCGAAGAGGAGCGCCAGGGCGAGGGCGAGGACCGCGGAGAGGATGGTGAGGAGTCGCCAGGGAAATTGGAGGAAGGCGAGCTCGGGGAGATGTTCCCAGAGGGGCGCGGAGAGCGAGAACAGCAGGAAGGCTATGAAGACGGTGAGGGCGGCGAGCGCGGCGAGGACCGGGGCGAGGAAGTGCGCGATGCGCTTGCGGAGCAAGAGCAGGGTGAGGACGGTGGCGATGGTGAGGATCAGGAGCGTGAGGGCGAGCGTGCTGGCAGTGTGGTTGACGACGTTGTGTGCGGCGTCGGCGGTGCTCGTGAAGAGGAAGTTGTCCTGATAGCGCATGTTGGGGATGATGGCCATCGCGACCTGGATGAAGCGGCGCTCATAGGCTGCGGGGAGGAGATAGAAGGCGGGCAGCGCGAGGCCGAGGGCGGTTCCGGCGATACAGGTGAGGGCGAGGGATTTTGCCTGCAGGTTGCGCGTGCGGAGCGCGTGGAGGACGCGCAGGGTCGCGAGGAGAGCGAAGGTGTAGCAGCCCATGACGGCGGCGGGCGCGTTGGTGAGCCAGAGCAGCGCGATAGGGATGGCGATGGCGCGGACCGTGGGGCGGGTGCGCAGGACGGCGAGGAAAAGGAGGGGAATCCAGGCGGCGGCCAGGAGCTCGGCCAGGGCGGAGCGCTCGAATGCGTTGAAGAGCATGTAGGGGTTGGCGAGGTAGAGCGCGGCGGCGAGCAGGGCGGCGTCGGGCGAGACGAAGTGGCTGGCGAGCTTGTAGAAGGTGAGGCCGGAGGCGAGGAGTGCGATGAAGATGAAGATCGTCGGCGTGGCGGCGACGGGGAAGAGGATGGTGAGGATGGCGCCCAACATCCAGGAGAGCGGTGGGTAGAAGAGAAGGCGCGGCTCGCCGGCGTTCCATGCGGGGGTGAAGGCCCAGCGCGGGTAGAGGGTTCCGTGGCGGAGCTGCTGGGCGGCGTCGAGCCAGCTCTGGACGTGGAAGACGAGGTCGTGGCCGCAGGAGCAGCCGTGGAGCAGCAGCGGGAGGATCGCGAGCAGCGCGGCGAGGGGGAGAAGTAGCAGCGGCTTCTTGCTGGTGGGTTGTGCGCCGCTGGGCATGACCTATTGTGCCATTGGTCCTGCGCGGACGGGTCCTGCGGTCCTGCGCGGACGGCGGGAGATGGATTGTGTGGGGTGTCGAGACTGTTTCCTGCGCGGGACGGGTCCTGCGCGGACGGCNNCTGCGCGGACGGCGAGGGTTGGGTGGGGCTACAGCGGGGTGAGGGTCAGGGTGTGGGTGATGGCGGGGTGGATGAGGGGGAGGGTGAAGGTGGTGCCGCGGAGCCAGGGGAGGAACTGGTCGAGGAACCAGGGGCTGGCGGGATTGCCGGATTCGCCGGTGGTGATGTTGGAGTGGGTGTCGTCGGGGTTGGCGAGGTCGGCGGTGAAGCGCTCGCTGGGGCCGAAGTGGAGGCCGGTCTGCTGGATGGTGGTTCCGTCGCCGCCGTTGGGATGGAAGCCGGAGCCGGTGGGGACTCCGAGGAGGGTGCTGAGGGGGGAGTGGCTGCCGAAGATGGGGTGGGGGATCTCGACGGTGCTGATGGAGCCGTACGCCCAGGTGGAGAGGTTGCCGGGGGCGTTGGCGAAGTGGAGGCCGCGCTGGACGGCGGTGGCGAGGAGTTCGTTCCAGTTGGCGAAGGCGTGGGGGAGCCAGCGTGCGGGAGTGTGTTGCAGGATCAGCTCGAGGGCTGAGGTCTTTTCGCCCCAGGTGTAGAGCTCGAGGAGTTCGTTGAGTTGCTGGTCGCTCATGCGGGTGTGGTCGTGGGCGTGGATCTGGGGGGCGAGGAGCAGGGGCCAGAGCTGGGNNGGCCGCGGCGGGGGAGTTGGCGGAGACGTCGCCGTTCCAGTCGCGGAGGATGTCGGCGGCCTGGTGGAGGCGCGGGTCGTTGTGGGCGAGGGCAGAGTGGGCCAGGATGCGATCCAGCGCGTAGGCGAGGCGCTGGGCGACGAGGAGATCGAGCTCGGAGTGGGTGTCGGTCTGGATGGCCAGCATGTCGGCGGAAGTGAGGCCGGAGCGATTCTGAAGCAGGTGGTTGATGCGCTCGACGCGGTAGGCATCGCCCCAGTCGTTGGCGATGAAGTAGGGGTAGTCGTCGGGGGTGATGCGCGCGTTGGCGGTGACAAGGATTCCAGAGGGGGGGTCGAGGACCGATGGAAGCGCGTCGTAGGGAATGTAGCCGGACCAGGCCTGGGTGGGGTCGAGCGCGTCGACGGGGACGGGCGAGATGGGCGAGCCGATGGTGTAGGCGGTGGTGGGGAGGGTGGGAATCTCTTGTTCTTTCGGGCGATGCCGGTTGGCGCGGACGCGAACGACTACAGGGGTCTTTCTGCTGCGCGCTGCGCGGTCTCCGCCCCGGCGAGCAGGTGCGCCCGTTGGGGGCCGCGGCTGCGGTCGAGAAGACGGTCTTTCGATGGCGCTTGCGAGGATAAATACGGGGGTCTCTCCACTACGCGC
>PLHC01000050.1 GCA_003138795.1 Granulicella sp. | reverse complement strand
GCTATCCAGGCCTGCACGCCGTCTGGGCCCATCGCATCCATTACTGGCTGTGGCGCAGGGACTTCAAATTACTCGCGCGGATCATGTCCCAGGTCACGCGCTTCTGGACGGGCATTGAAATCCATCCCGGGGCGGAGATCGGTCGGCGGCTGTTCATCGATCATGGAATGGGCGTGGTCGTCGGCGAAACGGCAATCGTCGGAGACGATGTCACGCTCTACCAGGGCGTCACGCTCGGCGGCACCGGAAAGGCCGGAGGCAAACGCCATCCCACGCTGCGCGATGGCGTCTTCGTCGGCAACAGCGCAAATATCCTGGGCAACATCACCATCGGGGAGAACTCTCGTGTCGGAGCTGGATCCGTGGTGCTGCGCGACGTACCGCCGGATTCGACCGTAGTCGGCGTTCCCGCGCACATCGTCTACCAAAAGGGCAAGCGCGTGTTGATCACCGATCCCCGCGAAATCAACGACCCACTCTCCGACATCATCATCGCGCTGGGCGATGAGGTGAAGTCCCTCAAGACGCGGATGGAGCGCCTCGACGGCGAGCTGCAACAGGCCGTCCGTCAGGAACCCGCCAGAGCCCTGATGGCCGAGCAGGAAGAAAGCGCTCAATACCGCACCGAGCAACTCGCCAGATCCGATTACATGACCATGGGAGAGGGTATCTGATTAGCCGTTCCGGGAGGCCGCACAGGCTCCCTGCTCTACCCTCGTTCGGAGTGCAGCACGAAACCTAGCTGTAACACCCTCAGCGCAACCCGCAACAGGGTTGGGTCAGCAGCTACGGATGTACATACGGACCCACCTGCGTTCCCAGCAGCTCGATGGCGCGGAGCATTCGGGCATGAGGCAGCGGCCCGCCGCTCCTCATCAATAGTGGTGCAGAACTCACGACTCACGCGAGAGCTGCAGCGATCTGGCGCGCATGTTCCAATAGAGGGGAAAAGGATCTCTGAATCATGCCCCTGAATTGCGGAATCGTCGGGCTGCCGAACGTCGGCAAGTCCACCATCTTCAACGCGCTTACTGCCGCCAAGGCTGCAGCCGCGAACTACCCGTTCTGTACCATCGATCCCAATGTCGGGATTGTGCCCGTGCCGGATGCGCGCATGGATCGCATCGTGACCATGGTGAAGCCGAACTCCATCGTTCCGACGACGATGGAGTTTGTGGACATCGCCGGCATCGTGGAGGGCGCGAGCAAGGGCGAGGGCCTGGGCAACCAGTTCCTCAGCCACATCCGCCAGACGGATGCGGTTCTGCATGTGGTGCGGTGCTTTGAGGATGCTGAGGTGATTCATGTCGCGGGCGGCGTGAACCCGCTGCACGACATCGACATCATCAATACGGAGCTGCTGCTGGCCGATCTGGACACGGTGGAGAAGCGCCGTACGAAGGCAGAGAAGGCAGCGAAGAGTTCGTCGGCGACCGCGGCGCAGAAGTCCGAGCTGTCCACCATCATGAAGCTGATCGAGGTGCTGAATGCGGGTAAGCCGGCGCGCACGGCTGACCTTACCGACGACGAACGGCTAGTCGCGCGCGACCTCTTTCTCATCACCATGAAGCCGCAGTTGTATGTCGCCAACGTCGACGAGGACGGGATCGTCGGTGGCAACGAGTACACGAAGTTAGTAGAGCAGCGCGCTGCCGAAGAGGGCAGCGAGGTAGTTCGCATCTGCGGCGCAATGGAAGCCGAGATCGCGCAACTCGAGCCTGCGGAGCGCACCGAGTTCCTGGAAGCAGCAGGGCTGGAAGAGGCTGGTCTAAACCGGCTGATCCATGCGGCGTATCGACTGCTGGGCCTGATTACGTACTTCACGTCCGGCGTGCAGGAGGTTCGCGCATGGACGATCAAGCGCGGGACAAAGGCTCCTGGAGCTGCGGGCGTGATCCACTCGGACTTCGAGCGCGGGTTCATCAAGGCGGATTGCTACGCTTGCGAAGACCTCTTCCGCCTAGGCAGCGAGCAGGCAGTGAAAGAGGCTGGGCTGCTGCGCTCCGAGGGTAAGGAGTATGTCGTGAAGGATGGAGACATTCTGTTCTTCAAGTTCAACGTGTAGCTGGGATGGGAGGGGGGAGGGAGGTACCCCCCCTCCCCCCCTTATTCTGTAAGGTCTCTGCTTGCCACAGTTACGGAAACAAGTGTCTGTAAAGTATTCCATCCAGGGACTTTACTGGCAAAGTATTCAAAACGTTTGGCTTAGATGCGATTTCAGTACAAAGCATCAATTCAATTGGCTTTGCGAGTAGAAGATTGAGTCCGTAGTTGAGTTGAAGCCCTATCTCAATTGTAAAGAAGTGAATAGGGTCACTATGCCACGTTTTCCAAAGTTTTATCCTGCTTGTTTTCAATTGTTTGGGTTGTTTTCTGGGTCCCTGGGGGCTTGACAGGATTTTTGGGGGGCGTTGCCGAGCGAGGTTCGGGGATGCGGTTCAGGGCGACGCACAGGCCGCTCCTGCGTGAGACTTTAAAGTTGAGATTGGGGAGATATGGCACGGAAGAAGCTTCGCGTAGGCGTTTTGTTTGGCGGCAAGAGCGGCGAGCATGAGGTCTCGCTGCTTTCGGCACGCTCGATTTTGAAGGCGATCGACCGGAAGAAGTATGACGTGGTCGAGTTGGGCATTACCAAGGATGGCCGCTGGCTGCAGGGTGGCGCGGCGCAGGCGCTGCTCGGTGGTGAGGCGGCTGCGGCGAGTGCGGCGAATGCGGCGAGTGCTGGTGGTGAGAGCGGGCTGTCGATTGTGTCGGCGGCGGCGGAGCCGGGGACAGGCACGGGGCTGGATGTCGTCTTCCCAGTGCTGCATGGGACGTTCGGCGAGGACGGGACCATTCAAGGTTTATTTGAGCTGGCGGATATCGCGTACGTGGGGTCGGGCGTGCTGGGCTCGGCCGCGGGCATGGATAAGGATGCGATGAAGCGGATGTTCGTGGCGGCGGGGCTGCCGCTGACGCCGCATGTGACGCTGCTGCGCAGCGAATGGAGAACAGACCCGAAGAAGGCTACGCGCAGGGTTGAGAAGCAGCTGACGTATCCGGTGTTTGTGAAGCCGGCGAACCTGGGCAGCTCGGTGGGGATCAGCAAGGTGAAGACGCGCGCAGAGCTGGCTCCCGCGATGGATTTGGCCGCGAGCTTCGACCGGAAGATTGTGATCGAGCAGGGCGTGGGCGGGCCGGGTGTGAAGCCACGGGAGCTGGAGGTGGCGGTGCTCGGCAACGATGCGCCCGAGGCGAGCGTGGTGGGCGAGATTGTGCCAGCCAAGGAGTTCTACGACTATGAGGCGAAGTACGAGCTGAATGGCCCGGATGAGAGCGTGAGCATCGTTCCGGCGAAGCTAAGTGCGGCGGAAGCGAAGAAGATTCGCGCGATGGCCGTTGCCGCCTTCCGTGCCTGCGATTGCGCGGGGCTGGCGCGGGTGGACTTTTTGATGTCGCCCGCTGTTGCCGGAAAAGGCGGGAAGGGCAGGCCCGCGGAGATTGTGCTGAATGAGGTGAACACGATGCCGGGGTTTACGTCGATCAGCATGTACCCGAAGCTGTGGGCGGCGAGTGGGCTGGGGTATTCGAAGCTGATCGACAGGCTGATCGAGCTGGCGCTGGAGCGGCACAAGGAAAAGCAGGAGACGAGCTTTACGCGGTAGCTAAAGGTTTCAGCCGCCGAGGGTTGGTCACCCGCACGAGCAAAAAGCAGATTCCTCCGCTGCGCTACGGAATGACACCTCCTGAAGGGATGACAACGCCTGAAGATGAATCGTCAGGGCGTGAAGGAATACGATAAAGAGAATGAGCACTACTACATCTACATCTACATCGACACTGACGCTGTCTGACATCCTTGCGGCCCGCGAGCGCATTGGGAATGCGGTGTATCGAACGCCGTGCACGCGCTCGGAGATGCTATCGCGCATCACCGGGCAGAGCGTTTTTCTGAAGCTCGAGAACCTGCAGATGACGGGCAGCT
>PLHC01000014.1 GCA_003138795.1 Granulicella sp. | reverse complement strand
GAGGGGACGGGCAAGGCGGCGCAGTTGAACGGATACAGCTCGGCGGGCAAGACGGGGACGGCGCAGAAGATCGATCCGGCGACGCACACGTACTCGCATACGAAGCTGGTGGCGAGCTTTGCTGGGTTTGCGCCGGTGAGTGCGCCGGCGATCTCGGTGACGGTGGTGATCGATACGCCGACGGTAGGCAGCTTGTATGGTGCGGCGGTGAGTGCGCCGGTGTTTCACGATGTGGCGCAGCAGGTGCTGGAGTACCTGGGGGTGCCGCACGATCAGCCGCTGAAGACGCCGCAGCAGATGCAGCAGGCCCAGAATGCGGCGGAGCAGGACGATGTTCCGGACCAGCAGGTTGGCGACTTGAATGCGATGTTCGACGATGTGAATAGTCTGCCGGCGGATGATCCGCTGCGGCAGCCGGCAAACGCGGCGGCGATGGCAGAGAACCAGAGTGCGGACCAGGCTTTCGATATAGCGGCCAAGCAGAAGCCGCAGCATGCTGGCCTGAGCGCGCTGCCGGATAAGGTGCTCGCTGAGTTTCACAAGAACGGGAATACGACATCGGTGATGCCGAATGCAGCCGTTACTGCGAACGCGCGCGTGGCGGCTCCAGTGATCCGGCCGCAGGTGCAGGCGCGCGGCAATGGAGCTGTGGTGATCGACGCGGGCAAGCGGGTGTCGGTGCCGGAGTTCCATGGAGCCGATTTACGAGCGGTGGTGGAACGTGCGGGGAGTCTTGGGTTGAGGGTGCAGACGCTGGGCAGCGGACTGGCGCAGGAGCAGGCTCCGGCGGTGGGAACGATGGTGCCGGTGGGTACGGAGATTGTGGTGCGGTTCGCGCGCTGAGACGAGCGTCGAGGGGATGGGTGGGAACCTTGAGGCGGTCAGCCTAAAATCAAGAGATGCAATGGAGTGAAGCTATCGCTGCGGTGCGCGTGATCGAGACGGCAGGGCGGCGCGACATCGAGGTGCGCGGTGTGCAGTACGACTCGCGGCGTGTGAGCTCGGGTGATGTGTTTGTGGCGATGCGCGGTGGGACGACGGACGGGAATCGCTATATCGATGCAGCGATTCGTAAGGGTGCGGCGGCGATCGTGACGGACTCGCTGGAGGTGTTTGTCGATCTGCGAACGCAGCAGCCGGAGCTGGCGCTGGCGCTGGTGGAGCATGGGAGACGAGCGCTGGCGGAGGTGAGCGCGAAGGTCTTTGGCGATCCGCAGAAGAAGTTGAAGCTAAGCGCAGTGACGGGGACTAACGGCAAGACGACAACGGCGTTTCTGCTGAAGCAGATGCTTCGGAGTGTGGGGCGGAAGAGCGTGCTGATCGGGACGATCGAGACGCATGTTGGCGATGAGGTGCGCGAGAGCGAGCATACGACTCCGGAGAGCCGCGATGTGCTGGCAGTGTTTGCCGAGGGGGCGCGCGCGGGATGCACGGAGGCGGTGATGGAGATGAGCAGCCACGCGCTGGAGCAGGAGCGCGTGTGGGGGCTGCCGGTGGATGTCGCGATCTTTACAAATTTGACGCAGGATCACCTGGATTATCACGGGACGATGGAGAAGTACGCGGAGGCGAAGGCGCGGCTGTTTGAGGGCGTTGGAGCGAAGGCGCCGGGGGTTGCGGTGATCAACGCGGATGATGCGGCGGCGGAGCAGATGATTGCGGCGGCTTCGGGATGCGAGCTGGTGACGTATGGGATCGACGCGGGGCTTTGGCGAGCGGTGGATGTGACGCTGCATGCTGGCGAGACCAGATTCCGGTTGCGGTCGCCGCGCGGCGAGGTTGCGGTGCAGTCGCCTCTGACGGGACGAGTGAACGTGTACAACCTGCTGGCGGCGGGGTGCGCTGCGTTCGCGCGGGGGTTGACTCTGGAGCAGATTGCGACGGCGGCGAAGGAGTTGCGGCAGGTTCCGGGAAGGTTTGAGGTTGTCGCGGGATCGCGAGCTGTGGGTTTCACGGTTGTCGTGGACTATGCGCATACGGATGATGCGCTGGCGAATTTGATCGCGTTGGGAAGAGATCTGGTGAGTGAGCACGGTGGGCGCGTGATTGCGATGTTCGGCTGCGGTGGGGATCGCGACAGGACCAAGCGTCCGAAGATGGGGCGCGTTGCCGGTGCGGCGAGTGACCTGGTGGTGGTGACCAGCGATAACCCGCGCAGTGAAGAGCCGCTGCAGATTATCGATGAGGTCATGGTAGGTGTGCGTGCGACTGATGTGATGTTCATTGTTGAGAAAGACCGGCGTGCAGCGATCGAGATTGCCATCCGCGCGGCGAAGCCGGGGGATATTGTTCTGCTCGCGGGCAAGGGGCATGAGAAGGTGCAGATCTTCGCGGATGGGGTGGTGCCATTCGACGATGTGGCGGAGGCAGAGCGGGTGTTGCGTGTGATGAAGGATGAGGTGAGCGCGTGAGGCTGACACTGGGACAGATTGCGGATTGGATTCATGCGGAGGGCGAGTTCGATACGAGCGCGGAGGCGCTGGGATATTCGATCGACTCGCGGACGATTGGCGTGGGGGAGCTGTTTTTTGCGGTGAAGGGCGAGCGCGTCGATGGTCATGAGTATGTCGAGGCGGCGCTGACGGACGGTGCGGTGGCTGCCGTGGTGAGCATGCGGTGGTTGAAGCCGGCTGCGGTGGAGGAGGCACGGCTGCTGCGGGTTCCGGATGATGATGCGGATTGCGTGCTGCAAGCGATGCAGCGGCTGGCAAATCGTGTGCGCCGGGCGTGGGGTAAGCGCGTGATTGGCGTGACGGGGTCGGCGGGGAAGACGACCACGAAGGAGTGCGTGGCGGAGGTTCTCGCGACGAAGTTTAAGGTGCTGAAGGGCGAAGGCAATCTGAATAACCACTTTGGGCTGCCTCTGCAGTTGTTGCGGCTGGAACCGGAGCACGAGGTTGCGGTGGTGGAGATGGGTATGAATCATCCGGGTGAGATTCGTGCGCTAGCAAAGATTGCGGAGCCGGATTGGGCGGTGGTGTCGAATGTGGCGGGGGTGCATCTGGAATATTTTGAGGATGGCATCGAAGGCATTGCGCGCGCGAAGTATGAGCTGATTGAGGCACTGCCTGAGGACGGCATTGCCGTGCTGAACGGAGATGATGAGCGGGTGCGTGTATTTGGCCGCGGGATGGGCGAGCGCGCGGTGTTCTTCGGGACGGGTGAGGGCTGCGCGGTGCGCGCGGTGGAGATCAAGGAACTGGGGCTGAATGGGACGAGGTTTACGGCTGTCGTCGGAGAGGACAGGTTTCCGATCGTGCTGCGCTTGCCCGGCCGGCATAATGTGCTGAACGCTCTGGCAGCCATCGCGGTGGGGAGGCTGAGTGGCGTTGATCTGCGGGAAGGTTGTGGTGCGCTGGAGCGCATGCGGCCAACGGAGAGGCGGGGAAATGTGATTGCGTGGCGCGGCGCAGAGATCGTGAATGACACGTATAACTCCAATCCGAGCGCGCTGGATGGCATGGTTGAGGCGTTGCGCAACACGCAGGCGAAGCGGCGGATCGTGGTGGCGGGGGAAATGCTGGAACTGGGAGCGGATGGGGGGTCGCTGCATGGGAGTTGTGGCGCGGCGATGGCAGGGTTGGACTTCGTGCTGGGTGTGCGCGGGTTGGCGAAAGATTTGGTGGAGGGAGCCAGGGCGGCGGGCGTTGCGGCGGAGTTCGTGGAGTCTCCGGAACTGGCCGGGGAGTGGCTGCGGGCGAATCTGCGGGAGGGCGATGTGGTATTGCTAAAAGCCTCGCGCGGGGTGCGGCTGGAGCGGGCATTGGAGGGGCTGGATTTGCCGTAAAGCATGAAGTAAGACGCCGCTATGTGCAGATGCAGATTCCCCATTCGACATTGCCGGGGGAAATGACAGAAAGAAACACAACCGTGCGGGGTAAGATTAGCCGTGACCTGCGGCTGTACAGCCCGGTTCGACGATTTTCACGAGGCAAGTTCCGTTGCTCTATTGGTTGCTGTATCAAAAGCTGTTTCCGTACTTTCCGGTCTTCCGGATCTTTCGCTACGTCACGTTTCGCTGTGCCTTCGCGAGCATGACGGCGATGTTGATCGGGCTGTTGATTGGCCCGTTTGTGATCGACCGTCTGCGACGGTTTCAGATTGGCCAATACATACGGGAAGAGGGACCGCAGAGCCACCAGAAGAAGGGTGGAACACCGACGATGGGCGGGGTGCTGATCTGTATCTCGATCCTGGTGCCGACGTTGCTGTGGAGCAACCTGGCGAACCCGTATGTGTGGCTGGTGATGTTCTCGACGGTGGCGTTTGGGACAATCGGGTTTGCGGACGATTACATCAAGGTGGTGAATAAGCGGAACCAGGGGCTGACATCACGGCAGAAACTGCTGTTTCAATTTATCGCAAGCGCAGCGATTGCGATTGCGCTGCTGGTGATGCGCGGTCAGCATGCGTATTCGACGAGGCTGATGGTGCCGTTTATCAAGCGCTTTCAGCCGGACCTGATTATCGGCAGCCTGTTGAGCTACCCGCATCTTTGGCCGCTGGCGTTTGTGCCGTTTGTGCTGTTTGTGATGCTGGTGATTACGGGCTCGAGCAACGCGGTCAACCTGACGGACGGGCTGGATGGGCTGGCGATCGGGTGCACGATCATCGCGGCTGGAGCGCTGACGGTGTTGACGTATGTGAGCGGACACGTGGTATTCGCCGACTATCTCGAACTGCAGCGCATGCCGATGGTGAGCGAGCTGACGATCTTCTGCGGAGCGATGGTCGGGGCAAGTATTGGGTTTCTTTGGTACAACGCGCATCCGGCGGAGGTCTTCATGGGCGATGTGGGATCGCTGGCTCTGGGTGGGGCGATTGGCACGGTCGCGGTGATTATCAAGCAGGAGTTGTTGCTGCCGTTTATCGGCGGTGTCTTCGTTCTTGAGATACTGAGCGTGATCCTGCAGGTAGGAAGTTATAAGCTGCGGAATGGGAAACGGATTTTCAAGATGGCGCCGCTGCATCATCACTTTGAGTTGATGGGCTGGTCGGAGTCGAAGGTGATTACGCGGTTCTGGATTATGGCGTTGGTGTTTGCGCTGTTTGCGCTGACGACGCTGAAGCTACGATGATTAAAGCAATCTGTTCGGACTTCCAAGACTTGAAGTTCTCATCTTGGGCATCCGTGTCATACTCTGTTCGGTTCAGCATTTGATAGGCATCATAAGGCAGGAGTTCTACATGACCAACACGCTTCCGGTCGTCTGTATCCCGGGTCTCATTTGCTCGCCGCGGCTATACGCTGAGCAGATCCCATCGCTCTGGACGGTCGGACCGGTGACTATCGCCCAACATGGGCATCACGAGAGCATGGCGGAGATCGCTCGCTCCATTCTCGCTTCAGCACCAGAGCGTTTTGCCCTGATCGGCTTGTCGATGGGCGGCTATGTGAGCTTCGAAATCATGCGCCAGGCACCGGAGCGTGTTGCGAAACTCGCGCTGCTCGATACGAGTGCCCGTCCGGACACGCCTGAACAGATGGCGAATCGCCGCACGCAGATAGGCCTTGCCGGGACGGTTTCGATGAGCGAGATCGCTGACGGGCTCTTTCCGCGGCTCATCCACGGGATGCGTTGGAGCGATGAGCGTCTGCGGGACCTCATCCGGCAGATGGCTGAGGAGACTGGAGTGGAGGGATTCATCCGCCAGCAGACGGCGATCATGAATCGTCCGGATTCGCGGCCCACTCTCGGCGACATTCGTTGTCCAACGATAGTGCTGGTTGGGGACGGAGATGAGTTGACGCCGCCGGATATTGCCGTTGAGATCGTCCGTGGAATTGCGGGTGCTCGCCTGGTGACCGTCCCTGAGTGCGGGCATCTGTCGGCGCTGGAGCGGCCGGAGCAGGTGACGGCGGCGCTGATGGAGTGGTTGGAGAGCTGATGACGCTGAAGTTGAGGTGAGATGAAATAGAAAACAGAAAACAGGGATTAGGGATTGGATCAGGGAATAAAAGCCGGTGACAGAAAACAGGAAGCAGAGGGAAAGCAGTTGAGCGTAGAGCTAAGCGGCAAGCGCGTGTTGGTAGTGGGTCTCGGGAAGAGCGGGCTGGCGGCGGCGCATTTTTTGAAGGCGCGCGGCGCTCGCGTGACCGTGAGCGATGCGCGGCCGGCGACGTTGATTGCGGAGATATCGGAGATGCTGGAGCAGGGCTACATGGTCGAGGCGGGAAGCCATGGGTTGCTGACGTTTCGCCGCCAGGACTTGATTGTGGTGAGCCCCGGCGTGCCGATGTCGACGCCGGAGTTGAAGCAGGTGCGCGCGATGGGAGCGCACATCATCGGCGAGCTGGAGTTGGGCGCGGAGTTTTTGCTGGGTGAGATCGTTGCGGTCACCGGGTCGAATGGAAAGACGACGACGACCACGCTGCTCGGCGAGATCCTGAAGGCGGCGGGCCGGCCGACGCTGGTGGGCGGGAATATTGGCCTGCCGGTGACGGCGCTGGTGGCGGATAGCACGCCAGAGACATGGAGCGTGATCGAGGTTTCGAGCTTTCAGCTGGAGACGGTGGAGACGTTCAAGCCGCGCATTGCGCTGGTGTTGAATATCACGCCGGACCACCTGGATCGCCACGGCAGCTTTGCGGTGTATGCGGCGGTGAAGGCGCGAATTACGGAGTTTCAGACGGCGGAGGACTTCCTTGTGCTGAACGGCGAAGACAAGGATACGCAGCTGGTCGCGGCGAAGACGAAGGCGCAGATTTACTGGTTCAGCGGGCGGCGGCCGATCAAGCAGGGAGCGTTCGTGCATGGCGAGTCGATCTTCTTTACGCCGCGCGAGGGGGCGAAGCCGGAGCCGGTGATGCCGGTGGCGGAGATTCCGCTGGCCGGAGCGCACAACGTCGAGAATGTACTGGCGGCAGTGTGCGCGGCGCGGCTTGCGGGCGTAGCGAGTGAGACGATTCGGAGCACGGTGGCTGCGTTCAAGGCGGTGGAGCACCGGCTGGAGTTCGTGCGCGAGGTGGCTGGGGTGCGGTATTACAACGACTCCAAGGCGACGAATGTGGATGCGACAATGAAGGCGATCGAGGCGTTTCCGGGCGGAATTCACTTGATTCTGGGCGGCAAGGACAAGGGCTCGGACTACACGGTGCTGGCGCCGTTGCTGCGCGAGCGCGTGAAGACGGTTATCACCATTGGTTCAGCGGCAGAAAAGATTGAGCGCCAGCTGGACGGGGTCGTGAAGATAGAGGGAGCGAAGACGCTGGACCGTGCCGTTGCGTTTGCGCAGGAAGCGGCAGTTGCGGGCGATACGGTGCTGCTGGCTCCGGCGTGTGCAAGCTTTGATCAGTTTGAGAACTATGAGCAGCGTGGACGTGTGTTCAAAGAGCTCATCGTGGCATTGCCGTAGCGAATAGGTGTAGAAGCAGATGGCGAAGCGGGTTGGCGTCGACAAGTGGCTGTTCGGGACGGTGCTGCTGCTGGTCCTCTTTGGATTGGTATCGGTCTTCTCCGCGTCGGCGGTGCTGGCGAAGGCGACGCTGGGTTCGCCGTATGCGTATGTGATCAAGCAGGCGATCTGGGCGGCGCTGGGAATGGTTGCGCTGTTCGTGCTGATGCAGGTGAATTATCGCAAGTACAACAACCCGAAGCTGATCTTTCCGGCGATGGCGATTACGGGGCTCCTGCTGCTGGCCGTGTTTGTGATGAGCGGCATGAACGGAGCGCATCGCTGGGTCCGGCTTCCCGGAATTACGCTTCAGCCGTCGGAGCTGGCAAAGCCGATGATCGTGCTGTTTCTCGCGTGGTTCCTGCAGACGAGGATCCATGCGATCGACAACATCAAAGAGACGATTCTGCCCGCGGTGATTCCGCCGCTGGTGTTTATCGGGTTGATCCTGAAGGAGCCGGACCTGGGCACGGCGCTGGTGTGCGCGGCGGTGTTGATGCTGATGCTGTTTCTGGCGGGCCTGCGGATGAGGTGGCTGTTTGCGGCCGTGGCCTGTGCGTCGCCGGTGATGTATTACATGCTGTTTCATGTGGCGTGGAGAGCGGCGCGCATGAAGGTGTTTCTGAATCCTGAGGCCGATCCCAGGGGCGCGGGTTTTCATATTCTGCAGTCGTTGATCGCGGTGGGGACGGGCGGGATTCGCGGGCTTGGATTGATGGAGGGGCGGCAGAAGCTGTTCTATCTGCCGGAGCCGCATACGGATTTTATCTTCGCGAATATCTGCGAAGAGCTGGGGCTGATCGGTGCGATCTGCATTCTATCGGCGTTCTGCATTCTCGGATATCGCGGGCTGCGGGCTGCGTTTCTTTCGACGGACCCGTTTGCGCGGTTCCTGGCATTTGGGCTGACGACGGTGATCCTGGTGCAGGCGTTCTTCAATATGAGCGTGGTGCTTGCACTGCTGCCGACGAAGGGGATTCCGCTGCCGTTCATCTCGTCGGGCGGAACGAGCGTGTTTGTGACGCTTGCGTGTATGGGCGTGCTGCTGAATGTGACGCGCGAGATCGATTGATGAAGGAGACAGGCAGGAGCCTAAGGGTGATGATCGCCGGGGGTGGGACCGGTGGGCACGTGATTCCGGCGCTGGCGATTGGGCGCGAGCTGCGCGACCAGCATGGAGCTGATGTGTGCTTTGTGGGTACGGCGCGCGGGCTGGAGACGCGGCTGGTGCCCGAGGCGGGGTTTCGGCTGGAACTGGTGCGGTCGGGACAGCTGAAGAATGTAAGCCTGGCGACGCGGTTGCGCACGATGGCCGATCTGCCGGTGGGCGTGTTGCGGTGTGTGTCGCTGCTGCGCGAGTTCAAGCCCGAGGTTGTGGTGGGCGTGGGTGGCTATGCGAGTGGGCCGGCGATGATCGCCGCGATCCTGCTGCGCGTACCGACGCTGGCGTACGAGCCAAATGCGGTACCGGGGATGACCAACCGCATGGTGGGCAAGAGAGTGCGAGCTGCGGCGGTGAACTTTGCGCAAACGACGCGTTACTTTCGCAAGGCTGAGGTGACGGGGGTTCCGGTGCGGCCGGAGATCTTTGAGCTGCCGCCAAGGCCGATGGGTGCGCCGCCGCGATTGCTGGTGACGGCCGGCAGCAATGGCGCGCAGGTCTTCAACGACACGATGCCGCAGATTGTGGCCCAGTTGCTGGACGAGGTGCCGGGGCTGACGATTGTGCATCAGTCCGGACCGCGGCGTCTGGAAGAGACCAGGGCTGCGTATGCGAAGAGCGGAGCCGACGCAGCGCGCTGGTCTGTCGAGGCGTTTCTGACGGACATGCCGGCGCAGTATGCGGCAGCGGACCTGGTGCTGGCGCGGTCTGGGAGTACGGTTGCAGAGCTGTGCGCGGCGGGCAAGCCGTCGCTGCTGGTTCCGTTTGCGGCGGCGGCGGACGACCATCAGCGCAAGAACGCTGAGGTGCTTGTCGAAGCTGGGGCCGCGATGATGCTGCTACAGCGCGACGTGACACCGGATACGCTGCGAGCCGCGCTGGTGGCGTTGCTGAAGGATGGACCGCGACGGGCGGTGATGGCGGAGCGAGCGCGATCGCTGGCAAGGCCCGGAGCGTTGCAGCGGATTGCGGAGATGGTGCTGCGGCTGGCGGGTCGATAGTCCGAAGGCGCGCAAAGAAAAAGGGCTGAGGATTGCTCCTCAGCCCTGATTTGTCGATGGTCAGCAGACGTGCTGTTTAGCGATGTCCGCCGCCACCGCCACCAGCGTTTCCGCCACCGCCACCGCCACCAGCGTTTC
>PLHC01000045.1:258-2538 GCA_003138795.1 Granulicella sp. | reverse complement strand
CCAGCGCGTCTCCGGCCGCGACGCTGGAACTGTGTGCGTCAGGCGCAAGAACCATTCCACTCTCTGCATCGACAGCCAGCGCGAACGCGGCGCAGGCGCTGCGTTCACCTTTTTTGCCGATAGGGGTTCCGGTGAGAATGTGGTCGAGCTCCATCACTCCCCGCACCGTATAGTCCTGGCTGCGCAACGGACGCAGCGTCTCTTCCTCCAGTCGAACCGGCATGGTGGGCGGCTCGGCGGGAAGGACCGCTTTGACCAGATCAACCTGGTATCGCGGCTCGGCCCCCTCCATGCGCGTGACCATCGGATAGGTATCGGCCAACTCCCAGAACTTCGCGCTCTCCTGGCTGGCAACCGCCGCGCAGACCACGATCACAGCGTGGATGCACTCGGCCAGCGTCCGGGCCTCCTCCTCAGTGACAAACCACGGATGAAAGCCGGGCCGGATGGTACGGAAGATGGGCGAGGCCAGACCTCTGCCCTGTGGATGGCCCAGCGCTGCGAGCAACTCCCGGTCTTGCCGTTCTAACTCCGCCTTGGGCACAAACTCCACGGAGACGCTGTGCTGGGTGGCAAAGAACTCTCCCGCATCGGTGATCTCTTCGGCCTGCATCCTGCGAAACAGGCGCAGGCTTTCCGTCCCGATATAGGCGTGCACGGAATAGACCTCGCCGAGCATGCCCATGACCGAGCAGTAACAAAGCTCACCGCTGACGCTGTCGCGGACCAGTATCAGTTGGCTCTCGTCAAGCAGCCGCCAGGGGCGTAGCCCATACAGGTTGGATGCCAGTTCATACAGGAGCTTCATGGCTGCGAATGACGGAGGAGTTTCACCCGCAAGATCTTTGACAAAGTATCGATCGGGAAGAGCCGTGGGGGGAGCAGTACGTTTCCTGGGCATGATGGTGGGTCAACGCTCCTGTGCGGGAAGGCGCCGTTATTCTTTCGTCTTGAGCTTGCTGTCGTTTTCGCGGATGAACGTCTCGATCTCTGGAGCGCTGGCAAGAATGCGAAGCCACTGTTCCTTGTAGAGGGTGACGGGAAAACGTCCCATTCCGTAAAGAGATACGGCACCCTTCTCGCTGACCTTGAGGCTCAACCCGCCAGCGCCCTTGTTCTTGAGCCTTGCGTTCTCAGCCCGCAGCCGTTCCAACTCTGCTTGCAGTTCCGAATCGCTCATCCTGTCCCTTCCAATCAGTCTTTCGCTTCAACCGCTTCGTTGCCCACTGGCCGCGAAGAGATCGAAGGTTCCGTTACGTTCGCTAAGAGCGTCTCAATCCGCTCGACTTCAAGCCGCCGCAGCTTAGCCGTACTGATCCATTGCTCCATCCGTTCGCTGTCAGAGGAGAACTCCGGGGACATTCCCGTCCACCGGCGCTCGCTCTCGCAGGCCGCATGGAGCGCGGACTGAAATACTTCAGCACATTGATCCCTCTGCGAATTCATTCAGAATCAGTCTACAGCGCCATCCTCGGAGTGATGCGTGGAGGACAGCCGGCAGTCTGGAGCCTGCTGAGTTTCCAAGGGCACGGGCTCCAGCCCGATGCGATCATTTACCGCATTCCGGAATCGTTGTTTGCATCCCAGCTAGCGCTCGGTCGTTTGTACGGAAACGTGGCCGAGCAGAAACTGAATCTGCTCCAATTCGCCGCCGGCCTCGTGACAGAGGCGGGCGCAAGTTCGCCTGAGGTCGTGTGGCGCGAGAGATGGGATCTCACAGTCCTTTGCCTTCTGCTTCACGACACCCCAAATGACCTTGGGGCTGAAGCCGGTTCCCCAAATTCTGCCTGCCTTGTTGATCGAACGAAGAAGAGTACCGGTCGTGATTCCAGAGGCCTTCGTCCAGGAATCAATCCCAGCTTTCACCCAATCCGGGACTGGAATGGTTCGTATGTGGCCGCCCTTGCCGATGAGATCGGCGATGACCCAGTGTTCTTCTCTTTGCTGCAGGTCTTCAACGCGCAGCGCAGTCAGTTCCGCCCGGCGTAGCCCGCACCCTAGCATTATCGCCAGTGTGGCATAGTCGCGCTTGCCTCGAAGGCTTGCGCCGTCCGCCGTCAACAAGAGGCGCTTGCCCTGTTCCGCAGTAAGCCAATTGCCAACAGGAACCCCCAATCGCTTGGCACCCTTCACCCGGCGGATGCCGGCAGCCAAGTCTGCACTGAGCAGACCGCAATCGGCAGCCTCATAGGCCAGCCTCCGGACGGCAGCCAGCCGCAGATTGATGGTGGTTGAAGCGTAATGTCGCTGTTCCAGAGATATTCGGTACCGGGTGACCAC
>PLHC01000045.1:0-191 GCA_003138795.1 Granulicella sp. | reverse complement strand
TGGCAAACAGCATGATCCAGATCGCCCTCTCGGTCTATCGCACCCTAAGGCGTTTGTCGGTACAAATTTGTCAGACTGCCCGGCCTGAGCGATTCTTTCCGTGGAATTCTGCTTGTCGCCCGTCAGCCCTGCCACTGTGGATGTACTACAAGAAGCCGTCTGCACTGCTTTCGATTGACCAGCGCCTGCAA
>PLHC01000121.1 GCA_003138795.1 Granulicella sp. | reverse complement strand
GACAAACTCGACCAAGTGATGCCTAAAGCAGCCGCCCTGTTGCCGCCCGCGCGTGAGGCGGCGTTCCCC
Organism: Granulicella sp.; assembly: GCA_003138795.1. Lineage (GTDB taxonomy): Bacteria > Acidobacteriota > Terriglobia > Terriglobales > Acidobacteriaceae > Granulicella. The sequence goes on along the minus strand of PLHC01000121.1, from coordinate 6,528 downwards.
TCCATGATCGGCGCCGCTTTCGACGCAGCTAATAAGCTTCTCGGGTACTTCCGCACCGACTATGCGATCCAAGGGATCAACCTTACCCCGGACGACGTGCTCCTGATCAATGCGCTCTCTTCCAAGTTGAGCGGTCAGGCCACGGTGTTGGTTCCTGCAACCTACAATGCGGCGGCTCTCGCTACCGAAGTCCCCATCCTTACACAGTTGAATTCCCTCGCTTCAAAGCGGATCTTCTTGCAGCAGAAGTCCGACGTAGCCGGAACCCTTGTCACCGCGCTCGACAAGGCTGCCGCCACCGAAACGGACGCAGCCAAGAAGCAACAAGAGACCAGCGTCTCCGCCGAACTAAAGACGGCTGCCGACCAGGCGAAGATTGCCCTCACCCTGTACGACGGACTGATGACTAAAATCACAACTCCCGACGATAAAGCCCAAGTGCCGTTGACCGCGATCATTCAACAGGACGCCGTGCAAACAGCGCTGGCGGGCGGTGCCCGGTTGATGACGGCTAAGCTCTCGACCGTGGGCGGCAGCTACTACACCCGCAAGAACCTGTTGAGCTTCTTCGGCGGCATGCCCTTCTTCACCATGGGTGGCGTCGTAGTCTCGTACAACATCCTCGACGGCAAGACGGGCGCAGTTCTCAGCGCCGGGGTCGTTCCCATCGACGGTGGTTTCTACAAGGTTGGCAAGCTTCCCGCCAAGTTTTCCGGTGTGCCTAAGACAACGCCGAACGGCTCAAACTCTGGAAACTAGCCAGTTCAGGAGATCGTATGGATACACGCCAGGCACGAATTCTGGAACACGTTCGCGCCCTTTCGCTGCGCGACAACGTCGGCCCCGATAGCTTTCCCATCGCGGCAACCGGCGCAGCACAGGAGCCTGAAGACAGCTCGCCCGACGAGGAGCCTTTGTTCGCGGAAGACTCCTTCGACGAAGGCACCGGTGAGTCCGCGATCATCGATGGCCCAAGCTCCTCAGACGAAGGCTCCTCACGCACCCGGCGGACACGTTCTACCCGCGAGTCTCGTCCGGTCACCAGCCGTAAGCGGCGGGTACGGCCCACCCAGGCGGTGCGGCCTACGCTCACGCCAGAAGCCGCAAAATCCTACGCCCGCGCGCTCAGCGGCAAGCAACTGTCCGCCCAGGACATCATTCATCTCGAGGCCATCGTCTTACCCACCTTGCGTCCGGCCTTCGACATCGTCAACGAGAGCTATGACCTGCTTCCGGCCAACTGGAACATCTGGAATCAGAAACGGCCCGCCGTCGACCCACTTCTTCACGGTGTAGGCCGTCTTCAACTAACCGGACATCCCAGCTACACGCTTGTAGGCACGGGCTTTGTGTGCGGACCGAACGCCGTACTGACCAACAGGCATGTTGCGCAGATATTTGTCGAAGGCATCGGAAGCGGTGCCGCCCTAACCTACACGCCCGGCGTCACCTGCGCCATGGATATGCTCGCAGAGGTCGGCTCGTCGGCCTCGCTGCTGCTGGATGTGGATCAACCCCTTACCTTTTCGGACCTCTGGGACGTAGCCATCCTTCACTGTCAGAACTTGCCCGCAGCGGTCACACCGCTCCCTCTCGCCAGTGCGGCACCCGCAACCCTGAACGGCGGAGACGTGACGATCGTCGGCTATCCTTCTTACGATCCTTACGAAAGTCTGGCCGACCAAGCCAACATCTTCCGAACAGTGTTCGACCGCAAGCGCTTTCAACCGGGAAAGATGAATGGCCGAGCTGATGTTCTCTCTTTCGGCAAGACTGTGAGTGCCATCACACATGATTGCTCCACCCTTGGGGGTAACTCCGGTTCCGCTCTTCTCTGTGCGGATACCATGCAGATTATTGGCATACATTTTTCAGGAGTTACCCATGTTTCGAACTACGCTGTTCCGGTTTGGGAACTCATGGCCGATCCGGCTTTCGCGGGCCACGCGCTGAACTTCCACTAGCCGCTCGTAACATAACGACTCCGAATGACTCAGCTTTTGAGGACGTTGGGCGCCTCGCCACGAAGTTCCTAATCCACTCTCGGTAATCTCCACGCGATCCCCACGAGCCGCGTTCGGGGTCGGATGACCGCCCTTGGAACGGCTAAAACAACGCCGAGCAATCCGAGCAGACTCTCAGCCCAGCGATCCCGCCGCTGATGCCGTTCTCAACGAGCCGGTTATCTACTCTTCGCTTCGATAGACAGGAGTTGGCCGGTAAGGACATGCCGGGCCGTAAACTCTGCATGTTTCGAAGTTCCGTCCTTCTCATCTTCGTGCTCGACAGTAAAGCCGGCGCGGTAGCAGGTGGCATCAGCAAAGAGTTCGTGACGAGCTCCTTGAAATAGCCCACGGTTTTTGAGGCGTTGCAGCCACTCTTCATCGATGCCACCATTGTCATCGACGGTGTATGGGGATTGGTGGGCTGCAGAGCTGCTTACCAACATTCCTCCCGCATTCGGAACGGGCACAGTCCCGATAAGGAACGTTGGTCACTTCCACGCTGGAAAAGCTAGTCCCGAAAGAATTAATTCCATTCGGCGAATCTGTGAGTTATTCTTCCTCCCATACGTTCCACTTATTAACTTCACTGTTTTCACACGAGTATGTTTCGCCGCGTGTGGGATTCGCTCAACCGCCTTCGTTGAGTCAGTCCCCGTTTGAGAATCGCTCGGATCAAACCATGACGGGAGAGAGAAATGCCTCAAAAGCAGAGATCAGGCAAGTCAAGTTTCAGCCCCACCAAGACGCAAACAGCACAATTCGACCATTCCGTTCTATCGGAAACCTATGTAGACCTGTACGGGAAGGTGCTCACTGGGAAGACACCGCCGTCGGGCCCCACAGCCGTGATCTATGGCGCCGGAGATGAGTCAGGTTGCGTGAAGCTTCCGTCACCTCAATATCTAACTCTGCCCGCCCCGAACGGGCCAGCCGATGGGTGTGGCTGGGATCCGAAGGAATTTGTTGTGTGGAAGCGACTTCCTAAGAACCTCGCGACGGTCCACACCGAGTCACAAGTGAAACCGCTCCACGAAGCGCTGTTTTCGCGCACGTCACACGTCGTCAGCATCGCTGAACCAACCGTCGACAGCGTGCTGCACTCCTGGCTGCCGCGGAGCGTCTCTGGTCAGATGATCGACGACAATCTGCAACTGGCCGAGGCTTGGAAACAGTTTGGAATTGCCGGTTTTACCGTGCCAGTGCAGCAGAATCTCGCCCGCCTGCTCAACCAAGCATTCTTCCACTCCATCAACGAGGTGAAGGTGCGTGACCTTGGACCGACACTGACCGTCGACCAGCTCAAGACCAACCTTCACCGCTCAGCGTAGCGCTACTAGCCGTTCAAGGAGGAAGCAATGAAGCGATCACTTCGGAGATTGCTGGAAGCGGCTGCCTGTGTGGTTGCCGTCATTCTGTGCGCCCCCGCTGTCCGAGCACAGCAGGCCTACAAAGTTCTGAGCGGGAACGAAATACTAATCAAGGACATCTCTGGGATCATTACCGGCCCCGTGATTGAGATTGATCTATCCAAGGCTGGACTTGCTCCGCTGGCGTCTGCATCGATAACCCTCGTTCCTGGGACAGCACATTGGTTCGACGTCAAATTCGACCAATCAGTGTTTTGGATCTCGAAGCCTGCGCGTTCTTATATTTTGTCCTATCCCGTGCTCGCCCCAGATGGCACGACCGCCCCCGGAAAACCTCTGTCCTTCAAGCTGACAACTGACCTCGCCGTAACGGCGGATGCAGTCCAGGGAGATTATCAACGCGGCTACTACCTCGAAAGCAACGTTGCCCTCTTCATAGGCGACAGATACATCAATGATGAGCATGAGAGCTGCGCCGACACAACCGGCAGCAACTGGCAAGCGACAGTATTCCGTGAGCCCACAACTCCGAAAGGATTGCCGCCAAGGAAGCTTCATGCGCGATGGCTGCAACACCTGGTCGATATAGACGACGAGCGCAAGAATCCGGCCGCGATCGGAGCCATCGAAGTCTGTCTGGATCAATCGCTCATCTGGCGGCAGGATAAGTTCCAGATTGATCCTGCGCCCCCGAATGCCTTCTTGGGTTCGCTCTCCATCGATTCCAAGATGGTCGACCCCACTGGGTCAGCTTCAGTACAGTTAGCCTCTTCATCTGCATTCAGCCCGCCCACTGCCCCGGCCACCAAGGATGCTGCGATCTTCTACGCAAACCTCCTTATCGCAGCTGGTACAGGAGCCCGTGGTGCGTGGGGGCTCGACGGAAAGATAGCTATCGGAAATATCCCCTCTCTAGGCGGCACGTTGACGTTGCTCTCCGCAACCGCGAACACTGGAAACAACACCTCGAGCATCTCAGGCCAAACCTACACCGACACTATCGATTGGATGCTCCCGCAGAGTTGGGCAATACCGATCTGGAGCAAATCCCTTCCAACCTTGCTCACCGCGACTATCAGCCCTAAATACGAGACGGATTACAAATTCGACAAGAAGAACTTCCTCGCTGCCGCAGACACGATTTGGAGCGTTCAAAAGCTCTACCAACCTCAAAGCTATCGTACGAAGACTGTGGGCGGAGCTCTCCCTAAGTTTGGCGACAAGAACTATGCTGCCTTTGGTTACGAACTGGAAGGCCACGCAGGATTCGAGGGCGGGGGCGCTCTTATCGATACGACTCAACAGAACTCCAAGAAGACCCTGAGCATCACTGTCCCGTCCTACGGAATTGCGAGAGTGGTTCCTCAGATTCACGGACTTTGGCAACAAAGCGTCAATCGGGTCGGTCTGTTTTCCTTTGATTCGATGCTCACTGGCCGATACCTCTTCCAAACCGAAAATACCGTGCACGAGTTGAAAGACACGACGTTGTTATTAGTTCCGGTCTCTGGCTGGAAGGCGATCAATACTCTGACGACAACCTGGAACCCGCCCATGAGCAATAACGTGGGGCTGACTGTGACCGACAAGACAGGCTTCGATGCTCCAAAATTCGCCCGGGTCAACAGTGTTTTGATTGGGGTGCTGATCGAGTTCTAGGCTGCAGGACGTGGCCTCTTCCTGCCTGCGTGAGTCGGCTTAGGCCGCCTCCTCAGGCTAATCTTTAGGCCCCGGTATTTGCGCAGACGCCCGCGAAGCTCAAGGCGGCCATGGCTGACATCCTCGAGAACGCGGAAGCAGATCTGACACCGCAGATGCGCAACCTCATCGACAGGCTCGCAGCGGAACTCATCATGGCCAGGAGAGACGTTCTCCACTCAAAGGCCGAATACATTGCCGCAGACTTGTCTATCGCCCAAACCTTTTTCCTTGCAGTCCTGCGGCGGACCATACATTGGCGGTACTCATGCCCAAAGGTGAGAACTGCAATCCGCATTCGATGGTCGATCCTTTTAGCCGTGATGGCAAGATGCGATGGATAATCTAGTGGTATGCCAATGCAACTCGAAGAAGTGCGCGGCCTAGTGCAAGCGCTCCACGGACACGCAGGCAAATGTAAAGAGGCGCGGGATTACATTCACTACATCTGGAACAACCGGCGGCGGATGCGCTACGCGAAGTTTCACCAGCAAAAGTTGTGCACCTCGAGCGGCGTGGTCGAGGCTGGATGTAAAGTCGTGATCGGCACCCGGCTTAAGCGAGCGGGTATGCACTGGACGGTAAAAGGGGCAAACGCCATCATCGCCTTGCGCTGCAGCAAACTCAGTGGACGCTTTGAGGACTTCTGGGAGTACCGCTCATATCCAGTAAAAAAAGCCGCATGACTTCATCTCACAAATCTGACGTGCGCCCACCCATGAAACCGGCAGCCCCCGGGGGTTTACGGCTCAATACGTGGGTCGAGCATGATGTGCTGGATTTTCGCAATCATCAAGTCGCAGTCTTTGGCTTCTTCTGGCAGGTTAGCTGCGAGGTACTGATCTCGCTTGTGCGCGAAGAAGCGAAAGAGGATATTCACATCCACGTCAGTTCCTGTCATTTTTCACCTCTCCATGTCAATACTACTAAGTTGAGTCCAGATGCTGCTATTGAGGCACTGATTACGCCTGAAAGCAACCTAGCAACTTCAGTATTCAGAAACTCCCCAAGCAACTCGGTGATCGGGTCATCCCGATAAACCGAAGTAATATTGCCAGCATGTGACGATGACGACAAAACCATTAGTCCGACGAAGAAGAGCGCAAAGAATCCAAGAAAGAGTCGCCAATTCCATTTGCTCATTCCAAGCCTCCGACTTACTTGATGATCTCGCCAATGGTACCAGCGCCAGGCCTGCCGCCTTGGTGAATCGCGAAGCGCGGGACCCTACTTGATGTGCGCGCGCAGAATCTCATCCACACGCGCCTGCCACCCAGCTCCCGTGCTCCGAAACGCCTCCAGCACGTCCGGCGACAACCGAATCGATACAGGCACCTTCTTCGGTGCCCTTTGCGACCCCCGAGTGCGACCAGAAAGCGTCCGGCGCAGCTCCGGCGGCAGACCGCTGAACGGCAGCGCACGCTCAAAATCCTTCCTGGCCCATTCAGGATTCTCAT
>PLHC01000125.1 GCA_003138795.1 Granulicella sp. | reverse complement strand
CAAGCGCATCCCGGAATGTACCGAGACGATGAACTCCGGGAGATGCTCTGGGAAGCGCTTCGCAATCACGGCACAGAGTGTGTCGTACTCCTCATGACTGAGGAACCGCAACCTGCCAGTTCCTTCTCTTCGTTGACGAACCTGTCGGGCTGGATTGACCTGAACCTTTCCGTTGCGACCGCCTTCCCTATAAAGGAGGCTAAAAAATGCTTTGTACCGGTTGGCCGTTGCGTTCGTCTTGAACCTGGACAACCAGGCATTGATCTCCTGCGGCGTGATCTCCGATGCGATTCGCACCCCCATGGCCTCACTGGTCGCCAAGGACGACGATGCCGATGTGTGCATCTACGTCTCCGGAAACGCCAACACCCCAGTCGCGGTGCTGGAACTGCTCGCCAAGGATGCCGATAGCTACGTGCGAGAGGGGGTCGCCCGGAACGCCAACACCCCCGTCGCCACGCTGGAGATGCTCGCCAAGGACGCCGATGCTTTCGTGCGCTACGGCATAGCCCATAACGCCAACACACCCGTCGCGGTGCGCGCGATACCGTGTTCAAGAGCCTGGCGACACTTCAGGTTGCGGAGACCGCCAGCCCGTTCGGCCAACTCCATGATCTTTTCGCCGACGCGAAGGTGAGCTTGCGCGGGAGAGGCGTCTTGAGGTCCTCCTCCAGAAACTGACAGTACCAGCCGTTGGATTGCATGAATGACATGGATACCCGCCGAATAGGCGGGTTCCGCTTGGACGCGCAGCGAGCACAGTATCGTTCACCTTGGAGATGCTTTGGGTCCGGGGCGAGTGGGGTCTTGCTGCGGCAGCAGATGCGCCCCGACAATCTCATCCGCGTCGTCGAGGCTCGCTCCCCGCCCATAAGCGAATAATAAGCGAAACATGGCAGCTAGCCCCTGTTGATATTCCGCCGCTTCCCCTACGGATATACCGGGTGTTACTTGTGAGAGGATGGCAGGGCCTACGAAGGAAGACTGTCATTCGCCTACAGTGGATCAAAATGGGGGACGTTACTCAGGCGCTGAGAGAGGGAAATGGAGACTTCATCCAAGGTGACAGCGGAAGTCGTCGGTCGAGGGATGTGGCCAAGATGCCAAAAGCCCGGCTGAACCGGGCACGGATAGACACGCAGTGTGTCGCTATCATGCTGCTTGCTCCAAACCTCATCGGCCCATTCCATAATCGGCCAGGAACGTTTTGGGAAACCGTTTCGCATCCGGCAGGAGGGGCAGGGAGGCGTAAGAGCGGACCAGCTTCTGGAGATGCATTTGAGTTGTACTGCTCTGGATTCGGTTCGAGGGGCGACCGGCGGAGGATCCGTGTCTGGATCTGTAGGGCAACGTGGTTTGCTGCAGAAACGATTGCGATCGCAATGGAGCCTGCCTCTTTGATGATGCGGCGTCCGGTCGACCCCGCTAGCTTCCGTTCGTGACCCAATCTTCTTAAGGATGGAGGGATCAATAACTTATTGAGTCTATGTGTGTTATTGGTTTTGCGTCGCGGATGGTCTATTGCTGGATGTCGATCCCAGAGGTCGAATCTGTTGATCAAAGGTCTATCACAAGGGTGTATATAAAATACACGAGCGAAGGTAAGTGCAGATGAAAACGCAGATTTTGACCGCAATCGGCGAGACCGCATTGCAGCCTGCGGCTTGCCTCAACGAGGCGCTGGCGGCGAACGACCGGATAAAGTACTTCTTCTCGCTGCTACAACTTGCGTTGACCTATGCCGAGCATCCGAACCAGCCGACAGGCACTCTGAAGCGAGAACGCATCGCCTGCGGCATCAATGACCCCGATCTCGACACCGTGGTGGCTGGAGCACGCATAAATGGAAACTTGTGTCGCGTGCCTGGCGCCGCACGGATCCTATCGCGCATCGCAAATGACGTGCGCTTGATGGCGGCACCTGTCCTCGCCACGAAGCCAGAAGGTTTGGCCGGTCGCGTCGATCGATTGCTGAAAGCGATGCCTGCGGTGAGCGACGACCTTCTCGATCCCGGCGTCATCTCCGCAATGATGCAAGCCGGGCATGACGGCCCGGACAGCCTGCATCGCCTCGTTATGGATCTGCATAAGTGGCTCAATGCCATGCAGGCGAACCTCGCCGAGGAGACGCTGGACGGCGCTGCCGTCTACAGACTCTCTAAGCCGGACCGTCCCCTGGTCGCGGCCTTCATGGCCGGAGTCAATCGCACCGCGAAGCTGAAGTTCAACCATCCCGGCCTGGCTACAACCGCCACACGCTCCGGCGGCCGATTGGTAATCCAGAACGACATCGGCCTCACGGATGCACATGTGATTGTTATCCATGTGCAGAAGCTTGCCGTTCGCGTCACCTATACGGATGTACATCCCGAGCGGATTGCCTTCTTCGAAGGCATGCTGAAACCGCATGCTGTCACATGGGAAAAGCAGAGCACTGCCGTACTGGCCGACGGCGCGCCATTCTATGTGGCAGCCGGTTATATGGAGGCGAAGGATGCCGATGACTGTCGTTCCTATCTGGAGTTTCTCGGCTCCCGCCTCGTATTCCTGATCGACTGGAACCATGCCCGCAAACAATTGAGGGGATTCCTCCGCGGACCGGATCGCCTTGCCCTGCTGAACTGGGCGGCGGAGAGCGAAATCGGGCATCGTGGTTTTCTCGAGATGGGCGGTGCGCGGCTGGTCAACCAGGCCATCGAAGCCACTGCCGGGACAGCGATGCACTTTGGCGACAGGATTTGCGACGTTCTGGGGAATGCGGAGGCGCTGAAGTTTCTGCAATTCGCATTTCAGGCCGCAACAGAGGGTCTGCTGTCCCATCAGTCGCAGGCGCTGATCCGCGACCGTATCCGAGTGACGCTGGCCGCTCATTTCAGCAATAAGGATCGACAGTTTCTGCGTCTCGCAGCCGATCACGCCGGGCTCATCTTCGAACTCGCAACCCAGGTGCGCGATGGTCTTCAGGCCGGCCACGATGGAGCGGGCAAGCGTGCCCTTCGCGCCCGGCGTTTCGAGCATGATGCCGACCATCTGGTGATCGAGACGCGCGAGGCCGTGCACCTCCGCCCGGATTATTCGGTATTCCTGGCGTTGCTCGAAACCGCGGATGATGCCGCAGACGAGCTGGAGGACGCAGCCTTCCTCCTGGATCTCGACACGCTTGACGGCAAGCCGCTCGAAGCCTTGCAGGCACTCGCCGACCTGCTGGTCGAAGCGTCGCAGGAATGGATCAAGGCCGTAGGTCATGCCACCCAGATCGGTCTCGCCGTAATGTCTTTCGAGACGGAAGATTTTCTGACCTCGATTGACCGCCTTGGCGACCTCGAGCGTCAGGCAGATATTGCGGAGCGCGCGCTGGCAGCAACTGCCGTCCAGCATGCACAGAACTTCCGTCAGTTGCATTTATTCACTGCGATCGGCGACAGGCTGGAGGCAGCAGCGGACGCTCTCAAGCGCGTCAGCCTGATCCTGCGGGAACACGTGCTTGCGGATGTGATCCATGGCTGATCTCTATGCCATTCTGCCTGGAGCATCGGCATGCAAAGGAGGCGCGCAGGAGGTAGGCAACAAAGCCTGGAACCTGATGCGCATAGCACAGGTTGGCCTCCCGGTACCCCCTGCTTTCGTGCTGCCCACGACCTGGTGCAAGCCCGTCCAGCCGGCCGGCAAACCAACCCTGCGGCAGACGTTATCGGATGGTATTGCGCTGCTTGAAAACGCAACCGGACTGGGATTTGGTGCGGCGCGCCGGCCCTTGCTCGTCTCCGTTCGCTCGGGTGCTGCTGTGTCCATGCCGGGGATGATGGCGACCGTGTTGAATGTCGGCCTAAACGCGGAGACAGTTGAGGCCCTGATTCGCTTTACTGGTAATCCACGACTCGCCTGGGACAGTTACCGCAGGCTGGTGCAGGGTTATGCCGAGGTGGTGGCGAATCTCCCAACGACGTCGTTCGACGCACTGGTAGCGGCTGCGCTCACGAGGGGCGAGGTGGAGGATGAGCGGGACCTCGACCATAGAGACCTCCGGACACTGACGCTGGCAATGTTAGATTGCTATCGCACGCTGACCGGCAGTGCCTTCCCAGCTGATCCTCAGGAGCAGCTCGCCGCTGCCACCACCGCCGTTTTCCGCTCCTGGGATGCACCGAAAGCTGCCAGCTACCGCCGACTGAACGTCATCAGCGAGGAGGCCGGCACGGCGGTGACGGTACAGACGATGGTCTTCGGAAATGCCGGGGGCCAGTCGGGTTCGGGCGTGGCCTTTACCCGCAACCCAGCCATCGGCACAAAGGAGTTGTATCTCGACTTCCAGTTCAACGCGCAGGGCGAGGATGTGGTGGCCGGGCGTCAGCAGCTAGGTGACAAAGACCTCCTGCGCCTTGTGCTGCCCGGCGTTTGGACACGGCTGAACGACATCTGCCACGATCTGGAGACTCTATTCCGCGACGCTCAGGATTTCGAGTTCACCGTCCAATCCGGCGTGCTGTTCCTCCTACAGGCGCGGCGAGCCAAGCGCACGGATTGGGCGGCTCTGGCAATCGCCGTAGACATGGTTGAGGAAGGGCTGATCACCCCGGTCGAAGCGCTCACGCAGCTTGACGGCATCGACCTGGACGCCGTGGTCCGCACGAGCTTCGCCCCACCGGTGCCCGAGCCATTGGCGGTGGCGCAGGTAGCGAGCATCGGCGCGGCGAGTGGCGCTGTGGCGCTGGACACTGAAGCTGTGAGGCGCATATCGAAAGCGGGCACGCCGACGATCCTTGTGCGGCAGGAGACGGTGACGACAGACATCGAGGGCATGGCGCTGGCAGCCGGAATCCTCACCGCTTCGGGCGGCCGCACGTCCCATGCCGCGGTCGTGGCGCGCCAACTTGGCAAGGTCTGTCTTGTCGCCTGCCCGGGTCTGGAAATCAACCTGGATCGCCGCCAATGCAGGATCGGTGGGACGGTTCTGAACGAAGGTGATTTTCTGTCTCTGGACGGCAATGCAGGTGCCGTTTACCCTGGCTGCCTTCCCCCGTCGATCGAGCGGCCGGAACGTGCCCTGGCTGCCATCGCGATTTGGCGCCGTGGTTCTCGGACACGGCGGCATAGACCGTCATCGCAGCCGCAGGGGTTCTAGGTGCTCCCATCAATGCGTAGCTGAGAGGCGCGGACCCAACTTCTCGCGGTTCTACCGGAGTTCTGCTGACGCTAACCGGTGCGCCTCTCAAAAATGTCATGGGCACTGAACTCTGGTGTAGAGAGCGGCTCGCGCAGCAGAACCCTTGGTACTGCCCTGAAATGGGGTTGCCAGTGACTTCCTTTGGACTGTTCTCCGCGAGCCATCTCTTAGCCTTCTAGATTTGTACCCATAATGCGGTTGGCTTGACTGATCTCCCGGATGGTCGGCGACCCGTGCGTACCGTGAGATGGAGATCCGAGGTCTTCTGCAGACCCAGAGCCAGCAAGGGACTGGCACGTTTATCGCAGAGCAGCAGGTCGAAACCAGTCACCCTAGATTGCCGCTAACGCTTTGGCTGCTGCTGGAGTGACTGGATTCTGGTGGGATACGCGGAATGATCTGGCAAACTGGCCGGTTCCGCTCGACGGCGAGATCCACGGTAGCATTTGGCAACGATTTTCCAATCGCCTCTGTTGGAGAATATTGGGTTTTCAAACCGAGCGGAGATCCACGCCGAAGGCTACCCCACCGGCGAGATGAAGCACGGCCCCAATGCCCTCAGCGACGAGACCCTCCGCATCGTGCAAAACGCGCATGCCGAAGTGGGCGGGGGTCCAATGGCGGTACTTGGTACCTGCACTTCGCTGCGGAGACCGTAAAGGCGCTGCGCTCCAACCGCCACGATCATCCCACACGAGCAAAGAGTGCTCGTGTGGGATGATCGCTTTCTACACCACATGCGGTCACCGAATATGGTATGAGCGAAAAGCTCAATCGGTGCGTTACTCGGGCCAACAGCTCCAATACCTGGGGAAATCGGTCGAGGACAACAGTCAGATAAGTCCAGAAACGCGTCAGGTGATCGACGGAGAAGTCCAGCGTCTCGTGACCGAACAATACCAGAGTGCCCAGGCATTGCTGAAGGATCATCACGAGGCCCTGAAGACGTTGGCCCAGCAACAGGGTTTCGTCGCAAGGATAGAACCCGGGACAATGTTCGAGCTTGAGCAGTCACCCATCGCGGAGGGGATATGGATGCCGAGCCACTTTTCAATGGAGGCAAAAGCGAGGGTGTTCCTCCTGTTCACCCACTATGAGCACGATGATGCCACATACTTTAGTTACCACAAGCGGGATAACAACCCGGCAGAGAGGCACACCGCCAAATGACTATGGCCAAGAGTGGCGAATGTGAGCCTCATCACGGCGTATTAGCTCTGTAGCCGCCGGGGCGTAGATGGACAGCGCGGTTCTAGAGGGATTGTTCAGCGTGAAGGAGTTGGTGCTGGCGTCGATTGCCGTGACCACTCCTTTGTAGCCCGTCAGCAGGCCCTTGGTTCCTTTGGTGGGAGTCTTGGGGATGGCGACAGCCGTGACGTCGAAGTCCGGCGTAACGGTGACGGTGTTGCCGGACATGGCGACCGATTGCGCGACGAGAAAGTTTACCAGCAACGAGGTTGTTGTGTTGCCGACGGTGATGGGCGAGGAGAAAGTGATGGTCTGCGACGTGGCCAGCGTCGCCGTGACAACGTCAACCGTTTGGGTTGTGGAGTTGATGTAGGCCACCTGCGCATTCGAGTAGGTGAGGGCCACGCTGACGTAGGTATCCTCGGGAATCGTTGGGCTGAAAAAGGGCTCCTGAACTGCATCCAGATGGGCCGCCTCAAAAGTAATCCCTGAGGCGGGGGGTAGGTTGCTTGTCACCTTGCCCGCGCTGTCGAAGCTAATGACCATCTTTCTTAACCTTCGAGCGCGTCCCGTCGGCGGTGAAGTAGGCGAGGGAATCGCCGGCAATGTCGATCTCTTCCTCGGACCTTGTCTTGCGGATAACGTAGATAGAAGCTACCAACACGGCTATCAGCAACGCCAGCATGCCTGCCTCAATCATGGATGCGCGAAAATGCGATTCTACGTCCGTGGTCCAATGCGTATTCTGTGTGAAATCCTCGGCCTGAAGAGTGAGGACAAGCGTTCTCCGGATGATAGCGATCAGACCGATGATGAGGAAGGGTTCGACAACCAGAGTATGCGAGCGAATCGAAATTCGAACGGTGTGCAGAAGCTCGACAAGCATGAGTACAAGCAGAAGCCTATCAATGAGCACAAAGATTGCACTGGTGCCGTTCAAGTCCCGTACACCGCTTGCGAACAGGTGGAGACAGCCGATGATCGCGAGAATGGCGGTAGCCCCCAGCAGGATGCCGAGAACCGCATAAATGACTGTTTCCACGTGGCCAAGGAAAAGGTAAGGGCGGGATTGGTTATTCTCTGCCATGGCAATGGGTGGGCCAGTTTGACGTGGCGCGGTGCGATGTCCTTCTCAAGCCTACAACAAGCTGGTTACAGGATGGCTTGGAGTCAACGCGCGCTTCGCTCTTGATCGGATTTCTGTTGCCGTGCCGATTTAGGTGTTTGTCGGCGAAGCCGGAGAAAGAGATCGGTGATGTCGATACCGAGCGCCCCTATGGCATCGGCGAGCCGTTTTGTCCAGGCATCTCGAAATTCTCGCACAGGGAAGCCATTAGGGCGCGTAAAGACATGATCCGCCGCTGCTTTTCCGGGGGCGCACGCCAAGAGAACGGCATCGACGGTATTCGTCATCGTGACCTCCCGGCCATCGCGGTGTTTTCTTGTTCCAGGATCGAGTCGGATAGTGATCTCCGCAAGATCGATCCGCCCCACCCGTAATTTGAGCAGTTCCCTAATTGCGCCAGCCTTAGGTGCGGCCCATCTCAACCAGGGTGCCGAAACCAGAGTTCGGGATCCGCTTCGATGAGCCTTTGGTACTGCACATCTTCGAGAAATTCCTTGCGGATATTGTTTTCAGCGAGGCGCGGGAACTTTGGCAAGCTGAAGACCTTCGGTGGCTTCATATATGAGCCTCTGCCAGACCCTTCCGCGCTTGCCGTAGTCATTTATGAGATTCCAGAGCCGGAGTTACAAAACTAATACGATCCGTCACATTGTCTAAGTGAAAGAATGTACTCATGAGTGAATATTGCACAATCATTCAAGGCGGTATGGGCGTAGGCGTCTCGAACTGGAAGCTTGCACAGACTGTGTCGCGAGCGGGCCAGCTTGGCGTAGTGTCTGGAACAGCACTTGATCAGGTTTTGGCTCGGCGTCTTCAGGATGGCGATCCCGGCGGCGATATGCGCAGGGGCTTGGATGCGTTTCCTTTTCCAGCGATGGGCGAGCGCATATGGCAGACATACTTCGTCCCCGGCGGTAAGTTGGAGGGAACTCCCTACCGCGCAGTTCCCATGCTCGCTAAAGACAACCCGCGCGACATCGCCGAGCTATGTATCGTTGCCAATTTCGTGGAAGTCTTTCTCGCCCGCGAAGGCCACGGCAATCCAGTGGGCATCAACTACCTGGAGAAAATTCAGGCGGCGATCTTGCCCTGCATCTACGGGGCCATGCTGGCTGGGGTTGGGTACATCATCATGGGTGCAGGCATTCCGTTGAAGATTCCCGGCGTGCTCGATCTCTTTGCTCAACACCAGCCTGCCGAATACCCGATGCATGTTATCGGCGCGCTCGAGGGCGACGACACAATGATGCACTTCGATCCGGCGGACTTTGCCGAGGGCGCGCTTGCTCCTTTGACTCGCCCCAAGTTTCTGGCTATCGTCTCTTCCAATACTCTTGCGACAACCATGGTCAAAAAGGCGAACGGAAGAGTAAACGGCCTGGTAATCGAGATGCGGACCGCCGGTGGGCATAATGCTCCGCCACGCGGCAAGCTGCAGCTTAGTGAGGCTGGCGAGCCAATCTACGGCGAACGCGATGATATAGACATTGCAAAGCTGTGTGAGTTAGGCGTTCCCTTCTGGCTGGCAGGAGGATACGGGAACCCGGAGAAACTGCGGGAGGCACTCGCCCAGGGCGCCGCGGGCGTTCAAGTGGGGACGGCCTTTGAGTTCGCCTCGGAGTCCGGCTTGCGGGAGGACTACAAGCAGGCGCTGCTGGACAAGGTGATCGCCGGAACGGCCCACGTGTTTACGGACCCGCTGGCATCGCCAACGGGGTTTCCCTTCAAGGTCGCGCTGCTGGAGGGCACTTGCTCCGACGCGGAGGTGTACGCCGCGCGGCCACGCATCTGCAACCTTGGCTTCCTGCGTGAGGCCTATCGGACGCCGGAAGGTGAGATCGGCTACCGGTGTGCCGCGGAGCCTGTTAGCATCTACGTCTCGAAGGGTGGTCATGCAGAAGATGCAGTCGGTCGCAAGTGTATCTGCAATGGGCTGCTGGCAAACGTCGGCTTCCCGCAGGTGCTCAGCGGAAACCGCGTGGAGCAAGGGATCGTGACGGCAGGAGATGACATCACCACCATCGCGCAGTTCTTGCCCAAGGGTCAGACTCACTACAGCGCACTGGACGTGATTGCAGAGCTTGAAAAAGGGATGGACCTCAAAAAACCGGCGGAGCAACACAACTATCAAGCCGTGGGGGTATAGGTACGGGGTACCCCCCCTCCCCCCTGATTTCGTAAAGTCTCTGGAATGAATACTTGTGAAATTGGTGTCTGTAAAGTATTCCATTGAGGTGCTTTACGGGCAAAGTATTCATTCATTTGGACTTGAAGGCCTTGTGACGGCGCTTTGTTTGGCGCTGAAACAGGGCCTATTCCAATTATAGCGAGTGAGGACTGGGACTATGCCAGGTTTTGGAAAGATTATTCGCCAGTGTTCATGCGGGCTTTCGCATGTTTTTGGGTTGTAGGGGGCTTGACAGGGTTATGGGAGGGCGAGAGCGGTTCGCGCATACCCGCGCGAATGCCCACTCATCGCAAAAAGCGCGATGAGTGGGGCACCCGGCGAGATGGGTGTGCGGGTGCGACACTAAGGGAGTTATGAGTTCAGGGATAGGAATCGATCTTGATTATCAGGAACTTTGAATATCTTTTGGCGTTGAGCCGGGAGCGGCATTTTGCGCGGGCGGCGGTGGTGTGCCGCGTGTCGCAGCCGACGCTGTCGGCCGGAATACGGCAGCTGGAAGAGGACATGGACGTGCTGATTGTGCGGCGCGGCCAGAGGTTCGAGGGGTTTACGACGGAGGGTGAGCGTGTTCTGGCGTGGGCGCAGCAGATGCTGGAGGACTGCAACCGGCTGAAGCAGGAGTTGCATACGCTGCGCAACCATGGGATGCGGGGAGAGTTCCGGATGGGGATGCTGCCGGCGACCTCGGCGCTGGCAGCAGTGCTGAGCGTGGGGTTTGGGGAGATGTATCCGGAGCTGCAGATCTCGATTGTGACGGGCGAGGCAGCGAAGCTGACGCAGATGGTGCGGCAGGGCGAGATCGATGTGGCGCTGACGTATGTGGATGAGCCGGTGGGCGAGGGGCTGGATGCGTATGCGCTGTATAGGGAGCGGATGTTCCTGTTTACGACGGTGGCGGCGGGGCCGGCGGGGGAAGAAGCCGGGCCAAGGGTGACTTGGGCCGAGGTGGCGGCGCTGCCGCTGTGTCTGCTGCGGTCGGGTGTGCCGGCGAGCGCGGAGGAGCAGATGGAGCGGGCGGAGAAGGTGATCTACACGGATGCTCCGGGGGTGCTGGCGGCGCATGTGGCGACGGGGAGGTGGTCGACGGTGCTGCCGCAGTCGCTGGCGGGGATGCTGACGAAGACGCCGGGGCTGCGGGCGGTGGCGATTGCGAAGCCGGGCGAGCAGGCGAATGTGGGGTTCGTGGTGGCGAAGAGCGATCCTCTGCCGCCGGCGGTGCATGCGCTGATGGAGTTGGCGCATGCTCCGGAGATGGTGACGGCGATTCGCAGGATACTGCGAGCGCATGTGGGGTATGTGGCGAAGCGGGCTAAGAGCTGAGAGGCTGCGGGGTTGGCTGGTGGGGCGATAGGAAATAGCTGGCGGTTGATAGGAATTGGCTATCAGGCGATAGGAACTTTCTGTTTGATTGCGCGCGGCGGCGGTGCAAAGCTCTAGTAGTGATAGTCGAGAGCCAAGTAGAAGCGCAGAGTGATTCGATGAATCGGGATTCCACGGACCGGGAGATGATCCTGGGCGAGCTGAAGCGCACGCTGGCGGCAGTGAGCGGGGTGGAGATTGCGGCGGCGCGGGAGGCGATCCTGGGTGCGGCGCGCGTGTTTGTGACGGGCGCGGGACGCAGCGGGCTGGCGCTGAAGATGGCTGCGATGCGGCTGATGCACCTGGGGCTTGCAGTGCATGTGGTGGGCGAGTTGACGACGCCGGCGATCGGCGCGGGAGACGTGCTGGTGGCGGCATCGGGGTCGGGCACGACGGCGGGCGTGGTGCAGGCGGCGGAGGTTGCGCGGAGG
Organism: Granulicella sp.; assembly: GCA_003138795.1. Taxonomy (GTDB): domain Bacteria; phylum Acidobacteriota; class Terriglobia; order Terriglobales; family Acidobacteriaceae; genus Granulicella. The sequence continues at coordinate 27,222 of PLHC01000125.1, read as the reverse complement.
GCGGGAGCTGATGTGCTGGCGCTGACGACGGCTCCGGAGAGCAGGCTGGGGCAGTATGCGCGTTGGCGGTTGGTGATTCCGGCGGCGACCAAGCAGGACCACGGCGGGGCAAAGTCCGAGCAGTATGCCGGAGCGCTCTTTGAGCAGAGCGTGTTGCTGATAATGGATGCGATGTTTCAGGCGATGTGGCGCGAGCGCGGCGAGAGTGCCGATGAGCTATGGAAGCGCCACGCAAATCTGGAGTGAGAGCGATCTTGCTTCGAGTTTTCTACAAAAATGGAATGGAGACAGAGATGAAACTGCAGGTTGCAATTGATCTACTATCGACGGCCGATGCGCTGACGTTGCTGAACAATGTGGCGGAGTATGTGGACATTATCGAACTGGGCACACCGCTGATCAAGCAGCAGGGGCTGAGCGTGGTGACCAATGTGAAGGCCGCGTATCCGGACAAGCTGGTGTTTGCGGACATGAAGACGATGGATGCGGGCGAGCTGGAGGCGGACCTCGCATTCAAGGCGGGTGCGGACATCATGACGGTGCTGGGTTCGGCCGGTGACAGTACGATTGCCGGAGCGGTGAAGGCCGGGAAGGCGCATGGAAAGGCCGTGGTGGCAGACATGATCGGAGTTGCCGACAAGCCGACGCGGTTGAAGGAACTGAAGAAGCTGGGCGTGAGCTGGGTGGAGCTGCATGCCGGTTTGGACGAACAGGCGCAGGCGGGCTACTCGATCGAGACGCTGCTGGAGGCCGGGAGGAACGCGGACATTCCGTTCTCGGTTGCGGGCGGAATCAATGCGGATCGGATTGAAGGAGTGGAGGCGGCGGGTGCGATGATTGCGGTCGCAGGTGCGGCGATCTATGGAGCGAAGGATCCTGGAGCGGCGGCGAAGGCCCTGCGGGAGAAGATCCAGCAGCTTGGGTAGGTCAACTCCTTCGTATACGGAGGCGATAGAAGAAGGGCGAAGCCAAGGCGGCTTTGCCCTTTTTCTATGTGCGAAAGAAGACGTCAGCGACGACGAGTGAGATGGCGGCTAGAGAGTAGCAAGGACGTCTTGCGGGTCGGGGCGGACGCGGTGGTCGGCGTGGGCTTCGGCGAAGATGATTTTGCCGGATTGGCTGATGACGAAGGTGGCCGGGAGGGGGAGACGCCAGGTGTCGTCACCGTTGATGTAGGGGATGTTGACGAGGATGGAGCGGTAGTGGAGACGGAGGTGCTCGGGGACGGTGTAGGCGATGCGGAAGGCATCGGCGAGACGGGAGCCGGCGTCGGAGAGCAGAGGAAAGGTGAGGTTGTGGTGCTGGACGGTGAAGTCGTTCTGGCGTGCGAGCTGGGGGGAGATGGCGACGAGGAGCGCTCCGTGCTCGCGGACGGCGGGGAAGGCGGCCTGCCAGGCTTCGAGCTCGGTCATGCAGTAGGGACACCAGCGGCCACGAAAGAAGGTGACGATGAGGGGGCCAATGCCGAGGAGGTCGGAGGAGTGGATGATCTTGCCATTGAGGGCGACGGGAGAGTTCAAAGCGGTCGCGGCGGCGTCGGGCAGATCGAAGGTGGGAGCCGTGGCGCCGATGGGAAGGATGCGGTCTTCGATGCCGGTGGCGAAGAGCTCCTGCACGGCAGCGTCGGTGATGGCGAGACGATCGGGCTGGACGAGCCCGCGGGTCCGCGTGGTGATGTTGTCGAGCTTGGTTTGGAGATCGGTGGAGTGCTGCATTTAGTTCTAGTGTAGATGTTGGCTGGTCGGGGCGAGGCTAGAATGGCTCGATGATCGGACGAGGAATGACGCGGAGAGAGTTCGTGGCGGGGAGCGCGCTGGTGGCGCTGTCGGTGCAGGGGCGTGGGGTGTTAGCGCAGCGTGCGGCGGGTGTGGGGTGTGTGGTGAAGACGCCGCTTGGCGTGCTGCGCGGTGAGGTGGTGGCGGGCGCGCGGAGGAACAGGTTGGTCGTTGCCTGCGGCTGCACTCCGGCGTTACCACCCATGCGAGCAAAGAACGCTCGCTCGGGGCCCGGTTCTTCGGCAGAGCGGTGGGGTCTGCGCCCCAGGCTGGTATAGGTCGGGGCGTTGGCCCTGAGGGCTCGGAGGGTGGCGGCGGGAGGGGTGGGTTCGCGCGGGGATTATCGGGTGGTGTACATCATCGATGATGTGAAACTGCGGGTGAGCGTGACGCGGGTGCAATAAATTGGACGACCGTTGTGGTCTAAGGATTCATTCGCTCGTGTTGAGTGATGAGCTGCCAGCCGAGCTTTTCGGCGGGGTCTTTGAAGTCTGGGTTGGTGGTTCGGACGAGGTTCAGTTTCTTCTCTCGACGCCAGCCTTTGAGTTGCTTTTCGCGAGCGATGGCGGTGCGGATGTCGTCGTACTTTTCGAAGTAGATCAGGCGAGTGCAGCCGTAGGTTTTGGAGAAGCCTTCGAAGGTGCCGTTCTTATGTTGCAGGATGCGGGTGTCGAAGTTGCTGGTGACGCCGATGTAGAGCGTGCCGGTGAGGCTGCCCATGATGTAGGTGTATCCGGCTGACATGGGTGGATGCTAGCAGGTCTTTTCTTCGGCCATTGTGATCGCTGTCATCCTGAGCGGAGCGTCTTGCGTTTTTGCAAGACGCAGAGTCGAAGGACCCCGGGGGCGTTGGTGGTGTCGAGGCTGTTGGGAGCTTTTGGGCGAGGCTGTTGCGGGTTGGGCTTGGTGGGGAGAAAGGGGCTGAGGGTATGGGTGCGGTTGAGAGCCTCGGGGTCCTTCGACTTCGCTGCGCTTCGCTCAGGATGACAGGCGGTTTGGGTGGGTTGTAGATGGGCGGGAGCGGTCGCGCTTCCGCGCGATGCACCCCTTAGCGACGAGAAGATGGGGCCAGATGTGGGCCACCCGCCCTATTCTGCTATCGTGCCGTTATGCGCAAATTCTTACTTTTACTTTCGGGTTGTCTGTTGACTTGTTGTGTCGGTTGCACGAGATCAGCGCAAGGCTCCGCCCAGCGTTTCATCCCCATTACGCACCAGCCAGAGAATCTGAAGGGAGAGCCTTGGGCGGGGAGCTACGCCCTTGATACGTGGACGGGGCAACTGTGCGTGTCCTTTGATCCAGTTGCCTTTTCTGAGGTGAGTGCATTGCCCACTTGCCTAGAGCTCTATAAAAATTATCCGAATCACCATTAGAACAGCATTAGCCTTGACGGCATGCTCATGAGCCAATGAAGCTAATTGGGAAGATGTCCCCGTTTCTGTTTCGCTGCTTGAGTTCTAACGCCTGGCTGGACGATTGTGAAGAAACTCAACTTTGCATTCTGGACATGCGGCCTTTTGGTAAGGTGGTCTTTGCGAGTGCTGGGATATGAGATGGATAGCTTTCGAGTTTGCTTCTGCGCAACGAGGGCAAATCTCCTCATCGTCTCCATTAATAAAGGTATGCCCGTCGACCCGAACAAGAGTGCCTTTGAAGCGAATTTCCTCGCGAAGCGCGGCATTTTCCGCTGTCAGTGCCTCAATCTCTTGCTGAAGAGCAGCGACTTTGTCGATCCATTCGCCGAGTTGGCTGTACAAGGGTGCATTGTGGCCCTTGTCCACCAGCTTTAGCAGCTCTAGGCCATCGCCGAAAAGGCTCATTATGGGCACCTCCGTGCTCTATTGTCTAACGCCCAAATTTTTGGCCGCCGCCCATTTGGCTCATTAGGCGTTGTTGCATTTTGNNGATGCGCTTGCGGCGGCTGCCGTTGATGATCGCGGAGTTCTGGCGCTCCTTGTTGGTCATCGAGTCGATGATGGTTTCGACGCGGCTGAATTGCTTCTCGTCGACCGAGCCTGCGGCTTGCTGGATGCCCGCGAAGGGGCCGACCGAGGGCAGCATCTTCAGGATCGATTGCATCGAGCCGAGCTTCTTGATCTGGCGGAGTTGGTCGCGGAAGTCTTCCAGCGAGAAGCCGTTGCCGGAGAGAGCTTTCTTGGCGAAGTCGGCGGCCTTGGACTTGTCGAGTTTCTCGTCGGCGCGCTCCAGGAGGGTTGCGATGTCGCCCATGCCGAGGATGCGGGAGACGATGCGGTCGGGGTGGAAGGCCTCGAAGGCGTCGGGCTTTTCGCCGGTGCCGATGAACTTGATGGGCTGGCCGGTGACCTGGCGGATGGAGAGAGCTGCGCCGCCGCGGGCGTCGCCGTCCATCTTGGTGAGGATGATGCCGGTGAGGGCAAGCTTCTTGTGGAACTCGTCGGCGGAACGGACGGCGTCCTGGCCGGTCATGGCGTCCGCGATGAAGAGGATCTCGGTGGGGTTGAGCAGGGACTTGAGTTTGGCCATCTCGTCCATGAGGGCGTCGTCGAGATGGAGGCGGCCGGCGGTGTCGACGATGAGGATGTCGCAGCCGTAGTTGGCGGCTTCGCGCTTGGCCTCTTTGGCCAGACGGAGGACGAGGTCGGTGCCGGGGGCTTCACCTTTGGTGTCGCCTTCGTAGAGCTGCGCGTTGATGGAGTTGGCAACGACTTTGAGCTGCTCGCGGGCGGCGGGACGGTAGACGTCGACCGAGACGAGCAGGGGGCGGTGGCCGCCCTTCTTGAGCCACTGGGCTAATTTTCCACTTGTCGTGGTTTTACCGGAGCCCTGCAGTCCGGCCATGAGGATGACCGTGGGCGGCTGGGAGGCGAACTTGAAGCGCGCGGTGTCGGTGCCGAGGGTGGCGATGAGCTCGTCGCGGACGATCTTGACGATCTGCTCGGCTGGAGACAGGGCTGTAGTGACTGTTGCTCCGAGGGACTTGGCGCGGATCTTCTCGATGAGATCGCGGGCGACCTCGAGGTTGACGTCGGATTCGAGCAGGGCGACGCGGATCTCGCGCAGAGCTTCGTTGATGTTCTCGTCGGTGAGGGTGCCTTGGCCGCGGAGGGTCTTGAAGGAGCGCTGCAGTTTTTCGGAGAGGTTCTCAAACATAGTTAATTCAAGTTTAGCAGCGAGTCCTGCGCGGACGACGCTGCTGCGCGCAGGGCGAGGGTGAGATGGGTGGAGGGGGCGCGGAGACGTGGCGAGGGGGATGCTGGCAAGGGAGGTACGGGGGCTGGCGCTGGGACGTGGGGGGCGCAAGAATCGAGGGATGGCTTTAGCGTCGGCGAATGCGGGAAACAGTGGGGCGATGCTGCGTGAGTATTTGACGCATCTGCGGGTGGAGCGCGGGCTGCGGCCGCTGAGTTGTGAGGCCTATCTGCACGACCTGGAGATGTTTGCGGAGTTTCTCGAAGGCGAGAATAAGACGCTGCTGACGGCCGAGCAGGAGAGCGTCAGCGGGTTTATGCAGCATCTGCGGGAGCATGGGGTGCAGAGCCGGTCGATTGCACGGAAGCTGAGCTGCGTGCGCGGATTTTATAAGTGGCTGCTGATGGACAAGCGGGTGACGCGGGATCCGACGGTGAATATCGAGTCGCCCGCGAGCTGGCTGGTGCTGCCGAAGAGCCTGCCGGAGAGCGAGGTTGCGGAGATGCTCGAGCGGACGGGTGTGGCGGCTCGTGCGGCGAATGCGAGTGGGGCGGCGTTGCGGGATCATGCGATGCTCGAGCTGCTGTATGCGGGTGGGCTGCGCGTGGGGGAGATTGTGGCGCTGCGGCAGGAGGACCTGCGGCTGGAGACGGCCAGCGTGCAGGTGCGCGGTAAGGGCGATAAGGAGCGGATTGTGCCGATCGGGCGCTCGGCGGTGGAGGCGATTGAGACCTATGTGCAGCGGGGACGGCCGGAGCTGTTGAAGGCACGCATGCAGCGGGCGCTGTTTTTGTCGGTGCGGGGGAATCCGCTGACGACGCAGTGTGTGTGGCAGATGGTACGGAGTGTGAATAGCCATGCGAGTCCGCATATGCTGCGGCATAGCTGCGCGACGCACATGGTGGAGCATGGAGCGGATTTGCGCACCGTGCAGATTCTACTGGGACATGCGGATATCGCGACCACACAGGTGTATACGCATCTTGCGATCGACCGGCTGAAGACGGTGCATCGGATGCATCATCCGCGGGCGACGAGAAGTGCGGCGGCGAGTGCGGCGGAGCGGGAGATGGCGTTGTGAGCACGAAGAGGCCGAAGAAGGATGAGCGCGATTTTCTGTCGCTGGCGGAGAGCTTTCTGGCGATGCTGCGGGATGAGCGTGGTGCGTCGGAGCATACGCTGAGGGCGTACTCGCGCGAGGTGCGCGGGTTTGCGGAGTTTCTGAACGAGATGCTGGGTGAGGGTGCGGCGGTCTCGATCGTGGAACATACGCATATTCGCGCGTATATGGGGACTCTGCTCGACAAGGGGCTGACGAAGACGAGTGTGGCGCGGGCGCTGGCGGCGGTGCGGAGCTGGTTCAAGTGGCTGGCGAAGGTGGGGCTGGTGGAGTCGAATCCGGCGCTGCTGGTGAGTACGCCGAAGCTGCCGAAGCATCTGCCGCGGGTTCCGAGTATGGAAGAGGTGAATCGCGTGCTGGACTCCATGGGGCCTGCGNNGGACGGGTCCTGCGCGGACGACGGGAGATGGAGACGTGACGGGTCAAGAGGCTGAGGTGGCCGCATGGCCGGAGCGGGAGCGCGCGATCTTTGAGCTGTTGTACGGGTGCGGGATTCGCAACTCGGAGTTGGTGGGGCTGGATATGAACGCGATTCGTTGGAATGACGATGCGATTCGCGTGTTTGGCAAAGGCAAGAAGGAGCGGCTGGTGCCACTGGGTGATGCTGCCGCGGAGGCGATTCGCGCGTATCTGCCGCTGCGGCAGGCGAAGCTGGAGACAGCGGGACTGGCGAAGCTGGTGCATGATGGGCCGCTGCTGATCCGGTTCCGGGTGGGGGCTCGGGTGAGGTGCGCGGCGCGGTTGACGACGCGGAGTGTGGGGAGGATTGTGAAGAGCATTGCGCTGAGCCGGGGACTCGCGGCGGATGTGCATCCGCATACGCTCCGGCATGCGTTTGGGACGCACATGCTGGAGGAGGGTGCGGACCTAAGGGCGATCCAGGAGATGCTGGGGCATGAGCGGCTGTCGACGACACAACGGTATACGCAGCTGACCGTGGGGCAGGTGCAAAGGGTGTACGACGAGACGCACCCGCGGGCAAGATGATGCGTGATTGATTCTCTAGCGGACGAGTACGAGATAGATTGCCATACCGATTCCCAGAGCAGCCAGAACAAGAGCGAGGGCGATGGCGGTCTTTGATGTTTCGCCGGGCTTCCAAGTTCCGGTGGCGAGCCGGTGGGTTGTCTGAATGTGGCTTACGACGGCGCTGAGGTTAACGAGGACGCCGAGCGCGACCAGAAAGACTCCGGAGAGAACGGTGCGGCCGGTTGAGGATGCGGTGGCGTGGGCCTGGGTGGCACCGAACTGGCGCAAGAAGAGGCCGAAGCGACTGACGGCGAAGCCAACGCCCATGAGGCCGAGGCCGGTGCGAATCCAGGCGAGGAAGGTGCGTTCGGCGGCGAAGTAGACGCGAGGGTCGCGCTCGATGGAGTCAGGCATGAGGCGATTGTAGCTAGTAGCGGGGGATGGTGGGGTCGATGGAGCAGGACCAGGCGTCGATACCGCCGGAGACGGATTGGGCCTTGTCGAAGCCCTGCTGGCGGAGCCATGCGGCGACCGAGAGCGAGCGAGCGCCGTGGTGGCAGAGGACGAGGATGGGGGCGTCTTCGTCGAGCTCCTGGTGGGCGCGGCCGGGGATCTCATTCATGGGGATGAGGGTGCTGCCTTCGATGTGCGCGGTGGTGTACTCCCAGGGCTCGCGGACGTCGAGGAAGAGTGGTGGGTGCTCGGAGGCTAGCTGAGACTTGAGTTGGTCGACGGTGATTTCGAGATCCATCATGTAAGCCTTTAGGTGACAGCAGGTGTTGAGGAAGACGGTCGTTTGCTACCGCAAACGATACCCCACGCTCCACCCCAGCGGACAAAGAACGTCCGCCGGGGACCCCGGCCTGCCACGCGATGAGACTGCGTGTCGAGGATGGGGCACCCGGTGCGCTGGTTAGGCGGCTGCTCCGTGGCATTTTTTGTATTTCTTGCCGGAGCCGCAGAAGCAGGGGTCGTTGCGGCCGATGGTCTCGCCGGTGCGGCGCTGCGAGCCGGCGCCGTCGGAGCTTGAGCCTCCGGCGTGCTTTGCGGCTTCGAGGTCGCGCTGCTTGTTGCGCTGGAACTCGCGCTCCAGGGCGTCGATGGTGGTTGAGGGCGCACGCGTGGGGATGGTTGGCGGTGGCGCGTGCTCGGGGGACGACTGGGAGCCGTCGATGGGAAGACGCTGCTGCGTGGGCGGAGGCGGCATCTGGGCTGCGATTTGTGATGCATGCAGCGTTGCGAGCTCTTCGAGGGTCTCGATGGGCGTGCCGTCCGGGGCGAGGATCTGCATGCGGAAGAGATTGCGTGCGGTGTCCTCCTGGAAGCGCATCATCATCTGCTCGAACATCTCGAAGGATTCCTTCTTGTAGGCCACGAGGGGATCCTGCTGGGCGTAGCCGCGCAGGCCGATGCCCTCCTTGAGGTGATCCATATTGAGGAGGTGTTCCTTCCACAGGGCGTCGAGGACGGAGAGCATGACGACGCGCTCGTGGTAGCGGAGTTGACCTTCGCCGAGGATCTTCTCCTTGATGTCGTAGCGCTCGTGGAGCTTGTTAAAGATGGCGTCGCCGAACTCGTGGCGGTTGAGCACGGTGGGATCGATGACACCCTCAAGCCTGGCTCCGAAGATGTCGTAGATCTGGGTGAAGATCTCCGCGGTATTCCACTGCTCGGGATGAGCTTTTTCGGGAGCGAACTCGTCGAGGATGTTGGAGAGGATGGTCGAGACGTAGTCTTCGGTGATGAGCTGTTTCTGCTCGACGCCTTCCATGAGCTGGCGACGGAGGGAGTAGACGGCCTCGCGCTGCTTGTTCATGACGTCGTCGTACTCGAGGACGTGCTTGCGGGACTCGAAGTTCTGCGATTCGACGGCCTTCTGGGCAGACTCGATGCGGCGGGAGATCATGCGGCTCTCGATGGGCACGCCCTCTTCCATGCCGAGGGATTGCAGGAGGCCGGAGACCCACTCGCGCGCGAAGATGCGCATGAGGTCGTCTTCGAGGGAGAGGAAGAAGCGGGAGCTGCCGGGGTCGCCCTGACGGCCGGCGCGGCCGCGGAGCTGGTTGTCGACGCGGCGGGACTCGTGGCGCTCGGTGCCGAGGATGTGCAGGCCGCCGGCTTCGATGACGGCGTCGTGATCGGCTTTGGTGGCGGCGGCGTGGGTGGAGATGGCGGCGTCCCAGTCCTGCTGCGAGACTTCGAACTCCTGCGACTGGTAGTAGAAGCGGACGAAGCCGGGAGCGGCGACGGGCGAGATGGCGCCTTCGGCGACGGATACGGCGCGGGCGGCGTTGCGCTTGACGAGATCCTGGCGGGCCATGAACTCGGGGTTGCCACCGAGCAGGATGTCGGTGCCGCGACCTGCCATGTTGGTGGAGATGGTGACCATGCCGAGGCGGCCGGCCTGGGCTACGATCTCGGCTTCCTTCTCGTGAAACTTGGCGTTGAGGACGACGTGGCGGACGGCCTTGCGCTTGAGGATGTCGGAGAGGAGTTCGGACTTTTCGATGCTGGTAGTGCCGACGAGGACAGGCTGTTTTGCGGCGTGAAGGCGCTCGATCTCCTCGGCAACGGCGAAGTACTTTTCCTTCGCGGTGCGGTAGACGACGTCGGGGTTTTCAATGCGCTGCAGGACGCGGTTGGTCGGGATGACGACGATCTCGAGCTTGTAGATGGAGTCGAACTCGGAGGCCTCGGTCTCGGCGGTGCCGGTCATGCCGGCGAGTTTTTTGTAGAGGCGGAAGTAGTTCTGGAAGGTGATGGTGGCCAGCGTCTGGTCTTCCTTGCGGATGGCGACGCCTTCCTTGGCTTCGACGGCTTGATGTAATCCGTCTGACCAGCGGCGGCCGGGCATGAGGCGGCCCGTGAACTCGTCGACGATGATTACTTCGCCGTCCTTGACGACGTACTCCACGTCCCGCTTGTAGAGGGAGTGGGCCTTGATGGCGACCTCGATGTGGTGCTTCATGTCCCAGTTTTCGGGGTCGGCGATGTTGCCGATGCCGAGGATCTTTTCGATCTTCTCCCAGCCTTCGTCGGTGACGGTGATGGCGCGGGCTTTCTCGTCGACGACATAGTCGCCGGACCAGGTCTTGGTCTCGAGGGTCTCGATGAGTTCGCCCGCTTCGAGCTGGGGGATGACGGTGTTGGCTATTGCATATTTATCTGTCGTTTGATCGGTGGGGCCGGAGATGATGAGGGGGGTGCGGGCCTCATCGATGAGGATGGAGTCAACCTCGTCGACGATGCAGTAGAAGTGGCTGCGCTGGACGGTGTCGGCGATCTCGAACTTCATGTTGTCTCGGAGATAGTCGAAGCCGAACTCGTTGTTGGTGCCGTAGGTAATGTCGGCGGCATAGGCGGCGCGGCGCTCGTGGTCGTCGAGGTCGTGGACGATGACGCCGACGGAGAGGCCGAGGAAGCCGTAGATCTTGCCCATCCACTCGGCGTCGCGCTTGGCGAGGTAGTCGTTGACGGTGACGACGTGGACGCCGTGGCCGACGAGGGCGTTGAGATAGCAGGGAAGCGTGGCGACGAGAGTCTTGCCTTCGCCGGTCTTCATCTCGGCGATTTTGCCTTGATGGAGAGCCATGCCGCCAATCATCTGGACGTCGAAGTGGCGCATGCCGACGACCCGACGGCCAGCCTCGCGAACGACGGCGAAGGCCTCGGGAAGGAGGTCGTTGAGCGCTGCCTTTTCGGCGGCGATGAGCTCGTCGGGGTCGGTAATACCTTCGAGGGCGCTGGCGATGCGAGCGCGAAATTCGATGGTCTTGGCGGCTAGATCGGCGTCAGAGAGCTGCTGGATGGCTTCCTCGTGGCTGTTGATCTGAGCGAGCACGGGGAGCATGCGCTTGACTGTGCGTTCGTTGCTGGTGCCGAAGACTTTGGCGAGTACTTTGTTAAGCAAACCGGTAACCTTCCGAGATCGTGAGGGGGCAGAAAGCGCCCAACTATCAGTGTAAATGGTTGGCGGTGCACAGGGTAGGTGGAGACGCGCTTTGATGCGGCAGTGTGAGTTTGCGGATGAATGGGGGAAGGCGAGATCAGCGGCTCAGAAGCTTCTGAAGAACGACGGCCTGGTTGTGCTCTTCGTCTTTTGCGCCGAAGAGCAAGGTGGCCGGTCCTTTGGCTACCGCTTGTTTCAAGACGGAGAGGGGTTCGTCATTCTGCTTGAGCTCGGCTCGGTAGCGGGCTTCGAACTCCGTCCATCGGGCGGGGTCGTGCGCGAACCATTTTCGGAGGTCGTTACTGGGGCCAACGTCTTTGAGCCATAGATCGACGTGGGCCTTTTCTTTGGTGAGGCCTCGGGGCCAGAGCCGGTCGACGAGGATGCGGGTTCCGTCGTCGGGGGCTGGCTCTGCATAGACGCGCTTGAGCTTCGGCTTCATTGTCAGTTACCTGTATCCTCGTCGGTTTGCGCCATATCATACTGCTTTGATGCGCCTTGGCGGCCTGCGGGCAAGATGCAGGGTGGGAGTTGCATATACTTGTTTTGCTTGTCCATCGCTCATTCAGGCGGCTCGGCAAACGGAACGGATTGGTGTTGGGAGGGGATCAGTGACTACGGATCATACGACGGCAGCGGTTGCATTTGCGCAGGAGAATCAGGCGCGGTTTGTGGAGGAGTTAAAGGCTCTGTTGCGGATTCCGTCGGTATCGACGGCGCCCGAGCATTCGGGCGATGTGCGCAAGGCGGCGGAGTTTGTCGCGGATGGGCTGCGCGCGGTGGGGATGGAGAATGTGCGGCTGATTGAGACGTCGACGGAGCCTTCAGCCGGAAAGCCGGGGCGCGAAGGTCATCCGCTGGTGTATGCGGACTGGTTGCATGCAGCGCCCGCGCCGGATGGGCAGGCCAAGCCGACGGTGCTGCTCTATGGACATTACGACGTGCAGCCGGCAGAGCCGCTGGAGGAGTGGAAGTCGCCGCCGTTTGAGCCGGAGGTGCGCGATGGCAACATCTATGCGCGCGGGGCGGTGGACGACAAGGGACAGATGTGGATGCATGTGAAGGCGCTGGAGTCGGTGATGAAGACCGATGGCAAGCTGCCGGTGAATGTGCGCCTGATCATCGAGGGCGAGGAAGAGGTTGGAGGCGAGGGGATTGCCGCGTTCGTGCGCGAGCATGGCGACCAACTGAAGGCCGATGCTGCACTGGTGAGCGATACGGAGATGTTTGCCGCCGATCTGCCGACGCTGTGCGTGGGGCTGCGCGGGATGATCTATACGGAGCTTGAGGCGAGGGGCGCGGCGACGGATCTGCACTCGGGGATGTATGGGGGAGCGGCGCCGAATCCGTTTGTGGCGCTGGCGCAGATGATTGCGCAGTTGAAGCGCGAGGATGGACATATTGCGATTCCTGGGTTCTATGACGGGATCGAGGAGCCGACCAAGGCGGAGCTTGAGGCCTGGCGGAAGCTGCCGTTCGACGAGGAGGAGTACAGGAAGCACGAGGTGGGGTCGACGGAGTTGACCGGTGAGACGATGTTCAGCGTGTTGGAACGGACCTGGTCGCGGCCCACGATGGATGTGCATGGAATGCCCGGCGGATTTATTGGCGCGGGTGCGAAGACGGTGATTCCGGCCAAGGCTACGGCCAAGATCAGCTTCCGGTTGGTTCCGGGGATGAAGCCGGAGGCGACGTTTGCGAAGTACAAGAAGTTCGTGGAGGAGATATGTCCGAAGGGAATCCAGGTTAAGGTGACGATGATTCACTCGGGCGAACCGATTGTGGTGAGCACGGACAATAAGTATGTGCATGCGGCGACGGATGCGATGGCGGAGGTCTTCGGCAAGCAGACGGTGTTTGTGCGCGGAGGCGGATCGATTCCGATTGTGGGGGATTTTGTGCGGGAGTTGGGGATTCCGACGGTGATGATGGGATTTGGGCTGCCGGATGACAATCTTCATGCGCCGAATGAGAAGTTTCATCTGGCGAATTTTCATCGCGGGATTGAGTCGATCGTGCGGTTTTTCTACAAGGTGGGAGCAGGGAACGGGCGAGGTGTGGAGCGGCCTGAACTGCTTCCGGTTGCGGGCTTCGTCCTGGCGGGCGGCAAGAGTAAGCGGATGGGCAAAGATAAGGCGCTGCTGCACTTCTGTGGCAGGCCGATGATCGACATAGCAGTGGAGAAGCTGCGCGGCTTCTGCGCCGAGGTTGCGATTGTGGGTAACCGCGACGATCTCGCAGCGTATGCGACGGTTGTGCATGAGACGCGGCTGGAGGCTGGGCCGGCGGCGGGGATCGAAGCAGGACTTGGTGCATCGACTCAGCCGTGGGCTCTGTTCATCTCTGTGGATGTGCCGCTGGTGCCGATGGAGTTGCTGCGGAATTGGCTCACGGCCATCAGCAAGAAACAGGCCGCGGGGTGCGCCGTTAGCTATCTGCTGGTGAACGGGGAGCAGCAACCGGCTTTCTGCGCCATGAGACGGGAGTGTCTCGCCCCAGTGACAGCGGCGCTTGAACGCGGAGAGCGACGGTTGGCAAATATTCTAATGAGCATCGAGGATGAGGATGAGACGGGTTGGTTATGGACATGCGATGCTGCGAAGTTCGCACCCACCGCAGCGCCGACGAGCCTGGAGATGGATTTTTGGTTTTCGAATGTGAATACGCCACAGGAACTGGCAGAGGCTGAGGTTTGGACGTCGTGTCAGAACGGCGAGACGCACGGCAGCGACTAATGGTGTGCTTTTTGGATACGGGCTTGCTCGTTGCGTCTGCTGCTTGCGGAGAAGCCGTGCATCCTACGAGGAACTGTGATGAGTGATCCTGAGAAAAATCATGACGCCGTGAGCGAGACGCACGAGGAGCAGCTGGAGGAGCAGTTGGAGAAGCCGCTGATCGAGGATGTCTCGGCGGATGTGGCTCCGGTCGTCCAGGAGTTCATCACGGAGGCTACCGAGGCCAATAAAGAGGAAGGGATAGCGGCTGCGGAGGAGTCGGCAGCCCACGCGAACGCGGGGTTTGCAGGTGCGGCGGTTGCGGGCGAGACGGTTGCGCCCTATATCGCGTTCGAGAATGTGTCGATGTCGTTTGGCGACTTCGTGGTGCTCAACGATGTGAGCTTCTTTGTGAACCCGGGCGAGACGTTGTGCATTCTGGGTCGTAGCGGTGTGGGGAAGTCGGTGGCGCTGCGGATTGTGATGGGGTTTCTGAAGCCGGATAGTGGGACGGTGCTGGTTGCGGGGCAGGACATTGCGGGGATGAGCGAGCGCGAGATGCAGGAGGTGCGGCGCAAAGTCACGATGGTGTTTCAGAATGGAGCGCTGTTCGATTCGATTACGGTGGGCGAGAATGTGGCCTTTCCGCTGAGAGAGCGCGGCGATATGGAGGAAGACCAGATTCTGCAGGTGGTGAAGGGGTTGCTGGAGATGGTGGGTGTGGCGGGAATGGATAACGTGTTGCCATCGGAATTGTCGACGGGGATGAAGCGGTCGGTGGCGATTGCACGCGCGCTGGCGGCGCAGCCTGCGGCGGTGCTTTACGACGAGCCGACGACGATGGTCGATCCGCGGATGGCTCATCTATTGGGTAACCTGATCCAACGGCTGAAGATGCAGATGCATCTTACGAGCATCGTCGTCACTCATGACATGCGTTTTGCAGAGAAGTTGGCTGATAGGCTAGTTTTTTTGCACGAGGGTATGGTGCGATTCTTCGGAACGACAGAGGAGATGCGGGCGAGCGAAGACCCGATACTGCAGGAGTTCTTCTCCAGGGATGAGCTGGTATTGCCGGTTTAACCACTTATTGCCGCGATGCGGTTCTTTAGAATAAGTGCTTGAAGGATATACAGGTTAGCAAGAGTGTCCCTAAAGGGATAAAATGTAGGCCCACACAACTCTGCCACTACTACGTACAATAGCAAAAACGAATGGCCGGGACCGACACCTGAGACTATGGCGACCCTTGATTATCTGAAGCAAGCGACGATCTCAAGTCAAAGGCGCCATCGCGCCAGAATGTCCGAGCATGGACGCCTGGTCTCGCATCCGTCGTTCACAATTATCCTATGGGCTGCGCTGGACTTTGTGAGTGCGCTGGTGGCGGGTTTCATCGCGTTCTGGATTCGGCTGGGGGCGGCGGCGCAACCAGCGAGTCAGACGGTTCTGGGACACCTGGAGACCACTGTACCGCCGATCTCAGTTGTTTATTTGCTGGTCTTCAGTGTGTATCTGGTGCTCTTCGCGAGGCTTTATGGGCTGTACCGGTCTCCAGATGTCCGCAGCGGGTTGAACGAGCAGCGGCTCACAGTACAGGCAACGCTGACATCCGGCTTGATGCTCTGTGGCACGTTGTACGTGATGAAGGAGTATGCGGTATCGCGCATTGTGGTGGCGCTTACGATCGTGATCACGCTCGCGTTTTTGATGGTACGGCGGGCAATTGCGCGAAAGATGATGCAGCGGCGGTTTCTGTAGGGGCGGGAGACCCGAAATGTGTTGATCGTCGGCCACGGGCGTGTGGCACAAGCACTGCGCAATCACCTGCAGGCGCTGCCGCACATGGGCTTCCGGTTCATGGGTTTTGTCTCACTGACTGAAGATCCTGAGGATGCGGCAAACTCACAGATCATCGGAAATATCGGCAACTGCGTCGCACTGGCGCGATCGCTCTTTGTAGATGAGATTTATTTTTCAACGCCAGCAGAGAAGCAGACGGTGATCTCCGTGGTGGAGGAGGCGCGCGCGATTGGCATCGAGGTGAGCGTGGTTCCTGACCTCTATGAAGGACTGACATGGAATGCGCCGGTGGAGTTTATCGGGCAGTTTCCGACGATTCCTCTGCATCAGCGCGAGTTGCCGCAGGGTGCGTTCCTGATTAAACACGTGCTGGATGTGTCCCTGTCGATGCTAGCGCTGATTGTGATCGCGCCGTTCATGCTGTTGATCGCCCTGTTGATACGGATGGATTCGCGAGGTCCGGTCTTCTATCGATCGGAGCGCATTGGGCGGAAAGGGAGAACTTTCACCTGTTACAAGTTCCGCACGATGGTGGCCGAGGCGGACAGGATGCGGGACGGCCTGGCGCACAATAATGAGCGCGACGGCATTCTGTTCAAGATGACCAATGACCCGCGCATTACCAGGGTGGGAGTGAAGTTGCGGAAGTACTCGCTGGATGAACTGCCGCAGTTCTTCAATGTGCTGATGGGCGATATGAGCCTGGTGGGGCCGCGGCCACCGTTGGCCTCCGAGGTGGAGAAGTATGACCTGGCACATCTGCGGAGGCTGGATGTGCTGCCCGGCATTACAGGGTCGTGGCAGGTTGAGGCGCGGCAGGATCCATCGTTCGACAGCTACATCTCGCTGGATACGGCGTACGTGGAGAACTGGAACCTGCTGCTGGATCTGCGGATCCTCGCACGCACGGTCGGTGTGGTTCTGAGTGGGACGGGGTCTTAGGCTGCGGACGGAGCGGGTGGTCGCGATAGACTGTAACGGTGCGGATCGCGCTGGCGCAAATCAATCCAACCGTTGGAGACTTCTCGGGGAACCTCCGGAAGATGGCGGAGTTCGTCGAACGGGCGGCGGCGCAGGGCGCAGCGCTGGTAATGTTTCCTGAGCTCGCGACCTGCGGCTATCCTCCCGCTGATTTACTCGAAAAAGAATCGTTTGTGATGCGCGCGGAAGAGACGCTGGCTGCTGTGGCTGAGCTGACGCGGGGGGTCGATCGGCCGGCCGTGCTGTGCGGCTCGCCGATGCGCTGCGAGAGCGCTTCGGGCAAACGCGTGCGCAACGTCGCGGCGCTGATGGAAGACGGCGAGATTCGGTTTGTGCAGCAGAAGATGCTGCTGCCGTTTTATGACGTGTTCGATGAACAGCGGTACTTCGAGCCGGCGAGGCAGCAATCGCTTACGGTGGTGAAGGGGCAGGCGGTTGCGATCACCATCTGCGAGGATGCGTGGAACGACAAGATGTTCTGGCCGCGTCAACTGTATCCGGTGGACCCGATTGAGGAATTGATGCGGCAGTGGTCGGTGCTTCCGCAACCGCTGAGCGGGCATCGGCTGATCCTGAATATCTCAGCTTCGCCGTTCTGGCATGGGAAGCTCGAAGTGCGGCAGCGGATGCTTGGAGCGCTCGCGAAGCGGCATGGAGCGACGCTCGTGATGGTGAACCAGGTGGGAGCGAACGATAGCCTCATCTTCGATGGTGGGTCATTTGCCGTGGGTCCAGGCGGTGAGGTCTTTGCGCAAGGGTGCAGCTTTGCAGAGGACCTGGTGGTCTTTGAGACCGAGACCGAGGCGGCCAGTGGAGCTGCGAGCGTCGTGGCGTCGTCCGGCGTAGATGCCGGCAGGGAGCGCACTGAGAGTACCTGGAATGCGCTGGTGTTGGGCACGCGGGACTATCTGGGCAAGTGCGGCTTCAAGCAGGCGATTGTGGGGTTGAGCGGAGGTATCGACTCGGCGCTGGTCGCCGCTATCGCTGTCGCCGCGCTGGGAGCGGAGAACGTGCAGGGGGTCGGAATGCCCAGCGAGTTCTCGTCCAGCGGGTCGGTGACCGACGCGGAGAAGCTGGCGCGGAATCTCGGCATTGCGTTTTCGACGGTTCCGATTCGTGAGATATACACGCAGTTCTCGCAGTCGCTGGAGCCCTTCTTTGCGGGAACGAGTTTTGGCATTGCAGAGGAGAATCTACAGCCGAGGATTCGTGGGAGCCTGTTAATGGCGCTCTCCAACAAGACCGGTGCGCTGGTGCTAACGACGGGCAACAAGAGCGAGATGGCCTGCGGATATTGCACGCTCTATGGCGACATGGTGGGAGCTCTGGCGGTGATCGGCGATGTGTACAAGACGGAGGTGTATGCGCTGAGCCACTGGGTAAACCGGGAGCGCGAGGTGATTCCGAACGATACGCTGACCAAACCGCCGTCGGCGGAGCTGCGGCCGGGGCAGAAGGATACAGACTCATTGCCGCCGTATGATGCGCTCGACCCGATCTTGCGCGCGTATATCGAGGAGTACAGCTCCGCGGAGGAGATTGTGCGCACGCAGGGAGTGGATCTAGCGCTCGTGCGGAAGGTGATTCGGCTGGTGGAGTTGAGTGAGTACAAGCGGCAGCAGGCAGCACCGGTGTTGAAGGTTTCGAGAAAGTCCTTTGGCATGGGAAGGCGGTTTCCGATTGCGGCCAGGCGCGAGGTGTAACGTGATTGGCCGTCAGGCCAGAGTTGGATCAGAGGAGAAGAACCGATAGTGAAGAAGAGTTGGATTGTGAGAGAGACTGAAAGCATGAAGAAGATTGCGTTGATGGCCGTAGTGGCGATGGTGGGAGCGGGAGCTTCGGTGCGAGCGCAGGCACCCCCGCAGATGTCGCCGGCAACAGCGGAGGCACAGCAGGCGGCTGAAGCACAGGCGCCGACGCCTCATGCAGTACCGGCCAATCCGTTTCCACCGGTGAACCTGAAGAACTTTACCGCAGACTCGCCGACCACCGCGGAGGTGAATGATTTTCTGAAGGCGGTGTGGGGGTATGACGACAATCGCGTCTGGAACGTGGCGGGAATCCAGAAGACAGCTGCTCCCGGCGTGGTGAGAGTGGTGGTGTTTGTCGCGAATAAGACCCAGCCCGACAAGGTGAGCCAGAATGAGTTCTTTATCACTCCGGATGGCAAGCATGCGATTGCGGGTGCGGTCATCGATTTCGGGGCGAACCCATATGCGGATCGGCGAAAGATGCTGCAGGAGCAAGCGAATGGCCCCGTGGAGGGTGCTGCGAGTAAGGGCTTGCTGCTGGTCGAATTCGCCGACCTGCTGAACGAAAAGTCAAAGGAAGCACAGGATACGATCAACAATCTTGTGAAGGATATTCCCCAGGCGCGGCTTGTGTTTGAAAACCTGCCGGCGGAAGGCAGCCCCTACGCATTTCGTGCAGCGGCTGAGGGGGGGTGTGTGCGTAAGGCCAAGGGCGATGCTGCATTCTTCACCTACATGCAGGCTGTCTTCAACCACCAGCAGAGGTTGACGGCTGCGACGCTCGAGCCGGCGTTGAGCGCTGCGGTCACGGCTGCGGGTGCTGATCCGAAGACTGTAGCCGCATGTGCGGTGACGCAGGCAGCGAAGGACGATGTGAAGGTGTCGATTGCGTTGGGCGCGGCGGTTGATATTGACCAGGCAACATTGCTTGTGGTCAATGGGCGCATCGTTTCGCCCACGTCGGTGCCCTACGAGACGCTCAAGCAGATTGTGGCGTATCAGGCGCAGTTGGACGGCATCAACGTGCAGGTTCAGCCGACGCTTTCGACGTTGAAGTAGCTGCCAGATGATGGTGCAGGAGACCAGATTTTGAAAATTACTGTAGTTTCTCCCCATCGTGGGGATGCGGCCTTCGCGCTGGCGCTGGCGGTCGAGGCGTGGCTCGTGCAGGGCCACGCGGTCGAGGTTGTGAGCTGCTTTACCCGCAGCGAGTTTGCGCCGTACTCGGATGCAGGCTCGCTGCATGCGAACGATCGTATATCCTTCGTGACGGCGGTGCGGAAGCGCGAGGATGAGGCGTGGCGTAAGCAGTATGGTGTGGCGAAGCTTACACTGACGGACCTGAATCTGAAGGACGCACCGATCCGTCTGCATTGCAGTCCGGAGAAGGTTTTTGGGCGTCCGGCGGATGTTTCGGAGAAGGTTGTGTCGAAGGTCCGCAGGGCGCTGGAGCTGAGTGGGGCGGGGGCGCTAGTACTTCCGCTTGGGCTCGACGGCCATGTGGATCATGTGAGTGCACGCGATGCGGCCATGCCCGCGCAGACGTCTGCTTTGCCGCTGGCATTTTATGAAGAGCTTCCGTATGCGGCGCGGGCTGGTGGCGAGGAAGCTCTCGAGGCTGCAGTAAACCAGCTTTCTCTGACCTTGCAGACAGAGTTGCAGCCTGCTTTTGCGAGCAGCCTCCAACGGGCTGAATCCGCGATCGAGGCCGCTGTCCTGCGGAAGAGACGTGCTGCCTGGTGCTATGACTCGCAGATCGACGAGAGTGTTACGACGGAGATTGCGGAGTTCTGCCGGCGCTACGGTGGCCGTGAACGACTCTGGGCCAACGCAGCGTGGCGCGGCGATGTGGCGTTGATGCCGCAGACGCCTTAACTTTTCCAGATCACGGATCACGTTCCCAAAAACGCGAATCGGTCGCGCTGGCCTAATACGAGTTGCAACCGTGTGTATGAACTGCCGCGATGCGATGTTGAAGTTGCTGCCTGGCTGAAATGCCCTTGTCTTTTGCATCGCGCCGCCGCCTACACGTTAGGATTGGATGGGAGGCAGCTTGCAAAACAGAGTGCTCGAGTCTTTGATCGCAGTGATTGGCGTGCAGGTACTAGCTGCTGTTGCAGTGACGTCGTTGCATCGCTCTGACGCATGGTTGCGTCGCACGCTTCCGTATGTCATCAGCGTAGCTGTCGGCGTCCTGCTTGCGACTGGAGCGGCTCATCTGCTGCCGGAGGCGATCGAAGCACTTGGAAATCGTAGTGCCGTGTGGATCACGCTGGTGCTGACCATGCTTGCTCTCTACAGCTTCGAGCGGGTCTTTCATGTGCTCTCTGGTGTCAGCGCGGAGCCATTCCCGGAAGCACCACATGACCATGGTCATCATCATCACGCCTCAAAGCCCGCCACCTTATTACTGGGATGTGTCACCCATAGCCTCGTCGACGGAACCAGTGTTGCGGCTGCCTTCGCGATCGATCTCCGTGTGGGCTGGGTGACGGCGCTGGCCGTGGGGCTGCACGAGATTCCGCACCGGCTGGGTGACTTTGCGCTGCTGGTACACATGGGGATCGCGCGCGGCCGGGCTGCGCTGCTGGCCATAGGCGCAGGCGGATCGAGCCTGGTGGGGTGGGGTCTCGTGGCGGCACTGGGAGCGCACGGCTCGCGCCAGGTGGCATGGCTGCTGCCCGTGAGTGCGGGAAGCTTTTTGTACATCTCGCTTGTGGACCTGCTACCTGAGTTACAAAGCGAGCGTAGACCCAGGGCCGTGTTTGGGCAGATACTCTGTCTGTCTGCCGGAATTGCTCTCGCGTTAGCGTTGACGCAGATTCCCGGATCCTAGCGTAGGACGAAGAACCAGGGAAGATCAGGAGCATAAAGCAACCGATGCGGATTGGAGTGGATGTCGGCGGAACCAAAATTGAGGCGATTGCTCTCGATGCAGATGGGATTGAATTGCAGCGGGTTCGCGTGGCGACGCCGAAGGGCGACTACGCCGGAACTATCGCCACCGTCGCGGGTCTCGTCCGGGAGTTAGAGCAGGCGACGAGCCGGATAGGCACCGTTGGTGTGGGGATTCCGGGAACCATCGTCACAGCGACGGGCCTGGTAAAGAATGCAAATTCAACGTGGCTCAACGGCCAACCATTGCAGCGCGATCTGAGCCATGCCCTGAGCCGCGAGGTGCGTTGTGCCAATGACGCAAACTGCTTCGCCATCAGCGAGGCAACCGATGGCGCGGCGCGCGCCTTTGAAGTGGTATTCGGCATCATCCTCGGCACGGGCTGCGGCGGCGGCATCTCGATCAACGGTCGTATTCATGCTGGCCCGAATGGCCTCGGAGGTGAGTGGGGGCACACGCCGCTGCCATGGGCGACCACCAAGGAGTTGCCAGGGAAGCTCTGCTACTGCGGGCGGCACGGTTGCCTGGAGACGTGGATCTCGGGCACTGGCTTTGAATGGGATTTTGCGCGCGTGACCAGTCGTAATCTACGCGGCGCCGAGATCGCGGCTTCCGCCAAAGCTGGCGATGATGAGGCCAGCGAGGCACTCGACCGGTTGATAGATCGCATGGCACGCGGCCTGTCAACGGTGGTGAACGTGCTCGATCCCGACGCCATCGTGATCGGAGGCGGGCTCTCGAACCTGGGCCGTTTGTATGATGGGAGTCTGTCGGCGCGCCTCTGCGACTACGGCTTCGGCGGCGGAGTAGAGACGCCGATCCTACGCAACCTTCACGGAGATTCCAGCGGTGTGCGCGGCGCCGCATGGCTCTGGCCCACGAGGGGAGAAACGCCGGTGAGATCGAGCGCATCTCATAGCACATGACAAACCATGCAACGGCGGAAGTGAGTCTTGGACAGGCGCTCAGGAAACAGTTGCAGGCGCTGCTCGACGGCGGGCAGGCGCATGCGACCTTCGACGACGCGGTGAAGGATTTTCCGGCAAAGCTGCGCGGTACAGTACCGGAGAGCCTGCCCTACTCGGCGTGGCAGATCCTCGAGCACATCCGGATCGCGCAGCGCGACATTCTTGATTTCAGCGATAACAGCGATGGCAGCTACAAGGAGCGCGCGTGGCCCGACGAGTACTGGCCAAAGAACCCTGAGCCCCCCAGCGCCGACGCCTGGGAGCAATCGATCCAGCACGTTCGCCAAGACCGCAAAACCTTCGAGAAGCTGCTCAAGTCCGCGGACGACGCAGCGCTCGTGACGCCGTTTGCATGGGGCGAAGGCCAGACGCTGCTGCGCGAGGCCTTCCTGATCGCGGACCACACTGCCTATCACACCGGCGAACTGATCGTTCTGCGACGGCTGCTCGGAGCGTGGAAAAAGTAAGCTAAAGGCCTAGCGCTGCCGGCCACTCCAGCGGATGATCGACGGTAGCCTCCGGCTCTGCCGCGGCGAGCGCCGCTGGCGCAAGCCCAAAGGTGCAGCCGAGAAAGCGGGCACCGCAACGCCGAGCTGTGAGCACGTCGACATCCGTGTCCCCGATCATGACCACCTCGCCCGGAATCAGCGCAGCCGCGGACGAGCGGGCGGACAGCAGAGCAGATGCTTCGTCGATGAGCGTGAGCAGGCCAACGGGATCAGGCTTCTTCGTATCAAACGAGTTGCCGCCATAGTTCTGAAAGAAAAACGGCTCGAGGCCCAGAGCGCTGCATATATCTCGCGACGGGTTTACCGGCTTGTTCGTGAGCACCGCCATCGGTAGATGCGGGTGGCGCGTGCGTATCTGCGTAAGCGCCTCGAGAACGCCGTCGTAGCAACGCGTATTGTCCAGCTTGTGCGCGCGATAGTAGGTGAGGAAGAACTCGAAGGTGCGGCGAAAGAGTTCATCGCAGTCGCTGGGGTGCAGCGCATCGAGATCGCCGGGATCGCCAAGCGCGCGCCGAACCAGCATCGCTGCACCATCACCGATGTAGCTGGCGACCAGTGCATTGGGCAGCGATGGTTTGTGGACATACGCGAGCGCTGCATTCACCGAGTTGCAGAGGTCGAGCGACGAATTAATGAGCGTGCCGTCGAGATCAAAGACGAGGAAGCGGGGCGCAGCACTGACCATGGTTGCTAGTGTAGCTGCCCCGCTCCAACTTTTGAAGCGGGTAACGATGTGTTTAGTGGCTATCGATCTCGACATCCCCCGAGCCGGTACGAACCTCGAGAGGAGTGCCGCCGCCGTTGATCGGCGCCGTCAAGTGATGCCGGGAGTTCGCTCCTTGTTCGGGGGCACCAGGGTAGTTCACGCGGATATCACCCGAGCCGGTGGAGGCCTCTAAATTGAAGTGCGCGTCCGGCGCCAGGTGCAGCTTGATGTTCCCCGAGCCGCTGGAGAGGTTCGCAGAACCCACGAGGCGACCGTCGGCCTCGATATCACCGGAACCGCTCTTGGCGGTGAAGCCTCCGTTTAGACCGTGAACTTTAATGTTGCCGGAGCCTGTCTTGGCCTTCACATCACCAGACCCGTTCTGTTCCAGTTCGATGTCGCCTGAGCCGGTGCCGAGGTCCGCTGGGCCGTAAATGCCATGCGCACGAAGGTTGCCGGAGCCGCTCGCCGCGGAGAGGTAGCGGCCGACGTGATCGATCTCAACATCGCCTGAGCCGCTGTGAAGGTTGAGCGCCACGGCTGCGGGCACCGAAATGTCGTAGTCAATGCTGATGTTATTGAAGAGCTCGCGATCGTTTGATTCTCCAACCCGTACGGTGTTGCCATCCTGCACAATCGGAGGATTGTCCACGATGTGCTGGATACGCGTCTTGATGTCGGTAAGGGCGGCCCATCCAGCATGCACGTGACCAACAATGTGGATCTGATTGCCGTTGCCGGCATGGATCATGATGCTCCCCGAGCCCGTGGATACATAAAGATCAGGCTGCACGGAGACATTGAGCGTGCGTTCGAACTGGCTGTCGGCGGCAAACGCTGCCGTCGAGACCATCAGAAGAGCGGCTCCTGCGAGAAGTTGAAGTTTCATAGCGTGCACCTTCCTGGATCAAGTTTACGAAGACTGCTGCAGGACGACCTTGTCACCGGACTTTAGCCCCGAGAGGACTTCGATGCGGCTGCCATTTGAAATCCCTGTCTTGATGTCCACGACGCGATGACCGTCTTTGCCATGTGCGTCTGGAACCCAGACGGAGGCGTTGCGATCCTTGCCGTAGAGCACGGCCTGTTCGGAGATTGCGAGCGCGTTCTTGTGCTCCTCGAGCACGATCTCGGCATTGGCCGTCATGTTGGCCTTGAGCTCGCCGCCGGGGTTGTCGATCGAGATCTGCACCTCGAACGTCGTTACGTTGTCCTTCTCCACGCCGAGCGGAGCAATCTTGGTGACGCGGCCGGCGAACGTCTTGTTCGGGAAGCTCTGTACCTTGATCCGCGCCGCCTGCCCGAGATAGACCTTGGCAATGTCGGATTCGTCGACTTTGCCCTTCACATAGACCTCGTGTATATCGCCGAGCGTCATCACCAGCGTTGCGGTCGAGCCGAGCACGAGGATCGAGCTGACTGCATCGCCTACCTGTACATCGCGTGAGAGCACGACGCCGTCGATCGGCGAGGTCACCGTGGTGTACGAAAGCTGCTCCTCGAGCTGCTTGAGCGAAGCCTGTGCCTGCTGAACCTGAGACTCGGTCTGATGGTGCCGCGCCCTGTCAACGGCAATCTGCGCTACAGCCTTGTCGCGGGTATTGAGCGCTGCCAAGTACTTCTGGTGCGCGTCGTCCAGCGACTGCTGCGACACCACGCCGTCCTTTTCCATCTCAAGCGCTCGGTGATATGAGTGCTCGAACATCGGGAGATCGGGGGCTTCGGCGGCGACTTTATCGTAGGCGACGGCTGCGGCAGCCGAGCGAGCACTGGCCTCGGCGGCGGCCAACTGGGCCTTCTGCGCGGCTACCTGGTCGAGAATCTCCTGCTGGTCGAGTTGCGCCAGCACCTGGCCGGTGTGGACCGCCTGGTTGATGTCCGTATCGAGCTTGGTGACAATGCCGCTGGCCTTGGATTTCACCTCAACTTCGGTGATGGGCTGAACCTTGCCCGTAGCCACGACCGAGCGTGCGATGTCCCCATTCTCGGCGGTGCCTAGCTGGGATGGGTCAAGCGGCGGTGGACCGCCAAGGCTCCTGGCTGCGACGAACCCGCCGCCAGCGAGCACGCAGAAAACTGCAGCGAAAATGATCCAAAGCCGCTTGCGCGATCTGGACTTCGTTTTTTGGGACGAGTTCAAGGAGCCTCCGAAGCCGTAAAAACGTGTTCTTCGGAGTGGATTTACGCAGCGAGGGCCACTGCGGTTCCCTGGTGCCGCCAAGTGCGGAGATTCAGGCGTATTTACGAAGCATCCCAAGCACTTTGCCCTGGATGCTGACGCTGACGGCCGGAGCATAGATGGGCTTCATCTCGCTGTTGGAGGGCTGCAGCCGGATGAGATTTCCCTCACGATAGAAGCGCTTGAGAGTGGCATCGGTACCGTCGATCAGTGCAACCACGATCTCGCCCTCGCGAGCCGTGTGCGTGCGCTCGACCAGAACATAATCCCCGGAGACGATGTGCTCGTCGCGCATCGAGTCACCCTGGACCTCCAGAGCATAAACCTCGCGATTCCCGATGATGTCGCTAAGGGAGATGGTCTCTGCTGTCTCAATCGCCTCGACCGGCTTACCGGCGGCAATGCGGCCAAGCAGCGGCAGACGGTCCATCACCTTCCGTGCTGACCGCTGCGGGATCACATCGATCGAGCGGCTACAGTTGTGAGCGCGCTGCAATAGGCCCTTATTCTGCAGATTCGTAACGTGCTTATGCACGGTGGCCAGCGATCTGAGGCCAAGTCCTGCGGCAATCTCTTCATACGAAGGAGAGTAGCCGTTCCTGGATGTAAAGCCGGAGAGAAAGTCGATGACCTCTTTTTGCCGTCGTGTGATAGCCATGGGGTCATTCTAGCGAATAAAAGGCGAATCGGCGGCGAAATTTTCAAGGAATCACGCTAGCTACTGCCAAGGTCCAAAACAGAACTCCGTCAACCTGTCCCGCATTGGGAGAACGAATCATTAACTCCGCATAGGTATTCGTTGTCTCGCGCGGTACGGCAGTGGATGGTTATGGGACACCGCCGATGAGAGCGGTGACGAAAGTGCCGATGAACTTCTCAGGAATGGGTTTCAACAACCAGTGGAAGGGTGCTATGCGTGTCTTGGTTATAGAAGATGATCGTGCTTTGGGGATATTTCTGCAGAAGGGCCTGATGCTTGAGGGCCACGACGTGGAATGGGCAGGAGACGGCGACGCTGCGCTGGAGCTGGCCGCGCAGCAGGTCCCGGATCTGATGGTGCTGGACCTCGGTTTGCCGCGTTGCGATGGCACAGAGGTCCTGGAGGTAATGCGGAGGGACTTTCCGGGCACAGCGGTGCTGGTGCTTACCGGCCGCAGCCAGGTCCACGAGCGCGTTCGTTGCCTCGACCTGGGGGCCGACGACTTCGTGCAAAAGCCCTTCAGTCTCCATGAACTTATGGCGCGCTGCCGCGCTCTCCTGCGCCGGCGCGAGCGCTTCGCCGATCCAGTTCTACGCTTTGGCGGTGTGGAGATGAATCGTATGGAGCGCATCGTGTGGTACGAGAGCGTGCGCATCGATCTCACGGTCAAGGAGTTCACATTACTGGAGTTTCTGATGCTGCGGCGCGGTGCATGCTGCTCCCGCGCCGAACTGCTCAGCCAGGTGTGGCATTCGACGCCAGAGGCCGGCACCAACGTCATCGACGTATACGTGACCTATCTGCGCAAGAAGCTCGCTGCAGCGCATCCTGAGGATGATTCAGGGGATTCGGCGATCGAGACAGTGCGCGGATCCGGCTATCGACTGCGAGACAAGCGCAGAATTCCCCGCTTTGAGAAGCCCGTCATCCTGAACCAGGTAGCACAGGATGAACTGCAGGCTGCGGTCGAACTTGCACGCGGCGCTTAGGAGCAATCGCGATGACGTTACAGACGCGCAATACGGTTCTAG
>PLHC01000113.1 GCA_003138795.1 Granulicella sp. | reverse complement strand
CTTGACAACCAAACCCGGCAGGGCAATCGCTTACCCCATGGCTAAAGCGAGGGGCTTGCGCTCACACTTGGGTCAATCTGAAGCCCGGCAAATTTCATGGCGAATGGAACTACACGATCCATCCAAGAATCGGAAACTAGTTGTAAATGTTATTAATTTACACTGCCTTACGACAAAACTTCCTCCTCGAAACCGGGCCTTCCTGCCTTGATAGCTGCGGTAATCATGCCGCGTATCTCTGGATTTGTATGGGAAGGTAAAAGTGTCACGTTCGGATGTTCTAACTGAAAAACTCGAAAGATTTCATCGGCAAATGCTGGCCCAATCATGTCAACTCCGGTGAAGTCAAATATTACCTGCGAGAAAAGTTCTACGCGCGCCAGAACCCGCTTCGCCTGAGACCGAGAAACTAGCTGATCGAGACCGTATTTCGCGAGGCTTACAGGCACGATAGTCTTGTTGAAATCGTATGTGTCGCCAACGTTGAATGATCTGAGTGTTTTCTGAACGCTTCTGGATGTGTAATTCTCTACTCTCAAAAATACGGTCGTTCCGCTTTTATAAGCTTTGCGCTCTAACATCCAGTCATGCTCACTGCCGGTAGCATGACTGAAATAAACTCCGCCGGAGAGGATGTCAAAACCGGAAACCATATGAGAAGTGAAGAAAATCCCCTGACCGGAATGTTTTTTAGAGTCAGTGGTTAGTTTTCCTTTCGACAGTTCAAAAATGGCCTGACGCTCATCCTGCAATCCGCACTCCCTTTGGATTTTGGTAAAGATGCCGACTCCATCGTCGGCAACCGAAATCTCCGTATCGAGGGCGGTCTTGGAGACTGTGACGTATATGTGTGTTCCAGCCGAGTGGTCTATCGCATTATTCAACATCTCAGTAAACGCCCACCTCCAGATATCCACGACGTTCGATGGAAGGACGCCCAAATAGGGCTGTATATCCTTCCTCCAGACAACATCCTCTTGCAAGTCTGCGGTGAGTACGTACATGAATGAAACCGAACCGGCAGACGCAAGTGCATACACTCGGCTACGGGTGTTGCCGGACGCAAGAAGTGCACCTTCGTCTACCAAATTTTGCAGGTGTAGATTGACTGCCTGTCGGGTTATGCCGAAGTGCTCCGCCGCCTTGGCCGTAACGGCATCCTTACCTATGTTCCTAAGAATGAACGACCTAATGTCTTCGCCCCTAGCCCTAACGCGCCTAGTCATTGGAAAGTCTCACTCCAATTATTGTAAATAATAGTACTTGCCATTGTCAAGTTATAACGACTATATTGGCACGTATTGGAAAGCGATTGGAAAGCTAATATGACGACGAGTCCCGGCGGACGTTCTTACTCCGCTGGGGTCAGGAGGCGGTTCTCAGCACCCGCGAGCGCGTCTCATCTTGCAACCACCCTTTTCCTCAAGAAAAGCGCCTTAATGTGTCATCTCATAGCACAACATGGGGAGAATGCTCTAAACTCACATCGGAATGAACCTTCAAGGCTGCGGCACCGCGCTCGTTACTCCCTTCCGTCCCGACGGCTCACTGGATGAGGCCGCCCTGCACGCTCTCGTCGACGCCCAGATCGCCGCCGGCATCTCTCTGCTCATCCCCTGCGGCACCACCGGCGAAGCCTCAACGCTCACCGAGCACGAAACGCAGCGCGTCATCGAGATCACCATCGCAACCGCAGCCGGCCGCGTCCCTATCTTCGCCGGCTGCACCCACAACGCCACCCACCAGGCCGTCACCAACGCCAGGCGGCTCGCTCGCATCCCCGGGCTAACCGGCCTGCTCAGCGCCAACCCCTACTACAACCGCCCCAGCCAGGAGGGTCAGTTCCAGCACTTCCGCGCCATCGCCGAAGCCATCGACCTGCCCATCCTGCTCTACAACATCCCCAGCCGCACCAGCGCGAATCTTCTGCCCGAAACCATCCTCCGCCTCGCCGAGCTACCCAACATCGCCGGTGTCAAAGAGTCCTGCGGCAACCTCGTGCAGATCACCGAGCTCCTCACACACACACCTCCTGATTTCGCCGTCTTGGCCGGTGACGACGCCCTCGCTCTCCCCATCCTCGCCCTCGGCGGCGTCGGCCTCGTCTCCGTCGCCTCGAACGCGATCCCCGGTCCTATGTCGCAGCTGATCGCCGCCGCCCTCAGCAATGACTGGCCCACCGCCCGGGCCCTCAACGCCCGCTACTTCGCCCTTATGCAGGCCCACTTCACCGAGCCCAGCCCTGCACCCATCAAGGCCGTCCTCTCCATCCTCGGCCGCTGCTCCAACACCCTACGCCTCCCCATGGTTCCCGTCACCGCCGCAACCCGCACCAAACTCGAAGCCCTCCTGCGCGAGCTTAACCTCCTGCCCAACGTGTAAGAACGAGAATTGGGTGGTCGTTCATTGCGCAGCTTGATCGCGCCATGCGTGAGCGTGCAATACTTCGCAGCATCCACCACCCGCTCCCGCTACAATCACACTAGCCATGACATCCATAAGCGCAAACGAGCTCGAACCCATCATCGAACACTGGTTCTCCCAAGGCCCTGACGCCATCGGCCAGAACGAAGCCCTCCACGCCTTCGAACGCCTCCGCGACGCCCTCGAAGATGGCACCGTCCGCGCCGCCGAGCCCGACGCCACGCACCACACCGGCTACCGCGTCAATACCTGGGTCAAGCGCGGCATCCTCCTCGGCTTCCGCATCGGCGTACTCACCGAGATGGACGGCGTCCATCCCCTCGGCCAATCCGTCCTCACCTTCGTCGACAAAAGCACCTACCCTGTCCGCCGCTTCACCGCCGAGCAGGGCATCCGCATCGTTCCCGGCGGCAGTTCCGTCCGCTCCGGCGCATACCTCGCCCGCGGAGTCATCATGCTGCCGCCCGCCTATGTCAACGTCGGAGCCTTCGTCGACGAAGATACCCTGATCGACTCCCACGCCCTCGTCGGCTCCTGCGCGCAGATCGGCAAGCGCGTCCATCTATCCGCCGCCGCGCAGATCGGTGGCGTCCTCGAACCCATCAACGCTTCACCCGTCATCATCGAGGACGACGTCCTNNGTGCTCGCCTCCGGCGTCATCCTCACCCGCGGCACACCGGTCTACGACATCCCCAACAACACCATCTACAAGGCCACTCCCGGCACGCCGCTCACGATCCCCAGCGGTGCCGTAGTCGTCGCCGGCGCCCGCGCCGTCCAGACCGGCCCCGGCAAAGATCTCGGCCTCTCGGTCTACACCCCCATCATCGTCAAGTACCGCGACGAAAAAACCGACCTCTCCACCACCCTCGAAGACCTGTTGCGCTAGATCCATCTGCAGCCCNNCAAGGAACCACCCGCACCGCATATGCGTACATCTAAAAAGAAAGGGAGCCTAAACCACCATGAAGCTTCTCCTCTTCCTGATCCTCCTCGTCATCTGCTGGCCTGCGGCGCTGCTCGCGCTGATCCTCTACCCGTTCATCTGGCTGGTCCTGCTTCCCTTCCGCATTGTCGGCATTGTGGTCGGGGGCGTTTTCGAACTCATCGCCGCCATCTTCACCCTCCCCGCCCGCGTCCTCCGCGCCATCTAGAAGACCTCCAAGCTCTACCGCATGAAAGCCAATCCGCATGAATCGCACTCCAATTCATGTTCACGCTTGCTGAGTGCGATAGACTGGAGGTCCATGGCTAATGAAAAACTGCAAATAATCCCGCTCGGTGGACTCGGCGAATTCGGCATGAACTGCCTCGCACTCCACTACGGCGAAGACATCATCGTTATTGACGCCGGTCTCATGTTCCCCGAGGAAGAACTCCTCGGCGTCGACATCGTCGTGCCGGACATCTCCTACCTCATTGAGAACCGCAGCAAGGTCCGCGGCATCATCCTCACCCATGGCCACGAGGACCACATCGGTGGCCTCCCCTGGATCCTCTCCGACCTCAACGTCCCCGTCTACGGCACCGAGTTCACCCTCGCCTACGTCGAAGGCAAGCTCGAAGAGCATCGCCTCCTCGACGACGCCGAGCTCATCGAGATCCTCCCCGGCCACCGTTTCAACCTCGGCGTCTTCTCCATCATGCCCATTCGGGTCACGCACTCGCTCGTCGATTGCGTCTCTCTCGCCATCCATACCCCGGTCGGCATCGTCGTCCACACCGGCGACTTCAAGATCGATCTGTCCTCCCCCGACGGCCACCCCTTCGATCTCCAGGCCTTCGCCGACCTCGGCAAGCAGGGCGTCCTCCTTCTCCTGCAGGACTCTACCAACGTCGACCGCGCCGGCTTCACCCCTGGCGAAAAGGCCGTCATCCCGCGTCTCGACGACATCTTCGGCGCGGCCAAGAAGAGGCTCTTCTTCTCCTGCTTCTCCTCTTCGATTCACCGCATCAAGATCGCCATGGAGCTCGCCCACAAGCACGGCCGCAAGGTCGCGCTCATCGGCCGCTCCATCGACAACTCCACCGAAATCGCCCAGGACCTCGGCTACATCGACCCGCCCGCAGGCTTGATCATCCATCCCAACCAGATCAAGGACACCCCGGCCAACAAGCTCTGCATCCTCATCTCCGGAACCCAGGGCGAGCCCATGTCCGCGCTCTCCCGCGCCGCCGTTGACAACCACCGCTTCGCCAAGATCGAGTCCGGCGACACCGTCCTCCTCAGCTCCCGCGTCATCCCCGGCAACGAGAAGGCCATCTATCGCGTCATCGATCACCTCGAGCGCCGCGACGCCCGCGTCATCCACGACGATGGCACCCACGGCCTCATCCACGTCTCCGGCCACGGCTCCCAGGAAGAGCTCCGCATGATGATCAACCTCGTGCGCCCCAAGTTCTTCGTCCCCGTCCACGGCGACTACCGCCACCTCAAGCGCCACGTCGAACTAGCCGTCGCCACCGGCGTTCCTGAGAAGGTTCTCCTCCTCGAAGACGGCGACGTCCTCACCGTCGATCGTGAATCCGCACAGAAGACCGGCAAGGTCACCACCGGCCGCGTCTGCATCGACAACAACTCCACCGCCGACGTCGTCGAGGACACTATGATCCGCGACCGCAAGCACCTCGGCGAAGATGGCGTCTTCCTGCCCATCATCGCCATCAACAAGCGCACCGGCCAGGTCGAAGGCCAGCCTGAGATCACCACCCGCGGCTTCGCAGCCGACGACCCTGAACTTCTCCGGAACGCCCGCGACATCGTCGCCCGCACCCTCGAGCAATCCAGCGACGAAGAGCGCCGCGATTACGGCGTCATGAAGGACAAGATCCGCGGCGACCTAAAGCGCTTCCTGCAAAAGAACGCCAACCGCCGCCCTCTCATCATGCCCATCATCCTCGAGCTGTAGCCATACTGGCAATCCCCGCGGAAATCGGCGGCCCATCCTCGACGCGGCTTCATCGCGGTAGGGTGGTGCTGAATGCAATCAATTCTGCCACCCAGTGCAAAGTTGTGCTGCCACTGACTGCAATGGAATACTGCCACCTTCGGCGATCACCAAAGGTTACAAAGTCTCATCCACGCCGAAGGCGTGCGGTGCGGTGCCAGTGGTTCGGTTAGGATGATGTCCGGGCCCGGTGTGCCGGAGAGTAAGGTGGGGTTTGCCAACCACAAACCGCGAACCCTTCTAGGAGGATTACTTGGCTTCAAGTTATAATAGATATTGTATAAACCCTCGGGTTCGAGCTAGAATCGCATGGTGACGGGAAATGAATCTCGCCAGTCCGCAGAGGTCCACTTCGAGGGAGATTCGCTGGAGGTTTTATCGGCCTTTCCCTCTTCGGTCAAGCAGGCCCTCGGGTTTGCACTCCGCCAGCTTCAGCTCGGCAGAGAGCCAACATGCCAGACTCGCAGCATGAGTTCAATCAGCCCTGGCGTGTAGGAGCTGAAAGAGGCAGATGAACGAACGTGGTATCGAGCTATTTACCTGTCCAAAGTGGGAAACGTCATTCACGTTTTGCATTGCTTTGAGAAGGACAGCCGGAAGACCGACAGGCGAGACATTGAGGTTGCGCGCCAGCGGTTGAAAGTGGTGAAGCAACGAATCCAGGAGCAAAAGACACATGAAAAGCGCAGCGGGAAATAAGCCGACTCACGTCGTCAAAGGAAACATCTTCGATGCTCTGGGATTCTCTGCGTCCGAGGCAAGCGCGCTGAAGATCAAGGCGGAGATTCTGTCCGCCATCCTTGAGCACGTTCGGACGGTGGGATACACCCAGGCGCAGCTCGTGGACACTCTGGATGAGTATCAGCCATCAGTGAGCAATCTACTGAAGGGGAGAATCTCGCAGGTGAGCATAGAGAAGCTGTTGCGCTATGCTGACCGGCTGCATCTCCAAACGAGCATTGCAGTGCGTCCGATGGAAGCAAAGCCGCACCGGACGAAATCCCCTACCGGATTGAACACGCGTCGTGTCGCGCGGAAAGTGGCAGTCGCGGTCTAACCTGCTTCGCGCTGTCTCTCAATCCCATGGGAATCGGCAGAACAGACGCGTGACGCCAAGGAGTCAGCCGCGGAGCGCTGGATTTCGCAGGCGAGCCGCTTCGATTCAAGTGGCAAGATTGGATTGCACCGCGTGGCAGGATAAATAGTGCATTGCGAATTTCGCCAATGGCAGCATAATGTTGCGCTCAGTGGCAGCATTCCGTTGCAACCAGCAGCGGGGTTACATCTTCCGCATTACCAACGTAGCTCACACTAACCACAAGGGATGACGCAAGCGCGTCATCCCTTGTGGTTTCGTCATCCCCTGCAATTTCCATGAACCACGGAGATCAGTGACTCGCTGGCTTCGTCGATGGGCTTGCCGGAGCCGCCGCTGCTTCCATCTGCTTCATGTACTCCTTCTGCAACGCCTGCATCTTCGGCTGATAGTCCCCCATCCGGCCATGCACAATCTGCATCACTCCGGCCGACAGCTGCGGCGTCTTCGCCAGCATCGCCTGCCCCGCTGGCGACTTATAGAACGCCAGAATGCCATCGAGCTCCTCCTCCGTATATGCGCTCTCATACAGCTTCACGTAGTCCGGCTCCACGGCCTTCCAGCCCACGCTGTCATAGACGATCTTCATCGCCCGGTCCTGAAACTCCTGCGTCAGCTTCTTCTGCGCCGGCGTCATCTGCGCCGCTTCCGGAGCACTCTGCGGAATCTCCAGAGCCTGTTTTGTTATTGAATGCATCATCGGGTCCAACATATGGTCCGTATGCATCGTCGCGAGTAACTCGTGAACCTTCGCCTGCTTCGATGCTTCATCCGCACGCGCACAACGCGGCGCTACGGCCAGCATCACTACCAACACTACGATCCAACGCTTCATTTA
>PLHC01000086.1 GCA_003138795.1 Granulicella sp. | reverse complement strand
AGTCGATGGCGAACCTGCTTCCTGCGTGGAAGAGCGAGGATCCCTGGCTGAAAGATTCTCCTTCTCAAGCATTGCAACAAGCGCTCAAGAATCTGGACCGCGCCTTCGTCAACTTCTTCGCCAAACGCACCGACTTCCCGCAAAAGAGGAAGAAGGGCAAGCACGACAGCTTTCGTTTCCCGCAGGGCTTCAAGCTCGACCAGTCCAACAGCAGGATCTACCTACCCAAGCTGGGCTGGCTACGCTACCGCAACAGCCGCGAGGTCCTCGGCACCGTCCGGAACGTCACGGTTAGCCTCCGCAACGGGAAGTGGTTCATCTCGATCCAGACCGCGCGCGAGGTAGAGCAGCCAGTGGCCCAGGGCGATGCCGTAGGCATCGATCTGGGGGTGGTCCGCTTCGCCACCCTCTCCGATGGAGCGGTTGTTCCATCGCTCAACAGCTTCAAGGGGCATGCGCCCGCGCTGCGCAAGGCGCAGCAGGCGCTGAGCCGCAAGAAGAAGTTCTCGCACAACTGGAAGCGGGCCAAAGCTAGAGTCCAATCCATCCACGTTCGGATCGCCAACGCCCGCCGGGATTACCTGCACAAGACATCTACCGCCATCAGCAAAAACCACGCGATTGTCGTTGTAGAGGATCTTCAGGTATTGAATATGTCCCGGTCGGCTGCTGGCACGGTCGAACAACCCGGCAGAAAGGTGAGGCAGAAGGCCGGCCTCAACCGGTCGATCCTGGACCAGGGCTGGGCCGAGTTCCGGCGCCAGCTCGAGTACAAGATGCTCTGGTCCGGCGGCGTCTTCCTCGCCGTCCCGCCTCAGAACACCTCACGGACCTGCCCGCGGTGCGGCCACGTCTCCAAGGACAACCGCAGGTCGCAGGCAGAGTTCGCTTGCGTTGCTTGTGGCTTCACTGAGAACGCCGACCTAGTCGGCGCGATCAACATACTAAGGGCGGGACACTCCCGGTTAGCCTGTGTAGTGAACGACGAAGTAAGTCGTCAGCAGCAGGAACCCTCCGAACGGGCCGCTTAGCGACCCTCGTAGGAATCCCCTTCCTTTCCGCTTTAGCGGCGACCGTAGGTCGAGGTAGGGGAGGATGTCAACTCATTTGTTTTCTGTGGTTGAGTTGGATTTTGAGGGAGGGGCTTGACATTAGGATTTTGGGACGGCCCCCGCCATGTCGCGCTGAAACTGAGCTATGAAGGGGGCACACGGCTAGCGCGCTGACTGGTATCCGCCGGCTACGCCGCTGGGCGAGAGGACGAACTGCCAGAGCTGCAGGTTCCGCGCACGGAAGGCGCCGGCACAGCTGAGCAGGTAGTACTGCCACATCCGCTGGAAGCGCTCGTCGAATTGTTTGGTGAGCTCGCCCTTTTGAACGCAGGCCTGAAAGTTCTTCGACCAGGCCATCAGCGTGAAGTCGTAATCGGGACCAAAGTTGTGCAGGTCTTCGATCACGAAGCGGCCTTCGACCGCGGTGGCGATCTGCCGTAGCGAGGGGATTTTGCCGTTGGGAAAGATGTGCGTGCTCATCCAAGGTTCGCCAGCCATCTCCGTGTGCAAGTTTCCGATGGTGTGCAGAAGGAATAATCCGTCGGTGCGGAGGCAGCGCCGGACGGTGTCGAAAAATGTCTGGTAGTTCTTCACTCCGACATGCTCAAACATGCCCACGGACACGATCGCATCGGCCTGCCCGGTATAGCTGCGATAGTCCTGCAGCAGTATCTCTACGGGAAGTCCCTGGCAGTGCATGCGCGCGTAGGCTGCCTGGTGTTCAGAGATCGTCAGGCCGACGACGCGCACACCATAGTGCTCAGCAGCATAACGCGCAAAGCTGCCCCATCCGCAGCCGATTTCCAGCACCGTAGTGTTGGGAACCAGATGCAGTTTGCGGCAGATGAGATCGAGCTTTGCGAGTTGCGCCTCATCGAGAGTCTTTGCGCCGCTGCCAAGGTAACCCGAGCTGTAGACCATGGTGTTGCCAAGCATGGCCACGAATAGACCGTCGTCCAGGTCGTAATGTCTCTTGCCGACTTCAAACGCGCGGCCGACGCTTTGGAGATTGGCTAGATAGGCCCGCACCACACCGAACAACTGGGGAAGGAAGATGCCAGATTTTCGGTCGAGCTCTGCTGTCAACAAATGGTGGAAGAGGACATCCAGGCTGGCGCAATCCCACCAGCCGTACATATAGGAGTTGCCGAGCCCCAGTGTTCCCTGCCGCCGGATCAGGTTGAACATCGCTGGGTTGTTTACCTGGATGTCCCAGGATTGCGTCCCGTTCAGGTTGATGCCAGCCGTAGCCATTAGAGATTGAAACCACTTCTCTGCTTTCTGCACTGCTTCCTCCAGCAAACCGCCAACGCATTTGATTGAGATTAGTGGCCCCTAGGTTAACCCCTATTGCGATGCCGATTATTGTACGGTGGGCTGTAACGTGTTGCCGAGGGTTGGTGGTGGGACGGGCAGGGATCTGGCGGCGGAGCATGCATGGGGCGCTCGGCAGGCTCCCTGTGCGAGGGACTAAAGCATCGTCCCGCCCGGGTGGGGGACTGTGGTTTTTCGCGCTTTTCGCACATTGAGTACGTTATTTCCACATAAATAAGCTTGCACAATGGAGGGATTCTCATGAGAGGATTCTCAGCAACGGAAGAGAGATCTTCCAGAGAAGAGAGCCGAATGCGAGACAGCTGGAGGATCGGCGACGATACTCACTTCAGGCAACTGAAGGCAGCTGGCCGATAGGAAGCTCGTATGCCGTGTGAGAACGGAAGAGCGAAGGATGTGCGGGTTCTGCCCGCAGGTTCTGAGTGAATTTCGGGATGACAAGGTTATGATCTGGAGCCGAAGCCAGATCTTCGAAATATTCGGACGACTGGAGGGCGAGTTCTCGAAAGAGGATTCGCCCTTAGGCTTTAACGCGTAGTCATTTTTCAGTTGCTGATATTGCTCCTCTTGCGGGAGCGGTCAGATGAGGGGCAGGCCTTCGATGCCCAGGTCGGTGTGGAAGATGGTGGAGTTGGTGGCGAGGGCGGCGCAGCCGTCGTCGAGGAAACAGAGGCCAACGAGGTCGTTGCCCGCCACGGTGAGCTCGGCTTCAGGGACGCCGGTCTCTTTTGAGTTCCAGATGCGGACGATGCCACGCTGGCCGTGGAGCGAGGCGGCAACGTAGAGGTTGCCGTCGACGTCGAAGGCCATGCCCTGAGGACGGCCAAGGCCGCGATAGAAGACGGTCGTGTTGCCGTCGGGGTTGATGGCGTAGATGGGCTGGTTCGAGCTGGTGGTGGGCGCGGTGACCATCAGGACGCCGTCGGGGCGGAAGCAGAGGTGGTAGAAGGCGACCGAGGGCTCGAGGGTGGCGAAGACGAAGATCTCGCCGCTACGCTCGGAGCCCAGCGGGCTGATCGGGTTGCCGGGGCTGATCTTGAAGATGGTGCCGGAGCGGTCGCCGACGAAGAGATTTCCGTCGATGTCGAAGGCGATGCCGGTGGCGATGCCCATGCCCTCGGCGAAGGTGGAGATGGCGCCCTCGGGGGTGATGCGGTAGATGGTTCCTTCGGCACGGGAGCTGGCGTAGAGGTTGCCGTCGCGGTCGAAGGCGAGCGCGGAGACGTTCATCATCTCGCGGACAAACGGAGTTACCTGCAGGTCGCGCCCGATGCGGAAGATGGAGACCGGCACCTGCTCGCCGCGGGGGCCGGAGACCATGGCGAAGATGTTGCCGCTGGCGTCGACGGCGGGGTTGGAGATGATGTGCAGGTCTTCGGCCATGGGGACGCCGACGTTGGCGTGGAGTGCGTTGCTGGCGATGCCGTTGCGGCGCACGACGAGGTCGGAGGAGATGGCTCCGCTGGGGACACGGATGAGGGCGCGGGTAGAGCGGATGATGTCGAGGTTCGCGGGGAGCTCGCCGAAGAAGGCCTCGGGGAGCTGAGGGCCCGCATCTTCCGGAGGCAGGAGGGCGGTCAGGAGGTGGCTGCCGATGACTTCGAAGCTGCCGCCGGGGATGGCGGCGCTCGGGAAGAGGCGGTCGAGGTGCGGTGCGTCGGGACGGGTTGGGTGGAGTGGCGGCATCTTCGTTTAGCGTAAGCGAGGGCGCGGGGTGATGCAAACCGGGGCCAGGCATTTCTCCTGGGGGTGTACGCCGAAACTACAGCTCTCAACGCTGTCTTCCCCCCCCCAGGAAAAACGGCACTCTCATGCCTCGTCCGGCTCACAAGAACAGGAGAGATGCTGTAGCTAGAGGAAGCGGTGCGCGAGGTGGCTGATGAGGACGCCGGAGATGAGGGTGATGATGCCGGCGGCAACGTCGTCGAGCATGATGCCGGTGCCTTCGGGGAGGGCTTCGAGGCTGCGGATGGGCTGCGGCTTGGTGATGTCGAAGAGACGGAAGAGGACGAGCGCGAGCGCTGCGTGCTGCCAGTCGGGACGCATGAGGATAAGGGCGAAGAGCTGGCCGGCGACCTCGTCGATGACGACAAAGCCGGGGTCTTTGCGGCCGGACTCGCGAGCGACGATGGTGGAGGCGGGGATGCCTACGATGGTGACGATGATGGCCGCGAGTGCCGTCGCGAGCGCGAGGATCGTTGCGCCGGGTGCGAAGGCGTGGGCGGCGGCGTACCAGAGGAGGACGGCGGCGATGCTGCCGTAGGTGCCGGGGCCGGGCTTGAGATAGCCAGCGCCGAAGAAGGTGCCGAGGGCCCAGGCCCAGCGGGTTTTGCGTTTGGTGGTCACTGGAGGATTTTACGGGGTGCGAGGGAGAGGCAATACAGGGGTCTCTCCACTTCGGTCGAGATGACAGGGTTTGGGTGGGCGGAGGAGAGCGGTCGTTTGCTACCGCAAACGATACCCCACCCTGTCTTCGTCAGGCCTTAG
>PLHC01000069.1 GCA_003138795.1 Granulicella sp. | reverse complement strand
TGACTCTCCCCCCTATCCCGATCATCATGCGTTCAGCCACGTTCGTAATCTACTTCGCCGCTCCCTCCAGAATCGCCGCCGAGCGATTCAGCGCCGCCGCCAGCGCATCGAGCTGTCCCTGCGTACGCGCATTGTCTGCCGCATCGATGCCCTCGTTCACTCCGGGAATCACCACTGCCGCATAGCCGGTATATTCGCCCGGATCATAGATGGTGTGCTTGTACCACGGACGATGCGGTAGCCCTGCGTCGTTCAGCAACGCCGTCTCTGCATCGCGCAGCGCCGCGTTCAGCTTCGCGGCATTTGAACCCGCAACAGCCGAAGACTGCAGCTTGTGAACACTCACTCCGGCCGCCGCAAAGCGGTTCGCCGCGGCGCTTGCTGCGCTGAAGTCCACCTGCATCTTCGCCGCCGTGGCGCGCTTCTGCGCGTCGGCCACATGGCCGACCACGTCTTTGCCGTAGAGCTGGTAGTCGTAGGGCAGGACATCTGCGTCCGCCATGTGCAGTATCTCGAGCCCGAACACGCGCGCCTGCTGCTGCTCATACACGAACGTGGGGTCCGCAAACTTTGTGAACCAGTTGTAGTTGTCGAAGACAGAGTGGTAGACACCG
This sequence comes from Granulicella sp., assembly GCA_003138795.1. Classification (GTDB taxonomy): domain Bacteria; phylum Acidobacteriota; class Terriglobia; order Terriglobales; family Acidobacteriaceae; genus Granulicella. Next base: position 27,004 of record PLHC01000069.1, on the reverse strand, counting down.
TAAGGGCCGTCCGAGCCAATATCGGTCGAAGGCACACCAAGGTGCTGGATGAACGGCGTAAAGTCCGAGCCAGATCCGAGATCGCCCACGCGTACAGGTTCGTTGGGCGACACCGCGCCATGCACCGCAGAGCCATGGTGACCCGCGTTAGTCTCCTGCATCGCCTTCCACTGTTCATACACCGTTCCGCCTTTGGGGCTCGGCACCTCACGCGTCACATCGCGCACAAACTCCTGCAGCGACGGCACAGCGGACGCATCAAAGTCCGGCCCTGCAACGCCAACGTCGGTATTGAAATATGCCACTGCATGGGTCAGTTCCTTCGCGTGCATCTCGACCCACTCGGTCGAGCCCATCAGGCCCTCTTCTTCGGCATCCCAGCTCGCAATCACGATGCGACGCTTGGGCTTCCATCCCTGCTTCAACAAGTCGCCCAGCCCATGCACAGCCTCGAGCATCGCAGCGGTGCCGCTATTCGGATCGACCGCCCCATAGACCCACGCGTCGCGATGATTTCCGGCAACGACCCAATCTTCCTTCTGCTCCGGATCTGCGCCATCGATTGTGCCGATCACATCCCAGATGGTGCGCAGCTTGTAGTCCTGCACCAGGTTCATGTGAACCTTCACTGCGCCCGTCCCGCCGAGATGGTAGGTGAAGGGCAGTGCGCCCTGCCACTCGCGCGGAGTCTCCAGCCCATCCAGCGCCTGAAGAATCGGCGCCGCATCCTGATACGACAGGGGATTCGACGGAATCGACGGCTGATTCATCTTGGCTGGATCGGTGATGCGTTGAGAGTCCGGCAGGTCGGGCGTCGACGCAATCCCTGGCGTCTCTGGATCACCTGGATAGATTGGCAGAAACTGCACGCTGCCGCGCTGCACACCAGACGCCGGGCGATACGGCCCGCGCGGATACATATCGCCACGAGTGTAGCCGTCGTCCGCCGGGTCGGAATAAATCAGAACACCCGCTGCGCCATATTGCTGCGCGATATAGACCTTTACGCCGCGGAAGTTGGCGCCGTAACGCACAATCACAATCTTGCCCTTGACACTGATTCCCAGCGAGGCGAGCTTCTTGAAGTCCTCGAGTGTGCCGTAGTTTGCGTACACAACATCGGCGGTGACATCGCCTGAGGGCGACGAGCCGTTGAACGCGGGCAGGATGCGTGGGTCGTCCTGGAAGGGATCGCCGCCGTAGGCCTTCGGATCGACGTGCTCGGGCGTTGGCCCCGACATCAGCTTCTTGCCCTTGGCGTCAAATGCCTCAATCTCGATCTTCACCGGCTTGTTCATCCACACGCGAAACGGCTGGATCTCCGTATGCAGACCCGCAGCCTTGAACTTCTCCGCGACGTACAGCGCCGTCTTGTGGTCCTCGGGCGAACTGGCCCAGTGGGGCTCCGCAGTCAACGTCTTCAGTTCCTCGCCGGCAAGTTTCGCGTTGGGGATGGCCATGAAAGTCTGGTCCCACTTGGCCTGCTGCGAGAAGTCGCCGTAGCCGAAGACCTGCGGTGTGGGCGTCTGCGCCTGTGCAGCGCCATGGAAAACAAGGGGTAGGGTAAGCAGCGAAAGGGCCCAGGCTGTGGAACGACGCATAGTGACAAGCTCCTAAGGAATTGTTAGGAGTGTACGCGAAGATCGCAGCCCGGGCCGCAGCAAACTAAACCGGCTGGGTGCAGAACTTGCAGCGGGTCGCAGCGACTGGAATATCGCTGAGGCACTGCGGACAGGCCTTTGTGGCCGGAGGCGCGACGGCAGGCGGATTGGACTTCTTCAATAGATACTGTGTCGGCAAAACGAGAAAGAAGTAGACCACCGCTGCTATCAGAAGGAAGTTGATAATGGCGGTCAGAAATGTTCCATATTTGATCTCGCCGCCGTGCAGATGCGCCACGAGGTAGTCAAAGTTCGGCTTGCCGACCACCGCGCCGAGCAGCGGGTTGATGATGTTATTCGTTAGCGCCGTGATGATCCCGGTGAAGGCCACGCCGATGATGACGGCGACAGCCAGGTCCATCACATTGCCGCGCAGAATGAAATCACGAAATCCTTTGAGCATGGATCCTCCAAGGTGTTGAAAATGTGAGCTCGATTACTCGGCGAGTATACCGCCCGGCCTGCTGCGAATGGCAATCTATCTTCCTGCGCAAACCGATCGATATACTCACGTATTCTTGGTATATGAGTTCTTCCTCCATGCGCGTGCGCCTGCTCTCCTTCGGTTCGTTGAAGACGATCTTTCCCGAGGGCGGCGACTGGCGCGAACTCGACGCAGGAGAGTCGGTTGCCGGCCTGCTTGCGAAGCTGTGTGCTGAAGGCACCATCGAGGAGGCAGCGCTCCGCTCGGCTGCGGTTGCGGTGAATCACGAGTTCGCAACATCCGGCCAGACCCTGCAGGATGGCGATGAGGTCGCGATCCTGCCGCCCGTGAGCGGCGGCGCGGTGTCCCATGTAGCTGACTCGGACCCCCACATAGCCTTGGTGCGCGAGTCCATCGACGCTGCTGCCATAGAGCGCGAAATCAAGGCCGGCACCGATGGAGCGGTCTGCATCTTCGACGGCATCGTGCGCGACAACACCCGCGGTCGCCCGACCCTGTACCTCGACTACGAAGCCTACGAGGACATGGCGCTCAAGCAGATGCACCTGCTGCGCTCCGAGGCCATCGAACGCTTCGGCGTGCGTGAAGTCGCGATCGTACACCGCTTAGGCCGGCTCACCGTCGGAGAGACTAGCGTCTTCATCGCCGTCGCCTCGGCTCATCGAGGCGCGGCATTCGATGCCTGCCGGTGGATAATCGACACACTCAAGAAGACCGTCCCCATCTGGAAGAAAGAACAGTTCGTCGACGGAGCAGCCTGGGCCGATGGCGAGCCGTTCCCTGAAGATATCTCAGCGACTGGAAGATGAACTTTGCGCTCAGTGCTATCGCGTCGCCACTGCTCCTGCTATTTGTGCCGCTCCCGGTTATGGCCGCGCCGCAGCAACAGCAGCCCGCACCGATCGAGCGTCCGCCGCTCGTCAACCAGATGCCCAGCATCTCTACGATTCATGTAGAGAGCCGCCTGGTAAGCGTTGCGCTGAATGTCGTCGACGAGCATGGAGTACCCGTTCCGGGCCTCAAGGCTGCCGACTTCGAGCTAACCGAAGACAGCCGCCCGCAGCGGATTGCCATCTTCGACAAGGAGTCGACGACGCCGCTCGAGATCGTACTCGCCATCGACGCCAGCGAGAGTGTCTTCACTGACGACCGGCTCGAGCGCGATGCAGCCAGGAGCTTCGTGAAGTCGCTGCTGCGTGAGCAGGACCGGATCGATCTGATGGCCTTCTCCGACAACGTAGAAGAGCTGGTTTCTTTTACGAACGACCCGAAGAGCATTGAAAGCGGCCTGGGTCGCATCGAGCATGGCGACGCCACTGCTCTCTACGACGCTGTCTATCTCGCCAGCAAGCGGCTCGCAGAGGCTCCATTGGCTGGCGGTGCCCGACGCGTCGTCGTGCTCATCACCGACGGAGAGAACACCACGCGCCACGGTAGCTACGACTCGTCAATCGAGCAGGCCGAGCGTGCAGGAGCCATGATCTACTCGCTGATCATCGTGCCCGTTGCAGCGGATGCCGGCCGCAATATCGGCGGCGAGCACGCGCTCATCCAGATGGCCAACGACACCGGCGGGAAGTACTACTACGTTGAGGGCAAGCGCGATCTCGGGTCTGCCTTTGAGCACGTCTCCGACGACCTGCGCACCCAATACACGGTGGGCTACTATGCGCCGCAGGGTGACTTGTCGGATATTCGCCACATTCATTTGCAGTTGAAGGATCCCGCTCTGCGTGCGCGGTACACGTTGCGCTATCGCACCGCCTACTACGCCAACCGCTAGCTTTGAGACATACCGTGAACGCTCACCGTACAATCTAAGTATGGCGACGACGAAGCGTCACAAGGGGCGGCCCGCAGGCGAGACCGGACAAGAAGCGTTGTACTTGAAGTCGCTCAGCGACCGCCAGGTTCCTGTCGCAATCAAGCTCCGCGATGGGGAGGTCGTCAGCGGCTGGATCGAGTACTTCGACGATATGATGCTCCGTCTCACCCGCGAAGGGAAGCCCAACCTCTTCATCTACAAGGCGCAGATCCGCACCATCACCGAGGGCGGCGCATCTGGGCTGCGACGAACCTCGAACCGCGACGAGAACCCAGGTTAATTAATGGCCAATTTGCTTAGCACTGCAGAATCCATCGCACGCGAGGCGGGAGCCCTGCTGTGCGAGTTCTATCACCGTGGCGTCCGCACCGAGTACAAGGGGGACGTCGATCTCGTCACCGAGGCTGACCGGGCCAGCGAAGCGTTGATCGGTGCACGCCTCCGCGCCGCCTTTCCGGATCACGGGATCTACGGCGAAGAGGGCACGCGCGAGGGACTGGACAGCGAGTTCCGCTGGTACGTTGACCCACTCGACGGTACAACCAACTTCGCGCACGGCTTCCCGGTCTTCTGTGTTGTTCTCGGTTGCGAGCGTCGCCATCCCGGCCTCGCACCCGACGAAGACGGCGAGATCGTCGCGGGCGTCATCTACGACCCGCTGCGCGACGAGATGTTCTCCGCCGAGCGCGGCGCGGGCGCGACCCTCAATGGCGAGCCCATCCACGTCTCGCGCACGACGTCGCTGCAGGAGTCGCTGATCGCCACCGGCTTCCCCAGCAAGAAGCGCCACAACAGCCCCAACGTCCACTTCTACCAGGAGTTCACGCTGCGCTCGCACGGCGTTCGTCGCGCCGGTTCGGCGGCCATCGATCTCGCCTATGTCGCATGCGGTCGTCTCGACGGCTACTGGGAGTTCCAACTCAACCCCTGGGACACCTCCGCCGGCTGCCTGCTGGTCGAGGAGGCCGGCGGTCGCATCACGCACTTCGACGGCAGCAAGTTCACCCTCGACAGCCGCGAGATCCTCGCCACCAATGGCCTCATCCACACCGAGATGGAGCACCTCTTCGCCGACATGTTCGCCGGCCGCGGCCTCGAACCCATTCCCACACCTGCAGAATTCGCCGCGCGCCGGGCCGAGCGGGAGGTCTTAAAGTTGAGTCGTACTGAGTACACGTTGTGAATTTCGGGAGTTTGGCACAACCCGGTTTGTTGCTAAAATTAGCGGTAGAATACTCGAGAAGTTTGAGTCAAAGCATGACCAAGGAGAATTTGAGATGGCATATGTAATCGCGGAACCCTGTATCGGCACCAAAGACCGGGCTTGTGTGGACGCTTGTCCGGTAGACTGTATCCACCCCAAGACTGACGAGGCCGGTGCGGACACCGACGATCAGCTCTTCATCGACCCGGTCGAGTGCATCGACTGCGGCGCCTGCGTACCCGTTTGCCCGGTTTCGGCGATCTTCAGCGGCGACGACCTGCCCGAGAAGTGGGAAAGCTTCAAGGAAAAGAACGCCGCCCACTTTGGTCATTAATCCCTGCGTTTTGAACGCTCGCAACAGCGCGCAGCCGAGGCTGCGCGCTTCGCTTTTGCACCCGCTACCATAGAGCCACATGGCCGAAGGCAGACTCATCCCGCACCACGGCGAGGCCATCGTTCTCCGCACCTGGCCCTTCCATGAGGCTGACTTGCTCGTCAGCCTTTTCACCCGCGATCAGGGCAAGGTGAAGGGCGTCGCGCGCCATGCCATGAAGAGCCGCCGCCGCTTCGGCGGAGCCCTTGAGCCCACAACCCACGTCCGCGCTCACTACACCGAGCGCCCATGCCAGGAACTCGTCCGCCTCGACCAATTCGAGATCCTCTGGTCTCCGCTCACCGCGCCCATCGACTACCTCCGCACCGCCGGCCTGCAACTGGTCGTCGAGGTTCTCGAAGAGGCCATGCCCGAGCTTGCCCCCGAGGACAACATCTACCGCCTCGCCCTCACCACGCTCACGGCCATCCACGCCGGTGCCGTCTGGCTGCCCGTCACCTACTTCTGCCTCTGGATGAACCGCCTGATGGGCTGGATGCCCGAGCTAGGCCACTGCGCCGCCTGCGGTCTCGACCTCCGCAACCAGACCGTCTACTGGTCCCCCACCGCCGACGGTGTCACCTGCCACGACGACCGCCGCCCCCAATCCCGCGCTCTCGCCGCCGCTTCCGTCGCCGAGAGCTACAAGATCGCCCGCACGCCCCTCGCTGATCTCGCCGCCGAAGACTGGCCCTCCACCCGCGCCGCCGACCTCCGCGCCTTCGCCATCGGCACGCTGGAGCGGCACCTTGAACGGCGACTTAGGAGCGCCACCGCTTTGTTACCGCGCTGAGCAGTTAGAATCGAGAGGAATCACTAAAGGACTTCGTCACCAATGGCAGGCAAGAAATCCCTAACCTTCCAGGAGCTGCTCTTCACCCTGCAGCGCTTCTGGGCCGAGCACGGCTGCGTGCTGCAGCAACCCTACGACCTCGAGGTCGGCGCTGGCACCATGTCGCCCGACACCTTTCTGCGCGTGCTCGGCCCCAAGCCGATCAACATTGCCTATGCGCAGCCCTCGCGCCGGCCTGCCGATGGCCGCTACGGCGAGAACCCTAACCGGCTATTTCGCCACACGCAGCTGCAGGTGATCCTGAAGCCGCCACCGGAGCGCGTGCAGGAGCTCTACCTCGAGAGTCTCGTCGCCATCGGCATCGACCTCCGTCAGCACGACATCAAGTTCGAGGAGGACAACTGGGAGTGGCCCGTCGGCGGCGCCTGGGGCGTCGGCTGGCAGGTCATGCTCGACGGCCAGGAGATCACCCAGTTCACCTACTTCCAGCAGTGCGGCGGCATGGACCTCGACCCCATCTCCGGCGAGATCACCTATGGCCTCGAGCGCATCGCGCAGTTTCTCCAGGACCTTGACTCCATCTACGACATCGTCTGGTCGCGCGATCCTGTGACTGGTGCCGAACTCACCTACGGCGACGTCCGTCTGCATGAAGAGCAGCAATTCTCCGCGTACTCCTTCGACTACGCCGACATTTACTCCTTGTGGAAGCACCTCGACTTGTACGAAGAAGAATGCACAAAACTACTAGCAGTTTTCTGGAAATACGCTGACGCTTACCGTTTAGAAGTTGAGAACAAAACCGTCGAATCTCTCGAAAAAGACATGTGGAAACAGCTTCGCTTTTTCCCCACCCTCGGCGCCTACGAACTCGCGCTCAAGTGCTCGCACACCTTCAACCTCCTCGACGCCCGCGGAGCCATCTCCGTCACCGAGCGCGTCGGCGTCATGGCGCGCATCCGCAACCTCATCGTCGGCGTCGCAAAGATCTACGCCGAGCAGGGAAGACTCACCGCAGCCGCCTAACACCAGAAGGAATTCAGGAACGCAATGCCAGACTTTTTGCTTGAGATCGGATTGGAAGAAGTCCCCGCGCGTATGCTGCCTGCTGCTCAAGCCGAGCTGCTCAAGCGCACCCTCGCCCTGCTCGAACGCGAACACCTGCTTGCCGATGGCAGCACCGCAACGTCGTACTCCACGCCCCGCCGCCTCGCCGTGCTGGTGCGAGACGTACGCGAGCAACAAGAAGACATCACCGAGGAGACCACCGGTCCCGCCCTCAAGATCGCCTTCAAGGACGGCCAGCCCACGCCCGCCGCCGAGGCCTTCGCCCGCAAGGCGGGAGTTTCCGTGGAAGCCCTCAAAACCATCTCCACACCCAAGGGCGACTACCTCGCGGCCACCAGCGTAAAGAAGGGCCGCACCGCGTCCGAAGTCATCGCCGCCGAGCTGCCCAAAGAGATCGCCGCGATCTACTGGGCGAAGAGCATGTACTGGCGTCCCGGCAAACCCGAGCGCTTCGTGCGCCCCGTCCTCTGGATCGCCTGCCTGCTCGGCGACGAGGTCGTGCCGCTCACCTTCGCCGGAAAGATCGCCAGCCGCGTCACCTACGGCCACCGTGTTCTCTCCAGCGGAGACCCCTTCGAGATCACGTCGCCCAGCACCTACCTCACACAACTTCAAGCCGAGTACGTTCTCGCCGACGTCGAAGCACGTCGCCACAAGATCCGCAAAGCGCTCGACAGAATCACGAAAGCTACCCGCGTTGTTCCCGGCCTTCGCTGGCGCGAAGACGAGGCCCTCGTCGACACCGTCACGCACATGACGGAATGGCCTGCGGTACTTCTCGGCAACTTCGAGCCTGCGTATCTTGCGCTGCCCGAAGAGGTCCTCGTCACGGTCATGCGCGATCACCAGAAGTACTTTGCCGTCGAGGACGCACAGGGCAAACTCGCGCCGCACTTCCTCGCGGTGCTCAACATCGCACTCGACGACGTGAACGAGCCCATCATCAAACAAGGGAATGAACGTGTCCTGCGAGCCCGCTTCAACGACGCCCGCTTCTTCTGGGAGTTCGACCAGCGCACCCCGCTAGCCGCACGCGTCAAGCTGCTCGAAAACGTCACCTTCCAGAAAGACCTCGGCAGCTACGCCAAAAAAGCCGAGCGCGTCCGCGCCCTCGCCACCTCTCTCACCACCATCGCTACCTTGCGCGGCGCAACCCTCAACGCCCTCGCCATCGATGAAGCCGCAACTCTCGCCAAGACCGACCTCACCACCGAACTCGTCAAGGAGTTCACCGAGCTGCAGGGCATCATCGGCGGCCTCTACGCCGCCTCCCAGGGCCTCAGCGCCACCGTTGCCGACGCCATCTACGACCAGTACCTCCCAGCCTCTGCCAGCGACGCCATCCCGCGCTTGCCCGAAGGCGCCATCCTCGGCCTCGCCGACCGCATCGACACCATCGCCGGCATGTTCGCCCTCGGCATGGAGCCCACCGGCTCCAAAGACCCCTTCGCCCTGCGCCGCGCCGCCAACGCCATCGTCAAAATCCTCGCCGAATCCGAGCTTCCGCTCACCCTCTCGGACGTCCTCAACGCAGTCTCCCCTAAGCCCGACGTCTCCGCGAAGCTCCAGGCCTTCTTCACCGAACGCATCGACTTCTATCTCCGCGAAGGCCGCGACCAGGCCTACGACGTCGTCAAAGCCGCGATGGCCGCCGGCACCGACGACCTCCGCGACCTCGTCGCCCGCGCCGAAGCCGTCACCGCCGTCCGTGGCAGCGAAGACTTCCTCGCCGTCAGCGCCGCCTTCAAGCGCATGAAGAACATCCTTGATCAGGCGCGCGCCAAGTCCGAACCAATCCCCGCCACGGTCGACACCGCGCTCCTCAGCGATGCAGCCGAGCAGGCACTCGCGTCTACTGCTGCGCTCATTGCCGAAGACGTCGAAGCCCTTAGCGCAAAGCGCGAATATAGTGCGGCTCTCACGCAGATTGCCAGCTCGCGTCCGGTAGTCGACGAGTTCTTCACTAAGGTGATGGTGATGTCGCCAGACCCTGCTATTCGCGCCAACCGTCTCGCTCTTCTATCGCGGACGGTCGAAGATTTCTCCCGCATCGCCGACTTCTCCGAGATCGTCACCGCCGGCTAACTCCACGCGCACAATCCAACGCCCGCCGTCCGCGTGGTAGCGCGCGACCGCCCCCGCCCATCCCGAAGGCCCAACCAAAATAAATTCCCTCAACCACCCTGAAAAACAGCCCAAAAATCACATGTCAACCCCCCACCGTCCCCCAAAATCGCCTAACCCCTAATCAACACTGGCGATTTCCATCCCCCAGACGTGGCATAATCCCCCCCACAAACCCACTAAAATAGAACTAGCCCTTAAACCACCCGACACCAAACCACCCGACACCCCAACCCTCTTCCCGCTCCGCGCAGCCCCTCGCCGTCCGCGCAGGACCTAACCCCAATGAATGGAATACTTTACCCGTAAAGTATCTGAATGGAATAGTTTACAGCCGAAAATTCGATAAACTGCTCATTTCAAATAGGTTACTAACCTGAATAGAATGAATACTTTGCCCGTAAACCTCCTCCTTTGAATACTTTGCAAAAAAGAGGGGGGAGGGGGGGTGCCCCCCACTCCGGTCGCTAGTTCAACCGCTGCAACCGCGCAATCAACTTCTCCGCCAGCGGCTCGCCACTCTCGGTCCACAGTAAGCGGCTCGATATCCCGCAGTTCTTCTCGACGCTCAGCGTGAACGCGAGCAGCTTCTCGACATTCTGCTTGATGCGTTCCGCGGCCGCGCGATCGATCAACTCATCCTCGAGCACCCACGGTGTATCCAATCCGAAGTCCACGCGGATATGGCCATTCTGCTCATAGCTTCCTGCATCAAACTCCGGCCCGAAGCCAGTAATCCGCACCTTCGCCGGCTCCAGTCGCCATGCCGTGTCCAACTCCGCTCCCTGCATGCCGGCACCCGTGTCCGGGATCCATAGCATCCAGCGCATCTCGAACTCGTACGCTGTATCTTCATGCAGTTGCTCGGTGGCCTCGGCAACAGCGTTCTCGATGATCGAGCCTTCGGTGTCTTCCGAGCTCTGCGCACGCTCGTCGTTCACGTAAATCCGCTGATACGTTGGCGACTCCGTCCAATCGATCGGATAGGTGCTTGCCGCAGCGACGCGACCGAGCGCGCTGTTCGGCTGGCCGTCCTTCGCAATGATGGCAAACTGCCGCAGAACACCCACCAGCGCTGCGGGCAGCGACTCCAGGCGGAAGTTGGGGTACCAGATACTGAGATAAAGCTGATCGGCCATATCTCTATTCTATCGATCCGCTCGTCTCATGTTGTATCCGACACAACGTGCAACAGATGCAACTGCACAATGAGAAGATAAGACCAGGGAAACGATGCGGCTGTCGATACAAAGACTTCGGTGGGTACTGATTGCAGGAGCTTTGCTTCTGGTCGTTGTGCTCGCCGCTTATATCAGTTACGGCCGCTATCGGGCGCTCCAGGCCTACCGGCAGATTCTCGCACACTCCGGCGTGACGCTGACACATGACTCGAACGGTGTGACCTACTCTCAGTCTGTGCAGGGCAGGAAGATCTTCACTGTTCGTGCCAAGACAGAAAGGTCTCTTGGCAACGGCAAGTGGGCGCTCCACGACGCTGAGATGCTGCTGTACAACCGCTCTGGTGACCATCCCGACCACATCTACGGTTCCGAGATCGAGTACGACGAGAATGAGGGCGTTGCGCGCGCCATGGGCGAGGTATTCATGGATCTGCAGCCGCCGCAGGGCCTTACCAACGGCGGCCGTGCAGCGGCGCAGCCTGGGGTCGCCAGCAGCGGTCATGCAAACAACCCAGCACCCGCCAAGGTGAAGCCAGAGTCCGCGCCCGTCATCCACGTGCGTACCAGTGGCTTGGTCTACATGCGCAAGCTGGGCGTTGCATCGACCGACCAGCAGGTTGAGTTCAGCTACGGCGGCATGCAATGTACTGCGCTCGGTGCTGAGTTCAACTCCGACCAGAGCACCCTTCGGCTTCTCGCCAACGTGCATATGGACGGCTTGGCGCACGGTCAGCCGCTGCACGTCACCGCCGCGCACGCCGACATGGACCGCAACGCGAACATCGTGAACCTCACACAGCCCGTCGTTACCTCTGACGGCCGCAGAGCGAAGGCCGATATTGCTGTAATCAATCTGCGTAAGGATGGTTCAATCGAACGTGTGCAGGGCATCGACCACGTCGTGCTCAGCTCGGCCACGCAGCAGATTACAGGCAATCGTCTGGATGCAACGCTGAACCTGCAATCCATCCCACAAGCCGCCAGGCTTTCGGGCGATGTCGTGCTCCTCGATACCGATCCGGTAAGGCCGATGCACGGCTCGGCCAGCGTCCTCGATGTGGCTTTCAACGCCCAGGGAGCGCCCACCAGCGTAGTCGCCACCGGCGCCGCGAAGCTCTCCATGGTCGACCACAAAGCAAGCCCCCGCGGGCTGGCACGCTCCATGGACGGCGCAAAGATTGTTGCGCTATTCAAACCCGGCCAGCACAAGTCGTCTTCGCAGCTCAAAGAGATCCACGCGATGGGTTCAGCGCATGCAGGCGGAGAGTCAGTCGCAACCCCCGCCAAAGGTACCGTTGTTGATAAGACGAAGCCTCTCCCTCTAAAGAATGTGCAGGTCTGGGCGGATGACCTCCGTGTCCTTTTCACCACCACTTCGGATGGCAAGGCTCAGCCGCAGAAGCTCTACGGAACCGGTCACACGCTGCTCCAGCAGGACGCTCCGCTCGGCGAGCAGGAGACCAGCAGTGGCGACACTCTCGAAGTAGCCTTCGGCGCGGCACCCGTTCCCACGGCAACCGCGGTGCCAGACACAGATGCACTGAACATCACTTCGGCTGTTCAGACCGGCCATATAGCGATCCACGATCGCGCTGCCGGAAAGGCCGGATCCAGCGAACCCGGATCCATCTCGACCGGTACAGCTGACCGCGCAGCCTATGACGGGGCAACCCAGAAGCTCACGCTCACCGGCAACGCTCATCTGTATGGAGACAACGCATCACTTATCGCACCCACGGTCTCTTTTGACCAACGAACGCAGGACACGGAGGCCAATGGTGGCGTGCAGGCCACGTTCCAGAACGCTCCCTCGAACGCGGCGCAGGGCTCAAAAGGCTCCGCCGCCGCATCTGCAAAAGCCAAGCCGGCGCCGCTGACGCATGTGCTCTCCGCAAGCGCTCACTTCGAGCACGCAACGCAGCTCGCCAACTTCTACGGCACCGATGCAAAGCCCGCGAGTATGTGGCAGGATGCCTCGCAGGTGCAGGCCGCAACCTTGCTATTCGACGGCGTCAGGCGGACCTTCAGCGCGCGTCCCGCTAAGCCCGGAAACCTCATCCACGCGATCTTCGCATCAAACCCCGCTCCGCCGAAGCCCGGTCTTTCACCCCGAGCCGCCAGCATCATTCGCGTTGCCAGTCCGAAGATGGACTACAACGATCTGCAGCGCGAGGTCACTTTCTCCGGTGGAGTCATCATCGACGGCACCATGGGCGAAGTGCGCGGCCAACATGCGGTCGTCTTTCTTGTGGCCGCAACCAAACCTCCCGAGGACAAGCAACCGCCCGTCACCTTACAAGCCCAACCGAGCCCATTAAATGGCTCCATCGACCGCGTCATTGTCTACGGCTCCGTGCAGATGGAGCAGCCCGGTCGCCATGGCACAGGCGAGCAGTTGCTCTACACCGCCAGTACCGGCAGCTACATCCTGACCGGAACTCCCACCGTTCCACCGCACATCGTCGACGCCCAGCAGGGCAATGTCACCGGTGCGACGCTGCTCTTCAGCGATGCCGGTAGTACGATTGTTGTGGCTGGTGGCCCGGGCGCCCCCAAGGGCAAAGGTGGTCGTGTGCGAACCGAAACGCACGTCAGCCCTGCAAAAGAAGAGAGGCAGTAGCCGCATGAGAACCCTCGAAACCGAGGAACTGACAAAGGCCTATGGCGGTCGCCAGGTAGTTCGTGGTGTAAGCCTGCAGATCCGCCAGGGCGAGGTCGTCGGTCTGCTCGGCCCAAACGGCGCAGGCAAGACCACCAGCTTTTACATGATCGTCGGTCTGGTGCGGCCGGACTCTGGTCGTATCCTCACGGATGGCGTCGACATCACGCGCACGCCGATGTATCTTCGCGCTCGCGAGCATCGCATCAGCTATCTGCCGCAGGAGCCCTCCATCTTCCGCAAGCTCTCCGTCGAGGAGAACATCCTCGCCGTGCTTGAGACCCAGCACATCACCTGGGAGGCGCGCCGCATGCGAACCGAAAGCCTGATCTCGCAGCTCAATCTCGGCCACGTCCGCAAGACCCGCGGCTACGCACTCTCCGGTGGCGAGCGTCGCCGCGTCGAGATCGCCCGCTGCCTTGCCATTGAACCCGCCTTCATCCTGCTTGACGAGCCCTTCTCAGGCATTGATCCCATCGCCGTCCTCGAGCTCCAGCAGATCATCTTCGACCTGAAAACCTCCGGCATCGGCGTCCTCATCACCGACCACAACGTCCGCGAGACCCTATCCGTCACCGACCGCGCTTACATCATCAACGAGGGCCGCATCTTCCGCACCGGAACGCCCGGCGATCTTGGCCGCGACCTCGAAGTCAAGCGCGTCTACCTCGGCGAAGGATTCTCGCTGGTCTAGGAAGTCCACGCCGCCGCCCCACTTTGAGGCAGTTGATTAACTCTATAGGTTCCCCCTGTCTAAACCTTTTAGGCGCTTGCGCGGTAAAATGGCCCTCAGCGTGCTGGAAAATTATTGCCAGCGACGCTGACCGCACGTTCCTGCGATAGTCGCGAGGTAGAATCTATTGTTGCAGCCACGCCTTAATGTCAAGCTCTCCCAGCGCCAGGTACTCACCCCAGGCCTGGTCCAGATGGTCAGTGTTCTTGCGCTCAATAAGCTCGAGCTCAAGGACATGATCAACGGCGAGCTGGTCGAAAATCCTGTCCTTGAGGAGATCGACGAGTCCACCGAGACCCTCGACGAGCGCTCCGGCAAGGAAGGCGACCGCGAACGCAGCGCCGAGGAGCTTGCCGGCGAAACGGAGCACAAAGAGGCAGATCCCTTCGATGAGGTCGACTTTGGAAGCTACTTTCAAGACTATCTCGACCCCGGCTTCCGCACCGCTTCGAACTTCGAAGAGCTCGATAAGCCCTCCTTCGAGCAGTTCCTCTCGCAACCCAGCACCCTGACCGACCACCTGCTCTGGCAGCTCGGCTCGATCTCTTTACGTGACGAGCTAAAGGCAGCAGCGGAACTCATCATCGGCAATCTGAACGAGGATGGGTACCTTACCGCCAGTGTCGAAGAGCTCGCCGAAGCGCTGCTCGATGCCGTCCCACCCCTAGGTCAATCTGCGTTCGATCACCTGGCCGTGATCGAGCAGGCCCGCTCCCTCATTGCGCGCCTCGACCCCGCTGGCGTCGGTGCCCGCGACCTCCGCGAGTGCCTCCTCTGGCAGCTTGAAGCGCAGCGCCGCGAGTTGGAACTCGCCGCCGTTCGCCGTGCGAAGGCTGACGCAGAAGCCCATTCAACCGATCAACTCCTCTTCATCCTAGATACAGCCGCCCTGATCGTTGGCCAGCACCTTGCTTTGCTGCAGAAGAAGGACATGCGTGAACTGGTGCGCCTCTGCCATTGCCCGGTCGAGCGCGTGAACGAGGCCGTCGAGCTCATCCGCCGGCTCGATCCGCGCCCGGGCCAGCGCTATAACCAGGTTGAAGCACGTCTCATCGAGCCGGATGTCGCCTTCGTCAAGCGCGACGATAAATACGTCGTCGTCATGAACGAAGAGGATATGCCCGCCCTGCGTCTGAACAAGGGCTACAGCCGCATGCTCCGCGAAAAGACCGTCGACCGCGAAGTCCGCGAGTACGTCAAGGAGCGCTACAAATCCGCAATCCAGCTCCTGCGCAATATCGAGCAGCGCAAGAACACCATTGTTCGCACCTGCGAAATCATCGTCCGCCGCCAGAGCGAGTTCCTCGAGCGTGGCGTCGAAGGTCTGCACCCCATGATGATCAAGGAGGTCGCCGAAGAGATCGGCGTCCACCCTTCCACGGTCAGCCGCGCCGTCGCTAATAAATATGTACACACCACACAGGGCGTTTATGAGCTAAGATTCTTCTTCTCCGAGGGTGTAGGTGGGCCTGAGGGTGGAGACCTGCCGCTGCTTCTCTTGAAGCGGCGGGTAAAAAAACTAATTGAGGAGGAAGATCCCCGCAAGCCTTGGACCGACGAATATCTCGCTGCGGAGCTCCAGCGGCAGGGAATTCAGGTCACCCGGCGCACAGTTGCTAAGTATCGCGAAGACATGCAGATTCCCAGTACACACCAGCGGCGCCAGCGTTAGCTGTCCATAGACGCGATACCCTCTGGGCGCATCTCACAAGTCTCAACTGCAGCGTGTGCGCTGCAAGGAGAGTGCTTCATGATCATTGAATACACTGGACGTAATACGACCGTTACACCAAAGCTCAAGACCGTCGCCGAGGCGGGCATGGCTCGCATCGACCTTGTTACCAACCGTTGCACCAGTGCCCACGTCATTCTCACCGAAGACAAGTACCGCAAAATCGCGGATGTCAGCGTGCAGTGCCGCGGTGAAAATCTTGTCGCCACGTGCGAGTCCACGGAGATGGAGACTGCTCTCCACGACGCGCTGCAGAAGGTGGAGCTGCAGGCAATCCGCCACAAAGAGCGCTACGCTACCGTCCGCGACCGCCCCAAGCCGCTACCCGCGTAGCCACCCAGCTTTCTCCGGCATCCTCCCGTGTGCAACGCGAGAGGATGCCATCCTCCCAACGGTGCTACGATTCCCCCATGATCCCCGCCCCGAGGAAGGTTCCCGCCAAGGCGAAGAAGCTGCTTGCGAAGCCTGATAAGCGCAGGCCGGCGAAGAAGCGCACACAATCGGACGATGGTGAGCCACGCGAGTTGGTTATCCTCACGGGCCTCTCCGGTGCAGGCAAGGCCTCCGCACTCAAGACCTTCGAAGACCTCGGCTTCTACTCCGTCGACAACCTGCCGCTCGAACTCATCCCGCGCTTCGCCGACCTCGTCGCAAAATCCGCCGAGATTACGCACGCTGCCCTCGTCGTCGACGTCCGCGAAGGCAGCCGCCTCGAACGCTTTCCCCTCATTCTGGCGAAGGTCCGCAAAGTTCTGCCTACACGCGTCGTCTTCCTCGAAGCCACCGAAGACGCCATCGTTCGCCGCTTCTCCGAGACCCGCCGCCCACATCCCCTCGGTCGTGGCGAAACAGTCATCGCCTCCATACGCGCCGAGCGCAAGCGCCTCGACCCCATCCGCAATGTCGCCGACATCCTCCTCGACACCTCGCGCTTCAACGTGCATGAGCTCCGCACCCACATCAATGCGCAGTTCACCCGCGGGATCGGCAAGAGCGACCGCAACCTCACCATCTCGGTCACCAGCTTCGGCTTCAAGAACGGAATTCCCACCGATGCTGACCTTGTCTTCGACGTGCGGTTCCTCCCTAACCCGCACTTCATCCCCGAGTTCCGCAACCTGACGGGCAAGCATCCCAAGGTCGCAAAGTACGTCCGCCAGTTTCCGCAGACTCGCGAGTTCCTCGACAAGGTCACCGAGATGCTCACGTTCCTTCTGCCGCACTACATCCACGAGGGCAAGAGCTACCTCACCATCGGGATCGGCTGCACCGGCGGCCAGCACCGCTCTGTGATGATTGCCGAAGAGCTGAAGAAGCGTCTCAGTGCCGCAGGATATCGCGCCAAGTCTGCCCACCGCGACATGCCCCGGTAGCCCCGCGTCCTTTCCCCCTGGCCGGCATCTAAAGTGCTCGTACGTAAGGAGGAGAAAAAGATGCCAGCTGAAATCCCGTCGACCGCAAAGATCGTCCGTTTCCACCAGACCGGTGAGGCCGAAGTTCTGCAGTTGGAGACCCTTCCTACCCCCGAGCCCGCAACCGGCGAGATCCGCCTTCGCGTCAAGGCAATCGGCCTGAACCGCGCCGAGGTCATGTTCCGCCGCGGCCAATACCTTGAGCAACCCAAGCTTCCATCGCTGCTCGGCTATGAGGCTTCCGGCACCATTGAGGCCGTTGGCCCCGGCGTCGACCCTGGCCTGATTGGCAAGACCGTCAGCACCGTCCCCGCATTCCCCGCGAACAAGTACGGCGTCTACGGCGAGGTCGCCATCGTCCCCGTTGGCACCATCGCCGCCTACCCCAAGTCGCTCTCGTTCGAGCAGGGAACCAGCATCTGGATGCAGTATCTCACCGCCTATGGCGCGCTCATCCAGCAGGGCAAGCTCGCCAAGGGCGACTTCATCCTGATCACCGCTGCCAGCAGCAGCGTCGGCATCGCAGCCATCGAAATCGTCAAGGCCGAAGGCGCCATCAGCATCGCCACCACGCGTACTTCAAAGAAGAAGGCCGAACTCCATGCTCTCGGTGCCGACTACGTCATTGCCACGGAGGAAGAAGACCTCGCCGTTCGCGTCCGCGAGATTACCGGCGGCAAGGGCACGCGCATCGCGTTCGATCCCATTGGGGGCAAGGGCCTCGAGGCAATCGCTGCTGCAGCCTCTGCCAGCGGCATCATCTTCGAGTACGGTGCACTCGCCACCGAGCCCACGCCGTATCCGCTCTTCGCCTCCCTTAGCAAGCACCTCACCATCAAGGGCTACACGCTCTTTGAGGTCGTCGCCGACCCCGAGGTCTTCCTCAAGGCCAAGCAGTACGTCTTTGACCACCTGCAGTCCGGCGCCTTCAACCCACGCATTGACAAGACCTTTCCACTCGATCAGATCGTCGCCGCCCATCGTTACATGGAGTCTAACGCCCAGATTGGCAAGATCGTCGTGACTGTCTAGCCCATCGGCTGGGGCACGGGACATCTGTTCCGTGCCCCAGCGCAGTACACTAGCTGTTGATGAAGATTACCGCCAGCATGCAGCCCATGCACGACCCACGGAGCCACGCATGAAGCTCGTCCTCCGCCTCCTGGGCTACATGCGGCCCTACGTTCTCTACTGGGTCCTCTCCGTGCTGCTCATGGCAGTCGTAGGCGCACTCGCGGCCTTCCGCATCCTGCTCATCAAGCCCATCATCGACAACGTCCTCAGCGCAGCCTCATCGCCCGACAAGGTCCTCAACTTCGTCATCCCCCACACCAAGCTCCACGTCAATCTGCAGACACTCCTTCCACATCACTTCCACAACGCTTGGACGGTCGTCGCCGTCGCCCTTGTCGCCTCGGCCATCATCAAGTCACCCGCCGACTACCTCGGCACGTTGCTCGCCAACAAAGCCGGCTTCGGCATGGTAACCGACCTCCGCAACGATCTATACGACTCAATCCTGAGCCGCTCCACTGCCTTCTTCCAGCGCCACACTTCCGGCACGCTCATCTCCACGCTCATTAACGATGTCGAGCGTGTCCAGTCTGCCATGGCTGGCGTCATGAGTGACTGTCTGCAGCAGATATTCACCCTTCTCTTTATGATCGGCGCGGTCATCATCGTTGGTGGCCGCATGGCTTGGGTGCTGCTCATCTTCGTGCCCATCATCGTCTCTTCAACGCGCCGCGTGGGCCGTGGCGTTCGCAAGACTACCCGCCGTGGCCAGGACAAGCTCGCCGAGATCCAGAACATCGTGCAGGAGACGATCATGGGCAACGGCATCGTCAAGGCCTTCGGTATGGAGCACTGGGAGATGAACCGCTTCCGCCGGGCCGGCGACCGCCTCCTCACAGCCAATATGCGCTCCGTCGCGGTGCAGTCCATCTCTTCGCCGCTAATGGACGCCCTCGGCGCCGTTGCCATTGCGCTCCTGCTCTTCTACGGCCGTCAGCGCATCCTGCACGGCGACACCGCCGGTACCTTCATCACCTTCCTCATCGCGGTCATAGCCCTCTACGATCCCGTCCGCAAGATGCCGACCTACTACAACAGCTTCCAGCAGGCGGTCGGCGCCAGCGAAGAGATCTTCAAGTTCATCGATGCGCAGGACGAGGTTCGCGAGCGGCGCAAGGCCATCGCGCTAAAAGGCTTCGGCGGCCTCATCGAGTTCCGCGAAGCCCGTTTCGGCTACGAGCGCGACGGCGAATCTAAAGAGATTCTGCACGGCGTCTCCTTGACCGTCCGCCGCGGCGAGGTCGTCGCCCTCGTCGGACCCAGTGGCGCGGGTAAATCCACACTCGTCAACCTGCTGCCCCGCTTCTACGACGTTACCGGTGGCGCCATCTTCCTCGACGACCACGACATCCGCGATCTCACCCTCGTCTCGCTCCGCAAACAGATCGGCAAGGTCACGCAGGAGACCATACTCTTCAACGACACCGTGCGCAACAACATCGCCTACGGCCGGCCCGATGTCCCCATGGTGCGCATCGTTGCCGCCGCGCAGGCAGCGCTCGCGCACGACTTCATCGAGCGTCTCCCGCAGGGCTACGACACCATGATCGGCGAGCGCGGAGCGCGTCTCTCTGGTGGTGAGCGCCAGCGCCTCGCCATCGCCCGCGCCCTGCTCAAAGATGCCCCCATCCTCATACTCGACGAAGCCACCTCCTCGCTCGACACCGAAAGTGAAGCCGCCGTGCAGGCAGCGCTCGCCAACCTCATGCAAGGCCGTACCGTGCTCGTCATCGCACACCGGCTCTCCACTGTCCGCCGAGCCGATCGCATCGCCGTTATGGAGCACGGCCGCATCACTGAGCTTGGCTCACATGAAGAACTCATCGCACAGGGGGGCACCTACAACCGCCTATATCACCTGCAGTTCGGCGAAGGCGATCTCGCGCTTGCCGAGGCCGGCGAGGGAACCGCCTGAACCGCGAGAGGCTCCTACGGTTTACACTACGGCCAACTTCAACAATCTATGGCAGGCATTCTCTTCATCATCTCGGCGCCTAGTGGATCGGGCAAATCGACCCTCGTCAGCGAGGTCCGCCGCCTCGTCCAAGGTCTTGACTTCTCCATCTCCTACACCACACGCAAACCACGTGGTTCCGAAGAAGACGGTCGCGAGTACCACTTCACCACCCGCGAGCACTTCGAGCAGATGATCGCCGCGGACGAGTTCCTCGAGTGGGCCGAAGTCTTCGGCAACTACTATGGGACTGCTCTTTCGGCGCTCGACCTTGCCCGCAAACACGGTACCGACTTGCTCCTCGACATCGACGTCCAGGGCGCGCTTCAAGTCATGCACAAGATGCCAGAGGCCGTCTCGATCTTCATCCTTCCTCCCAGTCCCGAGGTCCTCGAGCGACGCCTGCGCAACCGCAGCCAAGCCGAAGGTGTCGCCAACGAATCCGTTATCGGAACCCGGCTCTCCGAGGCCCGCACCGAACTCCAGAAGATCGACGACTACAGGTACGCCTTGGTCAACGATGTACTCGACCAGGCCGCCGCTGAGATGCGCTCTATCGTACTCGTGGCGCGCGGCGATGCAACGCCGAGCGATGGCAAGCTGGCAGCGCAATGTCTCACCGCAGCCCGCTCCCCGCGCCTCGAGTCCGCACTCGCGAGCTTCGGCGTCACTGTCGCAGGCGTCTGATACCGACGCCAGCGGCAAAAAGTATCCAGATTTCCACGCGATTCGCGTGCCGCACACACAACATTCGGCGTTAAGATAGGTCATCTTCCTAGAGGTTCGTCGATGACTGACAAAGAACCACTCCAAAATAAGTACAGCCTTGTGAAGGGTGCGGCCCGCCGTGCTCGCCAACTGCAGTCCGGCGCACCCCCGCTCGGTGTCTCCAACTCCATCAAGGCCTGTCGCGTTGCGCAGGATGAGATCCGTGTTGGCAAAGTCACCTACACTGTCTTGCCCAAGCCCCTGCCTCCGGCATCGCTGTAGACTTGAGTTCAATGGTCCCTGAGCAACAACTCCGCGCGTACGTCGACTACCTGCGCGACATGGGGATCTACGATCTATACCATCGCGACGACCCAAAGATTCTTCTGCCCGATTCGCTGCGCGAGAAGCTCGCTGCGGCAACGCAGCCGCCTGTGGCCGCGGCTGCGCCAGCTCTTCGGAGCTCCGCCGCGCCTTCTTCCAACCCACGTCCCCCAGCGCTGACGCCCGCTGCCAGGCAATCCTCGCCAGCACTGTCCGTGCCGCCACCCGAGTTCACCTCCCCAATGCCTAAGCCACCCTCGTTCGACACCCTTGCTCCACTGCCATCCAAGATCGTTCCTGCCGCCGATCGCGTAGCCGCGCTCGAAGCCGTGCGCGCCGAGATCGGTGACTGCACCCGCTGTCCGCTCGCCTACGCAGGCCGCCACACCATCGTTTTCGCCGACGGCGATCCCAACGCTCGGCTCATGTTCGTCGGTGAAGGACCAGGCGCTGACGAAGATGCCAGCGGTCTGCCCTTTGTCGGCAAGGCTGGCCAGTTGCTCAATAACATGATCGCTGCCATGGGCCTCAAGCGCGAAGAGGTCTACATCGCCAACATCGTGAAGTGCCGCCCACCGGGCAACCGCGCACCCGAGTTCGTCGAGGCCACCACCTGCTCGCAGTTCCTTCTAAAGCAGATCGACATTGTCCACCCCCAGGTCATCGTCGCGCTCGGTGCCACCGCTGCGACTTATCTGCTTGGTGTAAAGCAGTCGCTCGCCTCACTGCGCGGCCAGTGGCACACCGCACGGGGCGCCAAGGTCGCCGTCACCTACCACCCCGCATTCCTGCTGCGCGACCCGCGACAGAAGGGCGAGGCTTGGAAGGATCTACAGCGCGTCATGGCCGAGATGGGGCTCACACCTCCGCCGCGAAACTCCTGACGCCTCTCCTCAACTACCACGCACGGTAAGCTCGGTTTGTTGCCGCTTGGAGCCGAGGCCCGTCTCCTGCTAAACTACCTCTCGTGGCAGAATGTGAGTGCGCATCTCAATGCGCGGCTCCAGTCTGTGGTGTGGGGCTGTAGCTCAGCTGGGAGAGCGCCTCGTTCGCAACGAGGAGGTCAGCGGTTCGATCCCGCTCAGCTCCACCAAAAACCATCACGCAGGAGTACCTTGCGTGACACGAGGCACGCACTCGACATAGTCTTACAATCATTCCAGAAGTTGTAAGGGTGATGGAGTTCACCCTAACCGCTGTGTCCTCTTCGGATACAGATGATGACTCCTCACAGGGATCACCCTGCTGAGGATGTCCCTCGTCTCGGCGATCCCCCACAATGAATCAGAGACGCATTGGCAGTCGTTTGCTATCGCTGAGGGAGAGCCGCATGAAGACCACAATCATTTCGCTCAGCGACGGTTGGCCCTCGCAGACGGATTCTTCGGCGCCAAGAGACGATAGTCAAACCCTGCTCGCTGGAGAAAATGAGACTTCAGACGGCACATACGAAGTAACGAAAGGAGCGTGAGATTGCGACGATATCTGCTCATTGCTGTTGGTGGGGCGCTTGGTGCAATGCTGCGTTATTTCATCGGTAAAGTTGCGGCCGAGCACTTTGGCACCCGATTTCCGGTCGGAACGCTTTCGATCAACGTCAGTGCGTGCTTCATGATCGGATTCATTCTCGAGTATCTTAACCAGCACACCGGTCTGAATCCTGCCTGGAGATATACGTTCGCCATCGGCTTCATTGGTGCATACTCGACCTTTTCCACCTTCGAATGGGAGATATGGTCGGAACTGACAAGCGGAGCGTTTTGGATCGGTATTCTTTATGTCGCGGTCAGTTTGATAGTGGGTCTGATTGCTGTGGGTCTCGGATCAACCACGGCGCGGTCTCTCACCTAAGATTCGTGCAGAATCGGACGTAGCCACGTAGCTAACGCAACATCGCTATCGCAGGGAGGACGTAATGCAGGAACTAGGAAAGGCACTCAAAGTATCAATCCACATCGCTGATGGAGAAACCCACCATGGTGTGGCGAGCGCATCGGCTTTGCTCGACTTCTTATTCTACCGAGGGGTCTCTGGAGCGACCGTCCTCAAAGGTGTGGCCGGATTCGGCGCAGATCATCACTTGCACACGGCCTCCCTGGTCGTCGTTTCGGATCGACTTCCGGTGAAGGTTGAGTTTATTGAAACTCCCGCAAAGGTGGAAGAACTGCTACCCAAACTGAAGGAACTCTGCGGCACGGGCATGATCGAGGTTCAGGAAACCACCGTTGTGAAGGCCGCAAACATCAAGTCAGATCAAATTGAGCAGGCTGCCATTCATCATAAAGTGGAGGGCAAGGCAAAGCTTCTCCGTATCTACATCGACGAGAACGACAAATGGTACGACAAATCGTTACATCACGCTCTCGTGGAAGCTCTAAGAGCAAACGAAATTGCTGGCGTCACGGTCTACAAGGCCATTCTCGGCTATGGTTCCGGAAAGAGTATCCATCAACGCCATGTCTTCTCAGAAGGAGCATCCCTGATGCTCACCGTTGTCGACGCGGAGGAGAAGATTCGAAGCTTTATGCCGATCCTCGACAAGATGATGCCCAACGGGCTCGTCGTGCTTTCGGACGTTGACATCATCACCTACCGCTATGGCAGCGCTTCGCAGAGTTTATCCTCAAAGGAGAATCCCAATGCCTAAGGAAGAGTTCAAAGCTAAGATGGTACGGGTTCATTTCAGCCAAAAGGACCAATGGAACAGCAAGCCTCTCCACGAGGCGATCCTGTCGGTGTGTATGGACCTGGGTCTCGCCGGCGCGACCGTCTACCAAGGCATAGAGGGCTTTGGTCTAAGTGCCCACATACATCATTCGAGCATATGGCCTGGTTCAAATGATCCTCCGATAATGATCAGCATCATAGATCGCGAAGAGCAAATTGCAAGACTGCTGCCGCATCTCGATGAGATGGTCTCCGAAGGTGTCGTCGCTATCTCGGACGTTGAAGTTGTGCGTTACACGAACGCCCCCCAAGCAGACTCGCAATAAGAGCACGGGCCCAGAAGATCCAGAAAATACCGACCTGACCAACAGTCCTGGCTCTGCTTCAACTTCTGCGCTGACTAGCGGCACCTTTAATCGCATTGCAGGGATTGCGGCGTTCGTTCAAAGAGTCCTGCTCAATTGCAAGGCGAGCAGCGACCATCTGTGGATGTTCGACGTGCTTAAGAATGGGAACTAAGCCGCGAGTATTATCTTCTTCCATTGCTCCGGATCTGCGTGCGCGGTGACAATTGCTGAAAGTATAGTGACAAGGCTATTTCTCGTTGTGTCACAGAATCGTGGATCCATTTTTTCAATGGCACCCGTAGTATTTTGATTATTACCTATACACGCGTGACAAACAAATCGCGCATAGCACTTTGAGCAGTTGGCATTCGTCATCTTTGTATTTGAACGAACCCTTGACACTACGGAGCTCCCAAGAATTTTGACGATACTATCACTGACAATATTTCCCATACGAAATGCTGCGTTGCCCGCGAACATCCAGCATGGGTAAACATCAGCACGTGAATCAACAACTATCTGTGCGGTCCCCGCAGAGCACATTGCAATAGTCGCAGACTTGCTCGCGAGCGCTCGCATCATGTCCGCCACGAAGCTGATCCTGGGTCTGTGGAACGAGGAATCTCCACTAGTCATATCGGCCAGAATATTGATCACACTAAGATCGATCGCAGCTGAAAAGTCTTTATCCAGTCCCGCCGCCTCCTGATAAATTGGCATTAATGGATGGCCGGTCGGCAAACCAGCAATTGCAATATGCGGGGTATTAACACCGAACTCATCTGATATAAATGTTAATAGTTCCGAAACGGATAGGCCAGTCTCAGATTGTGCTCGTGTTACCGTGCTTTCTATGGAAAGCTTGTCAGGGTGATTCCTGGCATAGCGCTTTATGTTCGCAGAGAGCGCATCGTAAGAACCCGATCCATCATGGCGGATTCTGACTAGGTCATTTGTCGCCTTCGGGCCATCCACGCTGAAGGTTACCTGAATCTCATATCTATCTATAACCTGATGAAGATATTCTGAAATTTTGACCCCATTGGTGATCATCCCGAACGTGGGCTTTTCGCGCTTAAGGATTGACGCTTTGGAAAGAGAATACTCGCACGCTTCTTCTATAGCATTTTCACTGAGAGTGGGTTCGCCACCAATAAACATGACGGTCCCGATAGCGTTGAAAAACTCATAACATTTGTCGATAGTCGTTCTAATTGAACTTCGAGTTATGCACCGTGCAGGGTCTTTGAAGGCGGTTCCATGTTCGTAGCAGTATGCGCACTTTAAATTGCAGTAATTATTTACCATTAATACGAGCTTTGGTAGAGTCTGGGTTGCACTCATCGACAGGGCAAGTTCTGTGCTGGAGATCTCGACTCTTCCGAACGCAGACACGTAATTCACTGCGGTCTGAAGGAATAAATTTATATTTTTATCGTCTTCCAAGGTGTCACTACAATCAACCGCAAGAGCTAACTTCGCAGCAGCGAGGCCCTCGTCGCTAAGTTTCATGAGGACAAAACGTTCAGGACAAAACAAAAGTGAAAATGTTTGACCCCGCAGTATAACCAGGTCGAGCGCGCGAAAATCGGATAGCAGCGTGTTCATGTCTTCCTTCGGCTTAGACGAAAGTAGCACATGATGGGCAGCATGCTCTAAATGGCAGTATGCTGCCCATCGTCATGCTACGACGTAGGTGCCGGTGTTTGTGTTGGGGGAGAACAACCGCATCCTTTGCTAGGAGCGATGCCTTCTTCCATTGCGTGAAGATCGCCCAGGTCAACCACTTCAATAAGTGGCGTTTGCTGAGTGATTTCCTTTTCTGTCATCACCATATCCATTCTCCTTTCTTTATTGATGGTAGTGCCTCTTCGACTGCGACTAGGTGCTAGTCGCTCCGTCAACTTGTGCCACGGTGTTCGGCGGTGGAAACCAGCAACTTATCAAGCCATCCCCATGGAAGCCATTGTTCGTGGAAAACGCACGACTAGGCGCTCCAAATACTTGTATAGAAGTCGCTTTACTGTGTGAGTTATAAATGAATTCTGAAGCTGTAGCTTGCCAATAATCTTTGACAGCATGAGCGCGGATGATCCATCTAAATCGCAGATTATGGCACATCCAAGAACTTCTTCGCAGAGACGAGCACCGCGAGGAGTAGCGAAACAAAGCTCTTCAAGGATAGCGAACGCCAGACCATCGCTCAGAACAAATCCAGCGCGTTCCTTGCTGAAGGGTCTTATTGCACAAGTCAACCTATCGCGCTCGTTTGATAGTACACGGAGAGGGTTGCATACTGCTAAAGTTCCAATGTTGTTCACGTGCACTGTTCGCTGTTTCACACCTACTGTAGACAGATATTTGGCAGGATTAAACTGAGTATTGTTCGTTCCTGGCATTTCGACGACCTCGGACTCCATTGGTCCGCATAAGACAAAACAGAGGGTGAAGACAATCACGCTAGCAACCCTAAGGATTGCGTTGCGTCACGCGCGAGTCTGTGATCTTCATCACAGACCGCCTTGTAGGCGAAGCCGTCGTCACTCACGGGACCGAGAAGGGTGAGGTCCACGAGGGCTGCGGCGATTCCGATCGCCCCATCCGCCAATCGAGGAAGCAGTCGAGCAACGCAGATGACGCTTCAAAGCGGAGCAGAAGAAGACTTCTCGGTTGCAGTCTGTACGACGTCATGCACCTTCTCTACTGCCGTACTCGCCGGC
>PLHC01000020.1 GCA_003138795.1 Granulicella sp. | reverse complement strand
ACGGAGATCAGCACCACGGCACCCAGCGAGAGGACGGCGCGCAGAAGACGCGAGCGGCGACGGAAGCAGACGAGCATCAGCGTTCCGGCAAACGCGGCCGGGAGGGGCAGACGCTTCCAGGGGGATCCAGATGGAGCTGAGGCCGGGTTGGCCGCTGCAAGTTTCTTTGCGGATGCGGAGGCGAAACTATGCCAGATCACACCTGCCCGGGCCTGGGCCTGGGCGGCTGCACACGCGGCTGCACTGGTGTAAATCGCCATCGTCGTGTTGACCGGAGCGGTCGACGTGACGGGGAGATTCGCGATGGTGTAGCACCCGATGGTAAGAGTGGAGGGAAGTGTGACCGACCAGGTGATGGTGCCGGTGTATCCGCCAGAAGGAGTGGCGGTGACGGTCGAGCTGCCGGTGGAGCCGGCGGCCACGCTGACGCTGGTGGCGGTGAGGGTGAAGGAGCCGCTGGTGGTGGTCCCGCCGACGGAGACGGTGAGGGTGCCGATGGAAGACGCGTAGGTGGAGTTGCCGGAGTAGGTGGCCGTGATGACGTAGGAACCGGCTGTCGGGGAGAAGAACGAGTAGCTTGCAACGCCGTTGGTGAGGGGGGCGTCGGCGTTGACGACGGTGCCGTTGACCGCGACGGAGACGCTGCCGGTGGGCACCGCTGTGCTCCCGGTGGATGCGGAGGCTACGGTGATGGTAATGACATCGGTTGCGCCAACCGCGGGCGTGGAGGTTGGAGCGGTCAGCGTGGTGGAGGACGCGTAGGTGCTGGGGCTGGTGCCGCTGCTGACGGGCCACGCGGTGAGGAGGTTATAGAAGTTGATGGAGCCGAGACCGGAGGCCTCGTCATAGCCGACGGTAGAGACGTAGTCGGTGGTTTGCGGACCGGTTCCGCAGTAGGTGGCTCCGGCGGAGCACTCATTGCCGCCGCTGGTGATGTCGTGGAAGGCCGAGGCGTAGGTGGTGGTGTTGGCGGCCAGGGAGTAGAGCGTGGAGTTGACGACGCCCTGACCGGTCGTGTAGCCCTTGGCCTCATTGATGACCGCGACCAGGCCGGCGAAGGTGGGCGCGTCGAAGCTGGTGCCGCCACCCACGGTGAGGTCGCCCGTGGCGGCATCGCGCAAGCCGTCATTGCAGCTGGCTTTCTGGCCGGTGGCCCAGAAAGTGGTGTCGCTGGTGCAGAAGGCGAAGGGCGCGTAGGTGGGGGAGGCGGTGAGGGCGATGTCGGGGACCATGCGATAGCCGCCGCTGGCGGGGAGGGCGACGCCGCCGATGGTGCCGGTCTGCCAACTGGGCCGGGGAGTGAAGATGCTCACGCCGCCGGCGCCAGCGGAGAGCGGCTCGGCGGGGTCTTCAGAGGCGAGGCTGTCATCGTTCCAGACTTGCTCGGGAATGTAGGAGAGAGCCGAGTTGATGATGTCCGTGGTGGTCTCGGCCGCGAAGTACGTATTGTTGCCGGAAACGATGTCAGCGGCCGGGAACTCGGTGCCGCCCATGCCGGTGACGTACTGGCTGCTGGCCGGGAAGTCGACGGCGAGGGCCTCCTGCTCTGCGGTGGTGAAGCCCTTCTCGCCGTAGCAGTCGGAGGAGCCGTTGTCGCCAGCGGCGGCAACTACGGTTTGGCCCTGGGTTGCAGCTTGCGCGAGGTAGGAGTTGAGCTCGTTGTAACCGGACTGCCCCTCGGCGGCTTCGCATTCGCCGTAGCTGGTAGAGATGACGGGAGCGATCTTCTGCTCGATAGCGTACTCGATGGAGTTGATGACACTGTAGTTTCGGCTGTTGCCCACGTAGACGAAGTAGACTTGAGCGCCCTTGGCGATGGTGCTGGAGTACTCCAGGTCGAGATCGGACTCGGCTTCATCGCTGTCGGCGGCGTAGACTTCTGAGGCTCCGGAGTTGGGGACGAGGGTAATAATTGGAGTCTTTCCGGCGATGCCTACCGCAGTCTGGAAGTTCGAGATGTCGGTGAGGGAGATAGCGGACTGGCCGACGATGGCAAGGGACTGATTGGATCCGGTGTAGCCAGAGTTATAGGCGGGCGTGATGTTGTAGATGGTGGCGACGTCACCGGGAGTGAGGTAGTGGTTGCCGGTTTGGCTGGAGGTAAACCTGGGCTGCGAACCCTTTGGGCCACGAAGCTTGAGGTGCGAGCGGGGACGGAAGTCGGAGAGGTTGGTGATGGCCAACACGCTGGAGCTAAGCGCAGCGGGAACGCTGAGGTCTGCAGACGGGGCAAAGTGCGTGGTGGTCTCCGTCGGCCCCTTGTAGTAGTGCAGCGGAGCTCCAAAGGCAGAGGCGACCTGTCCGGCATTGCCGGAGAAGAAGATGCGGTTGCGGCTGCGGGAGACCGAGTCGATGGAGAAGCCCTGCTGTTCGAGCCAGGATTGGACGGCGGCAAGGTCGGCGTCGGCGACGCCAAACTGTGCGGCGAACTGGTCGGGGGTAAGCCATTGGTGATAGAGCGGCGACGATGGGTTCTGCTGGGCGGCGACGAGGTTGTCGAGCGCGGCCTGCTGGTCGGGCGTGCGGCTGAAGATGATCGAGATGCCCTGAAGCTTCATCGTGGGGGGGACGGAGCCAATGTCGTTGGCGGCTTTGGCCCGCGGTGGACGGGAGCCGGTGAGCGTGGCACGGCTGGAGTTATCGATGGGCGCGGTGAGGCGCGGCTGAAGAGCNNGCTGCCGTCTGGGCTGCCGTCTGGGAGATGGCGGGGAGGGCTGCGCAGAGAGCGACAGCAGAGCAAACCGCGGCAGAGCGAACCGCAATGGAGAGCGGCTTCAGCAGAATTTTCATCGAAACACTTGTCATAAAAGGCCCTGACTCTTGGTTCGTAAGGTGAAGCGATTGAGACGATAACGAATTGGACCGGTTAGGGAGCTTCGGCCGATGAGGGTGAGGGTGTAGTCTCCCTTCCCTTGGAGACGGTTCTTCAGCCTGTTTAGGTTACAGATCGATGCAGTGGTCGGTCTGGCACTTTCCAGAGCTCCAGGATTGAAGTGGTATTGAGTTGGACGCACAAACGGGAGCGATAGACCCGATCGGGGGCTGAGGATGGCGGATTCGTTATGGAAGATGGCATTTTGAGCGGCCGGAAACTTTCGTGCACCGACTGATCGCACCTGCCATCTAACAGTAAGGTTGCAACCAGTCTCAGGATAATGTTGCAACCAGTTTCAGAATAATCAGGATAAATGGAGGAAGGTTTCATGAAGAGTGGACGTGTAGCAGGTTGGGCCGCTGCGGTTGTGCTGGCGGTGAGTGCGGGCGCGATGAGCGCCCAGAGTAGGGATTGGAAGATCGATGCGGCGCACTCGGATGCTGGGTTTGCGATCAAGCATATGTCGATTAGCACGGTGCATGGATCCTTTCGCGGCGTCTCGGGCATAGTCAAATTTGATCCGGTGGATGTCGCGAAGTCGGGGGTAGAAGCAACGATCGATGTGAACAGCGTGGATACCGGCGTGGCGGCGCGTGACAACGACCTGAAGAGCCCGAACTTCTTCGATACGGCCAAGTTTCCGACCATGACCTTCAAGAGCACCCGCGTAAGCAAGGTCGGCGACCACTATGACGTGACCGGCGATCTGACGCTGCATGGCGTGACCCGGCAGGTGGTGCTGAGGCTTGAGAATCCCGGCAAGGAAGAGCCCGGCATGGACGGAAAGAGCGTGCATCGCGGGTTTACCGCAACCACCACGATCAATCGCAAGGACTTCGGACTGGCGTGGAATGGCACACTGAAGAGCGGCGATGCCGTGCTGAGCGATGACGTGAAGATCGAGCTGGATATTGAGGCAGTGCAGATTTAGACAGCGGAGACTACCGATATATCAGCACTTCGATCAGCCAGCGCACACCGTTCACCTTCTGCGCAGAAGGTGAGCGGTGTGCGCTGGAGCAACATTGGGCCACGGAGTCTTGGGAGTCTTGATTGATGCAACACAAAGAGCATGCTTCTAAAATTTGAGCCCGAGTGAGATTCTTGCGCCAGGTCCTTTTCCGCCTCCTCCAGGTCCTCGAAGCCCACCAGCACTTCCAAAGTCCGCAGCTCCACCGCCTCCACTCAGACCAAATGATCCCGACCCAGCAGAAGAAGCTTGCCCCGCGCTTTGGGAAAAGCTGCCGCCCATAAGGTCCTTCATGGATAGCTTGACATCGAACATCGAAGTTTTGAGCGGAACGCTAACGCCAACACCGCCGGCTGGACTTCCGTTGCTGCGGGAAATCGCATTGGACGGAGTACCGAAAGCGCCTTCGGATGCTGCGTCCGTCGAGTGCATGAAGTCGCCTCCTGACGGGAACATTGATGAGCCCCTACCACCCATAGACTGCATCCCGCTGGAGTCAAGAGGAGAGATTTCCCCGCCTCCCCTCTGGCGTTCGCCAGCGGCCAAAGACAGCCGCGGCACAGCAAATTGGAATTTGATTCCTGACGGTGTCGTTTTCGTGATGGATCGCGGCAACTTGAAAGGAGTTGATCCAGTAGATCGCGGGTGGAAGGAAGACCCAGGCCCGGACGCAGTCTGTGCAGATGGGTCTGCGCTCGGCTGAAGTCCGGAATCGGCGCCGGAAAAGCCGGACGACGATCCTACGTCCGGCAGGTTCTGCCGAGTTGCGTCGGATGGAGCAACTGACGCGGGAGTTGTGACGCTCTGGGCGTGCAGAAGAACCGAGCTCGTGAGGACAATCACCGTTGCAAGCAGCAAGGAATACTTGCTATGAACGCAGGGATGAGATTGTGTCACGCAAGAAAACTCTCTCAATCTGATTCCTCCCTGCACATGGATTTGCCGTACACTTCGCTGCTTTGATAGACGCTATATCCTGGCAAGAGTTTCCCGACTCGAGAAGGGTTACGGCAGACCTGCTCCATGGGGACCTGGCGCCGCGGGGACCTGGTGCTGCGCTCAATGTGGCGTACCTGCCCCAGTCGTCCAGGGGAGGCGCGCTGCAATTCGTTTACACTGATGGAACTGTCAGGGCGCGCCAGCGTGACGGCAAGAACCAGGCGCAAAAATCGAACACAGCGATTTGCTGAGTGCGCGTAAGTCATTGAAGGGCCTGTAGCTCAACGGTTAGAGCAGGGGACTCATAATCCCTTGGTTGTAGGTTCGAATCCTACCGGGCCCACCAATAAGTCATTGGTTTTCAATAGATTAATATGGCCATCCGAAACACTGCCTGTCTCCTTTTCTCCACTGTGACCAAGAATGTGCCCAAACTCCGAAACAGCTTCGTTGCGACGATTGATCGCTTCGCGCAATGAAGTCAGGTCGTGGTGTTGGTACGGTTCCATGGATTTAGTGTCTACATGCCCCATGGACGCGGCAACCGCGAAGAGATTCCCTGTTGATGCCAAGGCATAGCTTCCGTACGTATGCCTTGCAGAATACGGGACCACCTTGCTGCTGACCCCTGTTCGCGCCCGCGCTGCCTGAAACCCCTTCGCGATCGAAGTGATATGGCCCGACTTCGAGCGACCGGAAGGAAAAACCCACCCCTCCTTACGCCCAATGCAGCGAACATTGAGTATCTCCGCCATCCGATCAGACACGGGCACGAAGCGTCGAGCTTTCTCCGTCTTCCCGTAAGGGATCCAGATCTGCCGGGCGTCAAAGTTCAGGTTTTCAACTCGCATCCGGAAGATCTCAGAGGGCCGCATCCCGGTGTCCTGAGCTACGACCAGTACGTCATGAGTCAGCCGCCTCATTCGAGCGTTCCGCTTGTTTGCGGTCGGCTGTAAGAGATCGCCTAAAAGAGCCCTCTCGGTAGTGGGGCTAATTTTCGTGTCTCGCCCATAGGCTTTCGCCAGTTTGAAGCGAGGTTGTTCTCTAATCACCTTCCACTCGAAGGCCTTGGAAAACATCCGCTTCAGTGTGCGAAGTGCTCGGTTGGTGTAGTGAGCGCTGCATTCGACCTTGCTGGTAGTATCGCCACCTCTGACCAGATGGGTGATCTTAGTCGCTTCAACATCATCTCCGGTGATACGGGAGATTCGCATGGCGGCGAGCTGGGTTGGAGCCAACAGCTTCCATCCTCGGTGGTAGTACATCTTGGTGCTCGGCTCGAGTTTTGAGCCATCAACCCAGTCAAGGAACCGAGGTGCAAATTCACGCAGGAGCGGCGCAGGTACAGGTTTGACTCCAGCAATGGAACCGCGCTCTATTATGTTGTTCATGAGGGCGGACTCTTTGGCCCGCGCCTCGGTGATCTTGTTGGTCTTCGTTGACCCCCTGTACCGCTTCCCATCTATGTAAAACGAGTAGTGGTACACGGGACTCTGTGGACGCTTAAATACGCTCAAGGTTTCCCTCCGTAACGAATGCCCGCACGGCATTGGCGCGACGGTGGTCGGCAATGTACTGCTCCACATCTTTCCGAGTGTAACGAACGTCGGCTTTAGGGGAGTCTCCAAGCTTTACGTAGTCGGGTCCCGTCCCGGCGCATCGCCACTGACGCAGAGTCTGTTCGCTTACTCCGAGATAGCTTGCGAGAGCAGAGGTGTCGAACAATGGTGTGGTCATGCTGGCACCTGCTCGCTCAAAGTGGGGGACAGATAGTCGGAGGTTGAGGGCGTCTTTCCTAGACGCTGCCAACATCCCATTCCCATGCAGGGCTGACCGGCCATCCGCGAGTATTGCTTTACGTTGCTAAGAGTATCCATACATACGAGCCCGATAGTCGGTTCGTGTCTAAGGATTGAAGTTGAGACTGCCACCAACCTGGGGCCCAAGAGCCTTCATAAGGCTTTGAGCGCCGAGGTTCGAGGACGCGCAGACCATACCGCCGTTGGCTTGTGCAACGTTGATGATGTCATGGGACGACTTAGCCTGGAATTCACTGTCCAGCTTGACCTTGTCGATCTCGTCGATGAACACACAGGGGATGAACCCAGCTCTCACTGCCGCCAGAATCTTTTCAGCCGTCACCTCTGCCTGTTGACTAGAAAGCAGGCATGCACCTCGGAAGCTAACCTGAGCTGGTCACTCCATCGGTCATCCTGCACCGCCGACTCACAGAGTTCGTCGATGGCGGGGATGTTGAGGCCTTCGTAGTACTCGGGCTCTACCATCTGCCCGCTATGGTTCCCGAGGATAAAGTCCTCACTCGACCAACTCAGCCTTCTTGTAGATAATCCTCCAAGATTTCCTCTAGATGGTCGAGGAACCACTGGCCGGGCTCAGCTTCTTCGGCTATGTCCTTTCCCCATGCGTTGTGCGCAACCGTCCAGATGCAAAGTTCCCTCAAGTTCTCGTCGCAGTCAATATCGCGGAACTGCATCGGGTCGACCACCACCCTGCAGTGTTGAGAGAGAATGTAAGCTACTGATGCACACTCGGCTACTTCAACAAAGTAACCTATGCCGGGCCGAGCGTAGGGTTTGATGTGCGTGTCCCCGACCAGTTCTCTCATCTGGTGTAGAAGGCGGTCTTGGGCTTCGATATCCGCTTGGGAGCCGCCGTTCTGATACGCGACAGTCTCGCCGCCCTGACGAAACAGTCGATCAATCTCGTCGAAGTCATCTCCCCCCGATCGGACTTCTCGTCGTTGGACTTCGGCAACGAGCGGCACCTTGCTGAGAGCATCAAACTTGTGGAGCCAATCCTTGAAGGCGCCCTTAATATAGCCACCCAGGTACTGAGACTTGAGGATAGCCTTGCGCACACCCTCATTGGCGGGCGCGGTGCAGATCCATGTCAACACATCCATGCACTTAGCGCTGGATCCCGCCTCATCGAAGCAGTTGTGGATGCAAGCTCGCACGACACCGACGTTCTTGCCGTCCCGAAACGTCGGATGTGCTTCAAAGCATTGTTCCACCAGGCTCACCGCCTCAGCCCATCGATCGTAGCGAGTATCCTTCGGCATCGACTGGAAGCTGGGAGCGACCTTGGGGTCGACCGCAGAGAAGGACTCAATCGTCGCAAGGTCCTGAGCTATGGTCGCAGCATCTCCGGTGGGAAGCGTAGCATATTTTTGAGCGACAGGTGGCCTGAACTGGGTGGCCCGTGCTGTGACCTTCTCCCAGTGAATCTCGCTCTTCCGACTTTTGGTGACGCGTTCGTCGCGGAGACTCCTGGTGATGAGGTTGTTGCCACCGTCGGGATCATTAAGGACGCGCAAAGCTCTCTTTACAGTGGCCGGTGAGAGTGAGCAGGCGTTGGCAATGTCGTTCACCGAAGCCCATGCATATCCCCGTTTTTCGCTATATCTCAACGCCAAATAGCAAAGGACAGCTTTAGGGGATCGCTTCAGCCCCCCGCAAGCGTGCGCCATGTTCACGCGACCTATGCCAAGGGAAGGGTTTACCGGCTCGTATTTACCCCGCGGGGATGCATTGCTCATTGGCTCGCCGCCCGGGTCTTGGTGATTTGTCGTTCCATCTTCAAACTCTCCTTGGCCACATAAGCTAATACTCGACGCGGGTCGCGTCCGGCTTTTATGCGGCAAAAATAGTTGAAGAAATGTCGCAGTGGCAATGACGTTTGGTTGCTTGGCTGGGAGCCCTCGTAGCCGATGGCTCACGAGGGCTTCCCAGATCAGGCTGCTCTGTTGGTCTCCGGTCCTACTCCTTCGCGGCGAGTGCGATTGCTGCCTCGTATTCAACGGGGCCCATTTGCCCAGACTCGAGCAGATCCCACCGAATGGAAGTCACCGTCAAACCATCGTCATTCTGGACTTGCTCCAGGAGGCCTAACTCGAGCAGGCCGCGAAGGCTCTCTGCGACCATCGCTTCCGGCATCCCTGTGGCCCTCGCAATCGATGAGACGCAAAACGGGTCATCCTCGGGTTCGCAGGGTAGTGTTCCCATGAGTGCGATCTTCTCCCAATCGATCGATTCGAACAGGAGTTGATCCCGCGTTGTGCTGCTGACCGAATAATCGACTAAGCCAAGATGCTTCAACTCCACGAGGCATTCCTCCACCTGCGACCGGGGCATCTTCAGGTGGACAGTCATCTCAGCGATTGACCAAAGACCTGAACCCTCCAGGAACTCCTTGAGCGCCAAGAATCCGAGAGCTGCTTTCACGTCCCATCGGAGCTCGACCTGAGCAATCAACTCCAAGCGTGCCGATAAAGCTTGATCCTCATTGAGGTCGGCGAAGAGGGTGGAACTAGTGATGGGCGACTTACCAGGACTCATGGGCGGCTTTGCTTTTTTCATGATGCTCTCCTTAGAGGTTCTTGCGAACCTCATCTCGTCCGGATCGACAATCCTTAACAACTCCTCCCGATGGAGCTGGGAGCAAGAGCGTGCTCATAACACGTCAATTTCTGCTCCCGTCAATCGGGCTCCTCCTGCAGAAGGCCTGAGCAGCGTGAACGGTCAATCCTGCGACATAGAGCTAATACCCTCCTAGGTGCCTGCGCCCCCAATTGCGAGAAAAGAATTCTGAAGACTTTGAGCCACCATCCGGATCGACGCCGCTCTGAGTGACAGACAGGAATCCGATGGAGACGGAAGTTGACATCACCACGGTGAATGCCGATAGCCTTTGACTTGAAGCCGCTACCCCTGGGCGATCGATTGAACGATGATCGGATCGCCCTCCTGGCGCGGGATAGCGTCATCGAACAGGCGGCACCGACGCTCCCACTCTTCACGTGAAACCAGTTTCTCGCAGTTCATGACAAGTAGCTGTATCGCGGCTTCGAGTCGCGGCAGGATCGCCAGCTTTGCCTCAATCTCCCTGAACGTTTGGTCTGTTCTTTCGCTGATGTCGGCAATGCGAAGCAGCAACAGCTCGAACTGCGATGCATCGGTGCATTCTGTTTCCGGGGCTCCTTGTGCACTTTCACCGTGCTCCATCGCCGTCTCAATCTCGCTATAAGGGATTCGCACGCAAGTCACCATGGGTCTGCGTCGTGCTTACGTATAGTCGGCCCATCCCAAGGCTTCTCCCCGACGACCATAGTTGCCCAACCGAGGGCGACTACAGAGGCCACTCTGTCCCCGTCCTCGACCGAGGAGAGCCGCGCGGTCCAGACTCCGCCGTCGTAGTCGTACCGCCCTCGGGATACGACGACTTGGCTGAGCTGCATGCATCGAAATTTCACCCAAAGCACTGGCGTCTGCGTCTCACCCTGCCTGGCATCGGGGATGTCATCAAATCCATCTAGTGGGTTATCCTCGTCGATCGAATGCCAATTTGCCGTAAGCCTCTGCTTGGTGGACTTCGCGCCGGAAAGCGGCCACCTCTTTATATCCTTCATTGTGCCCTCCTTACTTGTAGGTCTCTCTTACTTAGGAATGGAAGTCGGTTTCACGATCAAGGTCTGATTTGGCGTCGCTCACCTTGGGAAGGTAAGGCGGGACAGGCCATCGATCAGTATGCGGATGATCAGAAGTCTGAGGTGGGGTCACACAGGTGTCGCGGAGGCAAGCCCCTCACTCGTTCATTAGTCCGATCAACGGGCGAATCAAGTTTCTCTTGGCGCAGGAACAACCTACGCCTCAAATCTGCAGGGCTGTTGCGCTTGCCCTTGCTGTTGCCCTTGCCCTTGCTGTTGCTGTTGCACTTGCACTTGCCCTTGCTGTTGCTGTTGCTGTTGCACTTGCACTTGCACTTGCACTTGCACTTGCACTTGCCCTTGCTGTTGCTGTTGCTGTTGCACTTGCACTTGCCCTTGCTGTTGCCCTTGCTGTTGCTGTTGCACTTGCACTTGCACTTGCACTTGCACTTGCACTTGCTGTTGCCCTTGCTGTTGCTGTTGC
>PLHC01000044.1 GCA_003138795.1 Granulicella sp. | reverse complement strand
CAGCAATGAGATTGAGCGGGTTTTATGTTGGGCGGGCGCAGAGGGTTGCGGCCCTGCTGCTGCTGGTGCTGTTTGGCGAGTGCCTGTGGACGATCAGCCATGAGCCGCTCGATGCGAACGACTATCGCTATGCGCAGTGCGGACGCGAGATGTGGGAGAGACCGTCGGTGCTGCAGGGGTACTTTACGACCTGCGGCAACCTGAATGGCGATGGCACGCTGGCGTANNCACGAGCTGGGATTTGTGAAGTATCTGCTGCGGATTCCGTTTGTGCTGTTTGCGATCTGGCTGGGCGGCGGGCTGTGGTGGGTGTCGAAGCGATTGTTCGGCCCGGAGGGCGGAGCTTTATCTCTAGCGCTCTACGTATTCTGCCCGGCGATTGTGCAGTATGCGACGCATCCGAATAACGAGATCCTCGCCATGTGGGGGCTGTATGGGATGATCTACGCGGCCATGGGCGTGGCGCATACGTTGCAGGGGCCGCGCGCCAAATGGAAGCCGCGCATTGTGCTGCTGACAGTGGCCCTGGGGTTGACGGCGACGGCGCATCTGCTGGCCGCGATGGCCGGGTTCCTGGCGGGCGCGGCGTTCTTCTTCTACCTGGCGGAGCGGCGGCGGGCGTATGTGTCGCAGATCATGATCTACGCGGCGCTGGGAGCGATGGTGATCGTGTTTGCAGGCTTCAGCTTCCGGCCGTCGGCGTTTCTGTACGTGTTTACCGGAGGCAGCGCGCGGTTCTGGTTCACCCTGGATGCGGTGCGGCGGTTTGCAACCACGCCGGCGAATGCGGGGATCCTGGTGGCGGCGCTGGTCGCGGCGGTGATCTATGCGACGAGCAGGCCCAGCCGGTACTTTGGCAATACGGCGCCGCTGCTGATGCTGCTGGCGCTGTTCCCTCTGTATACGACGCAGGTGGTGAGCGCGCCGTGGCTGTGGGCGCTGCCGTTTCTGTTTACGTTTGTGGGCGGCGTGTTTGCGGATGCACTCGAGAGCAGGCAGCGCACGGTGTTTGTGCTGCTGACGGTGGGCGTGGTGGTGACGCAGGCGGCGCTATGCTGGGTGACCCTTGCCGGACTCCTGGGCTAAGTGCTGCGCGCACGGCGAGTGCTGCGCGCACGGCATGCGTTAGCATTTGTGCATCTCACCTTAACGAGGATAAAGTTGTCGCGAAGATGGTGCACCCGGCATCCTACCGCGCATAGGCCCTAGCTATATATCCATTCGAGGCTCCGTACCCTGATAAATTTTCGTGCAATCGCTCTTCGTTCTACCCTGGCCGTTGCCGTTGTCAGCTGCGCTCTGCTGCCGATGAGCGGCTGCAAGGGCGGCGTCAAGGGACTGATGGTGCGCTTCCATCATCTGGCGCGCTTCCATCATCGCAAGGCGAAGTCGCCGCCGAACACGACCGACTATGCGGGGAACGTGGAAGTGCTGGTGAGTTCGCCGACGCTGACGCTGCTGCGCTGGCCGAACTACGTGGACGATCAGGCGGCGGTGCAGAGGTTCTACGACGACCGCGCCGATGAGTTGGCGTGGACGCGCGATGGCAGGCCGACGAACGCGGCGCTGGCGCTGCTGCAGATGTTCCGTGATGCGGCGAAGAAGGGGCTGAATCCGGAGGACTATGACGAAGCACGCTGGGCGATGCGGCGGCAGAGTCTGGATACGATCGCCCTGACGAAGGACGAATCCGATGAGGCGCAGGACGCGGTCGCGCAGTTCGATGTGGCGATGACGATCTCGGCGATGCGGTATCTCGAAGACCTGCATGTGGGGCGGGTGAACCCGGAGTCGCTGGACTTCGATATCGATGCGCCGGCCAAGCGCGCTGCGTTCGACGCGGCGACGCTGCTGAACGATCAGATCGTGGATGCGGACAATGTGCCGAGCGTCGTGGAGGGTGTCGAGCCGCAGAACCCGATGTACAAGGCGACCGAGCAGGCGCTGGCGCAGTACCTGGTGCTGGCGATGGAGCAGGAGGCGGCTCCATCGCAGCCGCTGCCGGGGCTGCCGAGTCGGACCAAGCCGGTCGACGTGGGTGGATCGTATGCGGCACTGGGGCAGTTGCTGGCCCGGCTGCAATTTGAGGGTGACTTGCCAGGTGAAAGTCCGTCGAGCAGCGTTATGCAGAGCTACAGTGCAGAGATCGCGGCGGGCGTGAAGCAATATCAGCAGCGGCATGGACTGCAGGACGATGGCAGGCTGGGGCAGGCGACGATCGACAGCCTGAATGTGCCGATGAGCGTACGCGTGCAACAGCTGGATGATTCGCTGGAGCGCTGGCGCTGGCTGCCGGACAACTATGTGCAGCCGCGCGTGCTGGTGAATCTGCCGGAGTTCATGCTGCGGGCGTATGAGCCGGACCATACGCTGGCGTTCAAGATGGAGGTGATCGACGGCCAGGCGAAGGACAATCACGCTACGCCGATATTTGTGCGGCTGATGCGGTATGTGGTGTTCCGGCCGTACTGGAATCTGCCCCCGTCGATTGTGAAGAAGGACATCGTGCCGCACATCCGGCGCAGTGGGCTGGGGTATCTCCCGCGCAATGAGTATGAGGTGTATGAGAACGGCGGCGCGGTGGTGTCGAGCTATACGCTGGACGACCTGCAGCACCTGCGGTACAGCGTGCGGCAGCGGCCTGGGCCGAAGAACGCCCTGGGGCTGGTGAAGTTCCTGTTTCCGAATGAGTACGACATCTATATGCACTCGACGCCGGAGTTGATGTTGTTCAACCTGGAGCGGCGGGATAAGTCGCATGGATGCATTCGGCTGCAGCATGCGGACCAGATGGCGCTGTGGGTGCTGCATGGCGACCAGAGAGATCCGGACGCGGAGAATGGCTGGGACGCGGACAAGGTCGATGTGGCGATGAACGGCAGTCTGAATAACCGGACGGTGAATCTGAGGAAGCCGCTGCCCGTGGTGATTGGCTACTTCACGGCGACTGCGGATGAGGATGGAACGACCCACTTCTTCGACGACCTTTATGGCTATGACAAGGACCTCGAGGACGCGCTGGCCAAGGGCCGCCCGTATGAGCGCACGGCGATGAAGATCAATCCGAAGCTGGTGCCGGGAGAGACGGAGTAGGCGCTTCGAACTCGGAAGCCTCGCGGTACCTAATAGCTCAATTGGGCATCACATAAGTAATGGCGAATGGGGAATCGTCCGATATACGGCTTGCGAACAAAATTATTTTGTTCCACAAGCAAAGAGCATGAGAGAGTTACCCGAAATGAAAAGTGATCCCGCCACGGTGTGGAGACCGCGACGGGATCGGTTGAAGTTAGTTTTTCACTTTGATACGGGGTACGAAAAACCTAAAGAACTTTGAGTTCTTCGGGTAAATGCGCTTACCGTTCTTAGTGATATACCGAGTGATGATCCACTCGCCGTCTACTGAGGGTGTTTCTGGTTCCATGGGGATGCTCCTATGGGTTAGGGTTAGGGTTTACCGATCGGCTCGAATGGTCTCTGTTGCAGCAGAGGTTCGGGTGATCGAACGAAGCTTGACGCGCTAGAAATCTAACGCTAAAGTTCATTTCAGCGGGCGGTCTTGCAGGATCGCTCCAAGACACGGGAGCCGCCTGGATGCTCGGGCGGCTTTTGCAGTTTTGCCGTCTCTTCGCCATACATCCATCCATCCATCGACTCTAGCATTCTCCCTTTGGTGGAAAAGACGTTTTGCACTGTGGATTGTGCAGAAATGCAATGGGTGTGTATCTAGTTTGGTGCTGACGAATTTCCCTTTAGCTGACGACTACTATGATTTCGCACCATTGACAGCTTAGTTGGGCCGTAGCTAGTAGGCGTCGCCGCCGGAGTCGCCGCCGTGCGAGGTGTCGAGGTTTTCGAAGCGGGTGAAGTCGGAGAGATAGGCTAGCTGCACGGAGCCCGTGGGGCCGTTGCGCTGCTTGGCGATGATGATCTCGGCCTTGCCCTTGAGGTCTTCGTTCTCGCGGTCGTAGTACTCCTCGCGGTGGATGAAGGCGACCACGTCGGCGTCCTGCTCGATGGAGCCGGACTCGCGCAGATCGGAGAGCAGCGGCTTCTTGTCGCCGGTGCGCTGTTCACTGCCGCGCGATAGCTGCGAGAGGGCTACGACAGGAACGCCGAGTTCCTTGGCGAGCGCCTTGAGGCCGCGGGAGATCGAACTGACCTCCTGGGTGCGGTTCTCGAACTTCTTTTGCGAGCTGCCGGAAGAGCCGGTCATGAGCTGCAGGTAGTCGATGACGATGAGGTCGAGGCGGCCCTCCTGCTGGCGGAGGCGGCGGGCTTTGGCGCGCATCTCGGCGAGGGTGATGCCGGGCGTGTCGTCGATGAACATCTTGCAGTTCATGAGGCGATCGAGCGCGGCGATGAGCTTGCCCTTGTCCTCGCGCGGGATGAAGCCGGTCTGCAGCTTGCGGCTGCCGACCATCGCCTCGCTCGCGAGCATGCGGCGGAGCAGCGACTCCTTGCTCATTTCGAGCGAGAAGATGGCGACGACCTTGCCGTCTTTGACGGCGCAGTTCTGCGCGATGTTGATGGCCCAGGCGGTCTTGCCCATGCTGGGCCGGGCCGCAATGATGATGAGCTCCGAGTTCTGCAGGCCGCTGGTCATCTTGTCGAACTCGATGTAGTGGGTGGCGAGGCCGGTGACCTCGCGGCCCTGCTCGTAGAGCGCGTCGATGGAGCCGAAGGAGCTGGCGACGATCTCGGGGATGTTGGAGAAGCCGCGCTGGATGGCGGAGTCGGCGACCTCGGCGAGGCGGACCTCGACGTCGTTGAGAACCTTGGTGGCGTCCTCGGTCTGGTCGGCGGCGGCCACCATTCCTTCGTTGAAGATGCCGAGCAGCTGGCGGAGCAGGCTCTTGTCCTTGACGATGCGGACGTAGGACTCGATGTTGGGATTGCGCGGGATACCCTCGGTGAGGAAGGCGAGGTAGGCGGGGCCGCCGATGGCGTCGAGCTCGCGGCGCTTGGTGAGCGCGTCCATGACGGTGATGAGATCGACGGCGTGGCCCTGCGCCATGAGGTCGACCATGACGCGGTAGACGCGCTGGTGGGAGTCGAGCGAGAAGTCTTCGGGGCGAAGCTTGGCGGTGGCGTCGGTGATGGCGACCGCGTCGAGCAGCATGGCGCCGAGGACCGTGACCTCG
This sequence comes from Granulicella sp., assembly GCA_003138795.1. Lineage (GTDB taxonomy): Bacteria > Acidobacteriota > Terriglobia > Terriglobales > Acidobacteriaceae > Granulicella. The sequence goes on along the minus strand of PLHC01000044.1, from coordinate 2,151 downwards.
GTCTGGATCGAGGAGGGGAGGCCGTCGTTCATCGGGGAGATCGTGCTGAGGCTGGCCATGCAGTTAAGTTTACGAGGGTAAAGGGTAGTGGAGAACTCGGGTGGGATGTGGAGCTTTAGGTGGGGGTGGGCACCCGGGATGTATCCAACGCCCGGTGTGGGTGCCTGCCGGAGCTACTTCGCGGCGGAGTCGGTGAGCGAGCAGTGGCCTTTGGCGCGGCCACAGAGGCATTTGTTGTCGGCGGCGGCGGTGGGGCTGCGGTCGGCGTAGAGTTGCTGCGCGGCGATGAGGCCGTCGCCGAACTTTGCGCCGAGTTGCGGGAGGGACTTCACGACGACCTGTTCGATCGCACCGATGAGCGCGATGGTGTCCATGTAGTCGAAGAAGCCGAGGTGGGCGATGCGGAAGAGCTTGCCCTTCATCTCGCCCTGACCGTTGGTGATGATGACGCCGAAGCGCGATTTGAGCTCCTTGACGAAGATGCCGGAGTCGACGCCCTCGGGTGCGAGGATGGCCGTCGCGGCGGCGGCGAACGCGTCGGGCGCGAAGAGCTTGAGGCCCAGCGCCTGCACGGCGGCGCGGGTCATGGCGGCGATGGTCTCGGCGTTCTCGACCAGGAGCTTGCGGCCTTCGACGAGCGAGCCTGCTGGGTTCTCCGGGGTGGCAGCCTGCGCGGCGATCCAGTCGAACGCTGCACCGAGAGCGGCGATGAGGGAGACGGCCGGCGTGTAGGCGGACTCGCCGAGCCTCGCGTTCTTGCGCTCCTTGCGGAGATCGAAGTAGTAGCGCGGGTTGTAGGTGGCCTCCATGCGGTCCCAGGCGCGGTCGCTGATGGCGAGATAGCTGAGGCCGGGAGGAATCATGACGGCCTTCTGCGAGCCGCCGACGAGGACATCCACTCCCCATGAATCCATGTCGAGATGGGTTGTGCCGAGGCCGGTGATGGCGTCGACGATGAGCAGGGCTTCGGACTGCGTGTCCTTGAGCAGCTTGGCGATGGCGGGCACGCAGTGGCGCACGCCGGTCGATGTCTCGGTGGCCTGCATGAAGACGGCGCGGGTCTCGAGGTGGAGCGAGGCTGCGACTTCGTCGAGCGAGAAGGTCTGGCCGTAGGGCGCGCTGACGACGTCGACGTGGCAGCCGAAGGCCTTGGCGATGCCGGACCAGCGCTCGCCGAACTTGCCGGCGGCGAGAACGAGGACGCGGTCGCCGGGAGAGGTGAGGTTGGAGACCGAGGCCTCCATGGCGCCGGTGCCGGAGCTGGAGAGCAGGATGACGTCGTTGGTGGTGCCGACGAAGTCCTTGAGCTGGGCGAGGACGCGGAGGTACAGGGCGCGGAATTCAGCGGTGCGATGGTGGATATCGGCCGCCGCCATGGCGAACTGAGCGGCCGGAAGCAGAGGCGTCGGGCCCGGCGTGAAGAGTCGCGTTTTACGGATCATGCGGCTATTCTAGCGGGTTGCCTGGGCGTCTATCGGCTGGATTGCACGTTTACCACTAAACTGGTGGGTGAAGAGGTGGAACCGATGGCAAAGATTGGCGAGCAGCTGGGCGCGGACATTATTACGGCGATGAAGGCGCGCCAGCAGGAGACGCTGACGACGCTGCGGATGGTGAAGGCGGCGTTGAAGAATAAGGAGATCGACAAGCGCGAGCCGCTGACCGACGCGGAGGAGCAGTCGATTTTGACGACCATGCTGAAGCAGCGCAGGGAGTCCATCGAGCAGTTCACCAAGGGCAACCGGCCAGAGCTCGCGGCGAAGGAGCAGGTGGAGATCGAGCTCATCGAGGGCTATATGCCCAAGGCCGCGAGCGAGGACGACCTGCGCGCGCTGGTGAGCGGTGCGGTGGAGCAGGTTACCAAGGACAACGGCGGTACTCGGCCAGTAGCAAAGGATATGGGCGCGGTGATGAAGGTCGCGCAGCAGAGGATTGCTGCCAGCGGCGCGCGCGCCGATGGCAAGCTCGTGAGCGAGCTGGTGAAGGCGGAGCTGGCCAAGGGCTAGGAGTCCGTCCGAGAATTCGCTCTTGCGCCTGATTAGATTTACGCATTGAACCAGGGACTGAAATGGGCAGACAGGTAGCTAACGTGCTTTACGCGGTGGCGATGGCAGCCATCATAGTCGGTGTAGATTTCGTGTTCTTCAGAAA
>PLHC01000054.1 GCA_003138795.1 Granulicella sp. | reverse complement strand
CGGCTTTTCACGGCGCACCGCTTCCCTTTCGCTAGTAGAACAGCTCGCTATGGGATACGTTTTGCGGGGGCAAGGTCACCTCCCACCGAAGCGACTAATGCAAGTCGCCGTCTGATAAGGCTGTTAACAACAAAGCCCCACGCTAATGTGGGGTTCTGTGGGGTTCAAAGTCCCTAAATGGTTGCGGGGTAGGATTTGAACCTACGACCTTTGGGTTATGAGCCTACAGATCAGCTGGTGGCTGTTTTGGTGCATGTTTAGTTTGGGTCCGTGCGCGATGCGTCGCAGCATAGTGCAGCGCGGTATAACAATATAAATGTTGTAAATAATACGTTTATTCAGATTCCTGCGCTGCCATGCAGCGTTATGCGGAATGAATGAAATCGGACTTAAAATCCGCAGGACCGCCCCTACCCGGCTGTCGCAGGCCATCGCAGAGTTCGGTCGCATCGATAAAACTCTGCATACTCTGACCTATATCGTGGTACTCAACATGATTGTGCTCTCTTCTTCAGAGGTGCTCGAGCTGCGTCGCGCCTGGCAGATACAACGGATGTTTCGGGCTTCCGTTCGCGGTCCTGCCAAGGCACTGCAGGCCGGATAGGTTCTGCAGGACGGCGGCTCCTCTGCCAAGATGCTTGCCGTGGATCCCCCAGCACGCTACGTGCGGGCCGGTGCATCCAATAAGCGGTATCTGCAGATCGTTCTCGGACCCGACCGGGTCTTCCACGGCCTGCATATCGGCGGGTAGGGTAGCGCGGTACGCAAAGATATTGAGCATGCGCATGCCGCCGCACCCCCATTGCTCGGCAAAGCCGCGGCATCGTCGAACAGTTGGATCGTCTTTCACCTCGTCGGCCGTCGATGGATTGAGACCGATGAAGGCTGCAAGAGGTTTGGTGTCGTCCCATACGATGTCGAGTGTGTAACGGTATAGCCGACATGGGGAGAAGGCGGCTGTGCGGCGCACAAATAGGGGATGATTGCTGTACTTAATGGGTGGCCCCTGCTGGTTTTAAGAAGACTTGTGAGGCGTGACGGAGCTTAGGCTGCTTTGTGGGGCATTGGCGTGACGGAGAATTTTAGCCCGAGAGCCTGAGCAACGCGCATGACCGTACCAAATTCCGGGTTGCCATCCGCGCTCAGTGCCCGGTAGAGGCTCTCGCGGGAGACGCCAGCTTCCCGCGCCACCTCCGTCATACCACGCGCCCGCGCTATCACGCCGAGTGCATCGGCGACAAAGGCCGGATCGCCGGATTCAAGCGCGTCCGTCATGTAAGCGGCGATACCTTCGCTGCTATCCAAGTATTCCGCCGGATCGAACGGTCTTGTCTTCTCTACGGCCTTCGCTGCTCTCATGGGGTCTCCCTTGCCAGGGTCTTGGCTGTTGCGATGTCTTTGTCCTGCGTTGCCTTGTCACCGCCGCAGAGGAGCACGATGAGTACGGTTCCGCGTTGCACGAAATAGACTCGATAGCCCGCGCCGTGGTGGACGCGGAGTTCGCTCACTCCCTCGCCTACCGGCTTTACGTCGCCGGGATTGCCGAAAGCAAGTCGCCGAACACGGACTGCAATCTTCGCCTTCGCTCGGTCGTCTCGGAGAGCCCGCAGCCAAGCTGAAAACGTCTCCGTCTCCCGAATCTCAATCATAAGCTAAGTGTAGCCCATAAGCTACGGCAACTGGACGGCAAGAATGAAGGAAAAGGCATCTTGCCGACCGCCAGCATTTATGCAAAGCCTTTGGTCGCTGGAGCGAAGCCATGCTGCGGACCGGACTGCTGCAAGTAAAACACCCAGCGGAGCCGGGGACATAGTTTGTGAGCCGCTCAACCAGCTAGACAGGGTCGCTAACGCGGCCCCGATTCGCCTGTTGTATTCATTGGAACTGCGCAATCATGTCCAGCGGAGCTACTGCTAGCCGAAGGTACCGCGGGTCGACGAAAGAGAGCACCTCTTCAAAAGCTCGCGCTATCGAATCGGCACTCATGAACAAGGCGCGGCAAGGGAAGCTGACTGGAAGAATGAAATCAGCGACACTCGCCGAGTTCTCATTACGGTTTCTTGATTGGGTCGACGGAACCCGGCTGGAAGCCAAAACGAAACGGTACTATCACACAGGCTGGAAGTTGCTCGTGAAGGCACCAATCTCGAAGATGCGCATTGGTCACGTCACGACAGATGAAGCAGAGGTGCTCCGGTTCGACCATTCTCCAGCAAATGCGAACTGCGCTTTCCGCACGTTGCGCCGTATGTTAGGCAAGGCAGCGGAGTGGGGTCTCATTGGGTCAGCTCCACGCATCAAGCTCTTGAAGGAGGAGGGGCGTTCCACAATCATCGATGCTGAATCGGCAGTTAAACTTCTTGCTGTGGCTAAACAGCCGCTGCGTGACGTCGCCATGATCGTCCTAGATTGTGGCATGCGTCCCTCTGAGGTCTTTGAAGCGCGCTGGGAGAACGTCGATTGGGACAACGAGGTTATCTTCGTGCCGCGTGGGAAGACTAAGCGGTCCCGGAGGTTCATTCCAATGAGCAACAGAGTTCGAAAGGCGTTACTCGCTCGTCGCGGAGGACAAACGAGCGGTTGGATCTTCCCTTCCGACTCAGGCAGCGGTCACACCATCACTGTTGCCAAGGCATTCCAGACGGCAAGGAAGGACGCAGGCCTACCCCAAGGAGATCGTGCTGTACTCAGGGCGGCATGCGTTCGGCACACGGCTCATGGCGTCAACAGGGGATATTTCCCTGGTGTGCGTGCCATGGGTCATTCAAGCGTCCAGACCGCGATGATTTACCAGCATCCTGATCTCGAACGCGTGCGTTCAGTGATGGACTCGGATGCAACAGAAATCCGTTCACGTCACAATTCACGCCACAAGGCTGTGGCGTAAAGAGGATAACGGTTCCTAAACTACTGATTTTATGGAGCCGACGAACGGACTTGAACCGTTGACCTGCTGATTACGAATCAGCTGCTCTACCAACTGAGCTACGTCGGCCTACTCCTCAGTCATTCTAGCGGCAATTAACCCATCCGCAAAATCACCTTCTCTTACCGTGCATTTCTTTCCATCGTTCCCGTACGAATCTGTTTCTCCACAGCCCATTCACACCCACAGCTCGCGCTCACAACGGAATACGAAGCCAACCGCACCTACCCGGCTCATTTGCCACATGACCCACACCACATTCCCACGATTACAACCATCTTATCCACAAGACAAAAGGGCCGCCCGGCAACAGGGCGACCCTTTCCTATGGGAGGCAGCTCCAACGGAGGCAAAGCCATCGGAACTCTCTGGTGCAAGACTATGTTCGCTCTCCGGCGCTGTCAAGAACGTTTTCGGAGTTTTATCATCCTTATAAAAATCAACAACTTAGCCTGATTCAATGCCGTTCGTCCCGGTTTTCTCCGGCTTTCTTCGGTTGCCTTCCACAGCCCACCACTGGCCCACTCAAAACCCCTCGAAACTCCCTAACTACCTTCATTTGAGTCCGACCGATGGAACTGCGCCGGTTTATTCTGCGGCGCCAGGTGCAGGCTCAAAAACTCCGGCTCCGATGCCGCCGGTTTACCCCGCAGCACGCGGAACGTAGCCCGTCCCACCCCCAGAAACAGCCCCAGCAACACCGCCGCCGCCATCAGCACCCCGGAGAGGATCCCAATATTCGTCAGCAGGCTAAACGTCTGTGCCGCCATCACGTGAAAAGGCGGCTTCACATCCTGATTGAAGGCCATCTCCTTCAGGTGGATGTTCTCGACCATCCGCTGCGCCTCATCGCCCGAAAAGCTCCCCGATGCCAGCAGCACGAGCGGCCCCTCACGACGCACCTTGGCGGTCCCAAAGTTCGCACCCGGCTCCGCACCCATCTGCGCCACTTCATCCTGAATCGCCTTCGTGATGCTCTCCGCAATCGTCGGCGTCGGATACAGCAGCAAGGTCAGCGTCTCCTTACCGCGCGCATCGTCATACAGCGCCGTAACCGCCTCCGCTTCCTTGTCCCAACCCAGCGAATTCACCGGCAGCACCCCGCCCTCGGCCGCATAACTCACCGGCCCCAGCGCATACCGCACGCTTCCCTCCACCAATCCCTGCGCCGGCGCCAGTGTCGGCAGCAGCGGAGCCACGCCCCGATTCCCTGCAATCTTCGGAATTCCCTCGGCCAGCGCCCTCAGCGAAGCGATATCCCCTGCCGTTGCCGTCCCACCAAAGTTCGCCAGCACCACCGATGACCCCACCGCGAACAGCACCGCTCCATCTCCCACCGCATCACTCGACCCCAACTCCGTACCGACTGTCATTCCCGGCCGCTCCACCAGCGTGAACGCGCTGTAGGCCCCGGTCCGGTCCCCAAACTGAATCGCCTCTATATGCACATCGCGATGCGCGTTGCGTCCACCGCGCGTGTACTCCACCACCTGCGACCGCTGTGGCCCGCACTCCTCGAGCGCATCCTTATTTACAGTCACCAGCGAATAGCTCGGCGTCTCGCCGCCCGATCCCGCCTTCGTCCACTCCCCGAACTTCGCCGGCAGCAACGGCACACTCGGCTCCGTAATCGCAATCGACGTCTGCGCAGCCGCACCCGCCGCAAGCCCCGCCGCCATCATCATCAGCGCCACACCACGTCTTTTCCCAAAACCCAATTTCATACAGCGCACAGACTACACCAACCGCCCAAACAGGAGCAGCACACGACATCCCAGTCCCAACCCCACTCCCACGGCCTCGCCATCTCGACCGAAGTCTCGCGGCGTCACCGCGAGACGCACTGGAGAAACCCCTGCATTTCGCTCTTGCCTTTGCTTTTCTTTCTGTCCTTCCCAAAGGGAATCTGCTTCACCCGCCCAGCACAAAACACACGCCTTACCGCTCGGCCTGCTCGGTCGTCCGCACCTTCGACTTCACCCCATTGATCCCCACCGCATACCGTGCGACGCCCTTGTACAAACTCTCCGCCACCCGCTCGCGATACTCCGGCGTCTGCAGCTTCTCCGCGTCGTCCGGATTCGTCACAAAGCTGATCTCTGCCAGGATCGACGGCATATTCGCTCCGATCAGCACCACAAACGGCGCCTTCTTCACCCCGCGGTCCTTCAACCCCTCATTGCCCTTCCGCAGCCCCGCATACAGCGACGCATCCACGTCGCTGGCCAGTTCCTTCGACTCCTCAATCTTGTCCTTCAGCGCAATCTTCTTCACCAGGTCGCTCAGCTCATGCACGCTCTGCGTCGACACCGCATTCTCGCGGCTCGCCACCCTCATCGCCTCCGGGTCGCTCGTAAAGTTCAGGTAGTACACCTCGACCCCACGCGCGCTCTCATCCGGCGAACTATTCGCATGCACGCTGATAAACAGATCCGCCTGCGCTTTATTCGCAATCGCAGTCCGCGTCTCCAGCGGAATAAACGTATCGTCCGCGCGCGTGTAAACAATCTCCGCGCCCAGCCGATCATGCAGCAGCTTGCCCAGCCTTAGCGCTACATCGAGCACCACATCCTTCTCCTCGATGCCACCCACGCCCAGGGTTCCCGAGTCATGCCCACCATGCCCCGCATCGATCACGATCCGCCCAATCTTCAATCCCAGCGTGCGCATCAGCGACGTCTCACCATCCGCCGTCGGCAACGCCGCCTGCGCCGGAGCCGCACTCACCGCCGCACTCGCAACCGCACTCATGTCAGCCGCACTCGCCGCCGTCGCTCTACGTCTCGACCTCGGCACATAGTGGTCTCCACTCGCCGGGTCATCGTTGCTCTTCTCCGCAATCGGCTTCGACGTTGGACTGTGTGTCGCCTCCACCTTCCCCGGCTGCTCGCTCACCGCAGCAACCTCAGTTCCCGTATCGTTCGAGCTCTTCGTCACCGTATTCGGAACCGGCTTCGACGCCGTCGGCTTCGACGAGATCACCACCCGCTGCGGCGCCACAACCCTCTCCGTCCTCGCCGCGCCCAGGCTCTTCGCCGGCAGGCCAAAGCTCGCACTGCCATCCGTCACCGGCATCGGCGGCAGACTCGACATCGCCACCACTCCACCTGCGCTCGGCCTCGTCACGTGCGCACTCACCATCGCCGGCGCACTCACCATCGCGGGCGCACTCACCGCAGCCACATCCACCGCACTCACTTTCGCAGCCACGCTCGCCGCTGCCTGCGCCCTGTCAGCAGCTGCGTCTTCTCTAGTAGGAGCCCCCGCCTTCCCATGAATATCAATAATCAGCCGATACGGATTCGGCAGCAGAAACGCCGAGTACTCCGTCACCTCATGCACATCCAGCACCACCCGCGTCACCTCATCCGAGAACTGCGCCGCACGGACCTTCGTCAAAAATCCATCATCGGTCACCGTAAAGCTCTTGCCCGCCAACTGCGGCGCCAGCCTTGCATGGTGCAGATCGAAGAAGATGCGATCCGGATTCTCCACCCGCGCCGCCTCATACTTCACGTCCTCGCTCGGATCCACGTTCAGGTCGATCGCCACACGCGTATAGCTCGACGTCGACCAATGCCGAATCCCGGTCACCACCGCCAGCGGCCCCGTCTGCTCCCTCTCCGGAACCTCCGGAATCACCCGCCCCTTAGCCGCCTCTTCCCTCATCCTCGGAGCCACGCGCACCGGCTCCGTCTCTTCCACGACAACCGAGCGCCCAGCGTCCGGATTTTTGTGAGCGACGACATCCGGGTGCCCCATCTTCGCGACGGCTTTATCGTCGATAAGGTGGGCATTGTTTGCGGTAGCAAACGACCGCCTTTCGCCAGCCGACGCAACATCGCCTTTGGATACAGCCGGCCCAGCCTTCACACTCCGCGCATACTTCGGATACACCAGCTCGAGCTCCGTCTTAACCTTGCGCGCCTCAGCCGCATCATCCGCCGCATCCGGCCCCAGCAACTCCAGCGCCTGCTCCAGCGCTCGCGGAGCCATCGTTCCTCCCGGATACGCCTTGGCTAAAAACTCATACTGCCCCGCCGCATCGCGCAGGCTCTTCGTATCGCCCAACTCTCGTCCCTGCTCGGCCAGCAACTCCGCCACCTGCTCCACCGAGCGCGCCGCATGCGCATCCTGCGGGTCCGCGTGATAGATCGCCCGAAACTCATCCATCACCTGCGTGTACTCAACCTTGGAGTGCGTCCCCGCAGGCTTCGTCTCAAACCGTTGCCGAGCCTCCACCGCCGCATCCCACGGCGACACGCGCGCCCGCTCCACCCTGGTCCGCGTCGTCGCCGAGCCCACGCCCACACCGCACAACACCACCAAAGCCACCGCGCTCAACCAGCCGCAGCCCCTGCCATTCCCGCCCTGACGAAGCAGACCCATACCAGTCTTCAGTGTAGGTTCCTTCCCTCTCCTCCGCACGTGAATCCCCCCAAGGTACTCACTCGAATACCCTCCATAAGGACGCTGCCTTTGTCTTTCTTCTGTCATTCCCACAGGGAATCTGCTGTGCCTCGAGCCCGCACGAACCCTACCCCAGCAACTCCCCCACCACCGCAGCAGCCGACGCCAGCGCCGCATCCAGCCCCGCGACATCGTTCCCACCGGCCTCCGCGAGATCCGGCCGTCCACCCCCCTTACCGCCGACCTTCGCCGCAATCTGTCCAACAATCTTCCCTGCCTGCACGCGCGTCGTCAGGTCCTTACTAACTCCAACAATCAGAGACACCTTCCCATCACTCGCCGCGCCCAGCACCACCACACCCGAGCCCAGCTTCCCCCGCAGCTCATCCACCAGATTCCTCATCTGGCTCTTATCCAACGCATCCACTCTCTGCGCCAGCACCTTGATTCCTTTAACCTCAACCGCATTCCCCGCCGCATCGGCAGTAGCCGCCGAAGCCGACTTCATCCGCAGCGACTCCAACTCCCGCCGCAGCTTCTTCATCTCCTCTTCCTGATGCGACACCTTCGCCCGCAGCGACTCCGCACTCGCCTCACCGCTGCCCACAAACTGCGCCGCCACCTTCGCCACATCCGCATCGCGCCGGAACAGTCCCAGCGNNCCGCCTCCACGCGCCGCACGCCGCTCGCCACCGCGCTCTCACCCAGTAGCTTCAGCAGCCCAATCTCACCCGTCGCCGCCGCATGAATTCCACCGCACAGCTCGGTCGAGAACTCCCCAACTCGCACCACCCGCACCCGCTCACCATACTTCTCGCCGAACAGCG